>CAZSYU010000040.1:0-32017 GCA_964611345.1 uncultured Pseudomonadales bacterium
TTTGGTAATGTTGAATACCGCCAATCGTACCGAATGACAAGGACCACCGGTTTCCGATGTACATACGAAGAAAAAGCCAACACAATCGGCACTCCAATTATCAATCCGATCATTAGCGGACTGGATTTGGACGGCGACGGCCAACCTAACTTCGTTTCCAGCGGCTTTGAGTCCGGTCTTATCGAATTTGAAGATGATGATGTGTCACCCGAGGTATCTTTGGTGTACCAGGCTTCAGATACCGTAAACGTGTTCGCGGCCTTCAAAACCGGCTTCAAGTCAGGCGGTATTGATACCAGTGCACTTCCTGGTGTAGGCCTTGCCGGTATCGGCAACACGGCGATTAATCCCGCCACAGGCAACACGTTTGATGAAGAAGCGACCTCAAGTCTGCTGTTTGATTCGGAGACTGTCACAGGTGGAGAAATTGGCATTAAGACGCAATTGCTGGATCGGGCGCTGCGCTTGAATGCGACGGCTTACGTCTATGTGTTCGAAGATCTGCAAGTCCAACAGTTCGATGGCGTGGCGATCCAGTTCGCCACCTTCAACGCGGGTGAGTTAACTACCTTTGGCCTCGACGTAGATTGGACCTGGTTAACGCCAATCACTGGGCTGTCTTTCACAGGCGCCCTGGCCTATCTTGATTCGTCGTTTACAGATACGTTTGTTGATGTGCAGGGAGTTGACCTCGACGGCCGTGACGCAGCACTTGCTCCTGAGTTCTCTGGTAACTTCGCTGCGGATTATTACGTGCCGCTTTCGGACGGTCTGGAGCTCGGACTGAGTGCTAACGTTGCCTGGGCGGGTGATCAGTTCACGGGCAACGGCTCGGTCCAGGTTTCTCAGGACTCGTTCGCAACGGTAGATGCGAACATCAGTCTGGGCAGCAGAGACGGTCGCTGGACGCTGGCGGTGGTAGCCACCAACATTGGCGACAAACAGATTATTGTCAACTCAGGTAACCGGCCGTTCCTGCCACCAGATGGTGACGACAATGTGGTGACTCTGAACCGCGGACGTCAGGTCTCTCTGGATTTCGGCGTCAGGTTCTAAGGCCCAAGTCCGCTTAAGTCGAAGATCAGGTCATCAGCAAATGCCGGACAGATTGGTTTCTGTCCGGCATTTTTTATGCCGGTAGTCCTGCTATCTGATCAGCCCACTGGATCAAGCCGCAAAATGTCGCGAGGGGGCGGAAAGCCCATCAAAAACCGCACGACAAAACCAAGCTGAAAGTCGTCCGCTACTTGCTCAAATTCTGCGCCCTCAACGGGTACTGCAATATAGTTGCCGCTCACGCCATCGATTTCGACCTGCACCTGTGGGTTGGCAATAGCGCGGTGATACCAGCCCCGCCACCAGTGATGGGCTGAGACGTAGAGTTTCCCCTCGCTTTCGAATCTTGCGAGCTGGCGTTTGCTGGCTGTACCGGATTGATCTGTTGTGGTGATGTGCAGCATTGGGATCTTGCTGCGTTCGAGTTTTGCCTGATTCAGGCTGATAAACACACCGTCAAACAACAGCACGAGCACGACGTAGGCGGCGGCCAGAATCGCTGTCCACTTGAGTACTTGCATTGGGCTCTCCCGTGGCCTGACTCGCTATATGTTGCAGATACAATGATACGGGCGGCCTGTGCTGTAAGGTTTCCGGTACATCAGGTCGGACGTATTGAACCTTTCTTCGCGTGCCTGCCTCCAATAGATCAAGACAAGAAACTGATGAGCTGCAATGCCCACAGAGCTGCCCCTGAATTCTGCTGCAACGTCTGGCCCGACGCCAGCCGCCGATGACTCTGATGCCCATGATCGGGAGCTGATGGTGCGCATAACGCGGCAGCGGGACACGGCGGCGCTGGAAGCCCTGTATGTACGATTCAGGCCAAGATTGAAGAGTTTTTTGCGCCGGCTCACCCATGATGAGGCACTTATCGAAGAAGCCTACAACGATGTCATGGTGACCGTATGGCGAAAATCGCATCAGTATGAGGCGCGCTCAAAGGTTTCAAGCTGGGTCTTTTCTATCGCCTACAGAGCGTGTTTAAGGATGGTCAAGAAACAACAAAAAAGAGACGCCACCTTCGAAATGTCTGGTGATGATCTCGCAGACTATGCGGCGCCCGAAGCACCTGCTGATACCGAAGGTGCTGATGCTCTGGTGGCTGCGGTGAAGCAGCTGAAGCCGAACCACCGGTTGGTGATCGAACTGTGCTACTTCGAAGGCCATCAGCTTGGTGATATTGCCCAGATAGTGGGCTGCCCAACGAACACTGTGAAAACCCGGCTACACCACGCCCGCAAAAACCTGAGAAAGATAATGGAAACAGCGCAAGAGCGGTTAGACACCAACAATGCGCTTGCGAACGAGAGCAGTCTGTCATGAATCGATTCTTCGAAAATTCGAATACCACCAGTGATGATCTGGCGGATTTACTCCCGGACTACATCAATGGGCATTTGGATGCAGATACACAAGCGAGATTGGAGAAAGCACTCGCTACTGATAAGGACCTGAGCGCTCAACACGAGTTTCAGACCCGTTTGCAGATTGCGTTGCGCGGGCAGGCTGAAAGTGCAGACAGCGAGGCTGCGTTGAATAGCATACACGGCGCTCCAGGCTTTGCCGCGATTGCTGATCGCCTGGAGGAATCTACCGGCGAACGTTTGCTAAATCGATTCAGCGACTGGTTTGGCCTGCGTGGTACAGGAAATTTCCCGGCCACAGCCCTGGCGCCGGCGTTCGTTTTGGTCCTTGCTGTTGGGCTATTCGCAGGCATTGAACGGGGCGACTCCGAAACTACTGTGGATGACTTCCGAACCCTTACTAGCGCTGAAACTTTCGACCAGCCGACGTTAAGAATAATTACCCGGGCTGGGATGGAGACTACCGTGTTCGCGCAGCTCTTGAGTGACTATGATCTGAACCTGGAACAACGTTTGCCAGATAGCTATACGGCGGACGTAACACCGGTGGTAGAGGGCGAAGATCTGACGTTGCTGGTGGATGCGTTACTGCAAGATGACCGCGTAGTATTTGCCAAGGTTGTTTCGGATCGTGCGACTTCGGATGATAGCTCACGATGAAATCTCCTCTGTCATTTACCATCGGTTTGTTCGTCGTTTGGGTGCTGGCGGGCTGTGCTAGTTCAGCGTCCGTTGTGCCAGCAGCTCTCACTAGCCTTGAGGCGCCCGAAGGCGCGATCATGGTGGTTATTGATGATCCGCGCAGCGAACGGCGCAGGCGCGGTATTGGCTCTCCTGGATACTCGGCCAATCTGGCTTATCACGACGACCCAACGCTAAAACGGGCTGCCGATAAACTTGCGGTGGATCATGGCCTGACACTGGTGTCGCAATGGCCATTGCGCAACCTTGCTGTGCACTGTCTGGTGGTAGAGGCACCTTCGCCACAGGCCTTACAGGCGTTGCAGCAAGATGCGCGCGTGCGCTGGGTACAACCCTTCAATGAGTTTGCGACTCAATCTACGACAGCTGCGCCTGTCAACGTTCCCAAGCCCAATATCCGGCATTGGTTCTCTACTCTGGATGGGCAGGGAGCAGGGGTGACAATTGCAGTGGTGGATACCGCGATAGATCAGTCTCATCCCGATCTTTCCGGCAGTTCTATTCGCCAAACGAATTTTGCGGGATCTCGGGGGCGACCCACCGAAGAAGAACATGGCACCGCCGTTGTGGGTCTAATCGCCGCCAGTGCAAGTACGCCCCAGGGCGTTACCGGGTTTGCCCGAGAGGCTGATGTGCAGGTCTTGCGTGCCTGTTGGCAGCTGCAAGGCAAGCTGGTTGGACATTGCAATACGTTGACTCTGGCATTGGCGTTAGATGCGGCCATTGACCTGGAACCCGCAGTTCTAAATCTGAGCCTCACCGGCCGCTACGACCGTGTGTTGGAGGAGTTGCTGGGTGTACTGCTTGATTCTGGCACGATCGTCATCGCTGCCTATGACGACGAGCGACCTCAGACAGAGCGTTTTCCGGCTGCGCGCGCTGGAGTGGTCTATGCGTACGGGGCTGCGAATGTAAACTCGTCACCACAGGAGCGATCAGTCAACATTCTTAACGCACCACGCCATGCGATGTCACTTGCGCCGATGGCAGGTTACGATCTGGTTTCAGGACACTCCATTGCAGCACCACATATTAGTGCTCTGGCGGCGCGGCTGATCGAAGGTAAACCCGACGCCTCGCGCGATGAGATTGTCGGGCAGCTAAGGTCCTGGCTCGGAGCAGAGTAAAACCAACCAGCCGTTATTTACTACTGACATTTGTTATCCTCTAGGGGATGTACCGACACAGTTCTCTGACCAACGCTACGGATTTTCGCTGGACGAATGCGATCAGGCACCTGAAAACTGCGGTACAGCCCACTATCAAGTCGAGTGTTTTGTTGGCCCTGCTTATCGCACCACCGTGTGTCGTCGCAGATGATCTAGAGATTGTTGCGCTGGCGTCTTCCGACTGGTGGTACCACGGTACAACCGAAACTGGTGGTAATCCTGCCATTGGGTTTGCGCTCGATTGGGAAATTTCTGATCGAGTATTTGCCGGTATTGAAGCGCATCAAGCAGAGGTGGATGGTCCGGCGCAGCGCCATCGGTCTTTCTTGTTCTATGCAGGAACCGGCGCCCCTCTGACAGATGACTGGTATCTGTCCGGCATCGTTAGTCATCGTGAATTTCCAGGTTCCGGCAGGGAATGGGATTCCACCGAGTTCAGCGTTGCTCTGGACCACATCAAAGGCTGGACGGTTAGCCTCGACTACTCACCAAACTACTACGAACACAAAACCCAGGCGTGGATCACCGAACTTGGTTACCGGCGCGATCTCGGTGAACGATTTTTTGCGTACGCATCAATAGGCGCTGTGACGCTTACGTCATCGCGTTTTACCGACTATCGTTTTGCCAGGGTGGGTGGCGGAGTTCGCTGGCGACGAGCGGTGCTGGACGTTTCTTATCGTGCGAATAGTGAAGGTGATAGTGAAAGCTTTGGTGCGGCTGCTTTGTCCGACCCCCGCGTTGTCGGGCAATTAACCTGGCGCATACGCTAAAGTTACAGACGAATAAATTCTCCGAAAATATCAGTTCGAAAATGAACCCGTTTGCGTAGCCGCCGGCTCATACGCGTCGCACATCACTCGAACTAACTACTTCGGAGAATCAAATGAGCTTTCGAGCCACTAGGGCGTCTTGCAGCGCCGCACTTGGACTACTACTGCTTGCCGGTTGCGGCGGCGGCGGTAACAACAGCACTAACGACGTCGCTGATGACGCGTCGCCAGCTCCTGCAGCAGAAGCCGTCTCTACCTGTCCGGAGATGGGCTCGCTTACCGTTCAGGAACTCGCGGCCAACGAGTGCCAGATCAGCGGCGTTCTCACAGAAGACGCTGAACTGACCTCAGATCAAACCTGGTTTCTCGAAGGTAGACTGCAGGTAGGCAACAACGACAATGCCGCAGTACTTTCTGTACAGGCTGGCACCGACATATTTGGTGATGCGGAAGGTGAAACAGATCACCTGCTGGTATGGCCGGGTTCAGCATTGCAGGCCAATGGCACCGCTACCGATCCCGTACGTTTTCTATCTGACGACGCCGACGTTGACGGCCGAGCAGAATGGGGCGGAGTATTCTTGCGTGGGTTCAATGGACTGCCCACGTTAACTGGTGTCCAGGGCGCTAATCGACTGGACTATGTGGTGGTTGCAGAAGCGGGTGCCGCGGTAGACGTCAGCATAGATGGCGTTGATGTTAGCTACGCCGACAACATTGTACTTAACGGGGTAGATGCTCAAACCACGCTTACCTTTGTGCAATCGCATAACTCGGCTCGCGATGGTTTACACATTCTCAATGGTGATCCGCGAATGGCCTGGATTTTGTCCACGGGTGCGCAGCGCGATGGTGTGTGGTATCGAGACTTCACTGGGTTGATCAAAGATCTGATGGTTATTCACGATCCTGATGCTGACGGCAGCGTTGGTCGCTCTGGGATCTACGCGAGTGAAACCCTCGACGGTAACTCTAACCCCCGCATTGTTAACGCGACCCTTGTTGGGCGCGACTCCACCAGTGAAGCAGGTGCAGATGATGCAAACGAGTACGGTATTCTTTTTGCCGATAACACCGACCAAGTTCGTATGGCTAACGTATTGATCGCGAACTTCCGTAATGGCTGTATCGAAGCAGATACCGGTGCCGACCTTTCTGGCGTTGATCGCGACGTGCCGGGCCCAACCTATCTGGACGGCGTTCACTGCGCAAATGAGGCGGGTCCTAACCCAACGGGTTTCGCAGCAGTGCGCGATGGCTCTGTTGGCTTGCCCGCTGAGACATTGGCACCCCCCAATAGTGTGAATGGCCAGGGTCTCGTTTATTACAACGGCGCGGCCAATGCTATTACCTTCACCGGCGAGATCGCCGATCGTAGCGACAATTTCACGGCGAGCTGGTACCTGAATAACATCGGTGGCATTAGCAACGGCTTGGTGAGCGATTCGACTGCGCTGAATGCGTTTCTTGACGGTGACACCAACAACGACCGGGTAATTGACGCAGACGATACGTCTTCACCTTTCATCATCGGTGACGACGGTCCTGATGGTTTCAACCGGGATGTCGCCAGTGATACCGGTGGCTACGATTTGACGCACATCGGTGCGGTACGCGGCGGTGCGATCACTAACGATCAATTTGACGGTTGGACCGTGGCGACTGAAACTGATGGCGGCTTTGTGGTCGCACAAAATGACGGCCTGATCGGTCTGTCAGAATGCCCGGCAAGTGTGGGTGGTGCTTCAACGGTTGCACTCGAACGAATCGGTGGCCGTAACGTCTGCGAGATTAGCGGTACAGTCAGCTCTGACGCCACGCTAACCAGCAATATTGACTGGCAACTTGAAGGACGCCTACAGGTAGGTGACAGCGTTAACATCGCGACACTTACCATTGATTCAGGTACTCGGGTGACCGGTGATGTAATTGATGCTATTGACTATCTCCTGGTATGGCCGGGTTCCACGCTGAATACCCTGGGTACAGCGTCTCGTCCGGTAAGAATGTCTTCTGATGACAGCGATGTTACTGGCTCGGGTGAATGGGGCGGCCTTTTTGTTCGCGGCTTCAACGGCCTGCCAACGCTGACCGGTACTCAAGGTACAAGCTTACTCGACTACCTGGTGGTCTCTGAGGGCGGCGCCGAGGTAGCCGTGGAGATCGATGGTTTAACGGCCTCCTATGCGGACAACATCGTGCTCAATGGTGTTGACAGGTCGACGCGTCTGACTTTCGTCCAGTCGCATAACTCTGCTCGAGACGGTCTGCACATTCTCAACGGCGATCCGAGAATGGCGTGGATTCTTTCCACGGGTGCCGGTCGTGATGGTGTTTGGTATCGAAATTTCAGCGGCCTCATTAAAGATCTGATGGTCATTCACAACCGTGATGAAGATGGCACCTCTGGACGCTCTGGCATTTACGCCAGTGAAACAACCCAGGGTAATTCTAATCCGCGCATCGTTAACGCGACGCTTGTTGGGCGTGACAATGCGAGCCTTGCCGGCGAAGCAGACGACAACGAGTTCGGTATTCTGTTTGCAGACAACACCGATCAAATTCGTATGGCTAATGTGCTCATCGCCAACTTCCGTAACGGCTGCTACGAAGCCGATACCGCGGCTGATCTATCGGGTATCGATACCGCCATACCGGGACCTACCTATCTCGATGGCGTGCACTGTGCTCACGAAGCTGGCGCAAATCCTACATTTGGCATCGTGAGAGCCGGATCTGCAGGATTTCCTGCAGGAACTGTTGCAGGTAACAACTCCAACGGTGACGGTTTGGTGTACTACAACGGCGCTGGTGGTGAGCTGGGTTTCTCTAACACGCCATTCACTCCTGAGTCTGGAGGTATCAACTTTACAGGCGAGATAGCTGAGCGTGCTGCCAACTTTACAGCGGGCTGGTACCTCAACAACATTCGCGGAGTGGGTAACGGACTGGTAGGCGACTCGACGTTCCTTAATGGCTTTCTCGACGGTGACACCAACCGCGATGGCGTAGTCGACACGGGCGACACCAACTCACCATTCATCATTGCTGATGATGGCCTTGGGGGTTTCAATCAGGATGTTGCCAGCGACACTGGTGGCTATGATATGACCCACGTTGGCGCGGTGCGCGGTGGAGCTGTCAGTAACGTGCAGTTTGACAACTGGACGGTGAGCACAGGACGAAGCTCAGGCTTTACCGTGCGCACGACTCCTCAGTAACTCCTCAGTAATTGGGCGGGTTCGCGTCTGGAAAGGACGCGAACCCGTTATCCCCAAACGTAGCCTCGAAATACTGTGGACCAACGTTTTTGTGACTGTGTATCCTTTAGGATGACCTTTCCCCACCAGTCACAATAAGAGCCCAGTATGAAAATAGCGGTGATTCCTGGCGAAGACGCAGCTCCAGAGGCCATGACCCCAAGCGTAGATATTCTGTCTGCGCTGGTTCCTGAGATCGAGTGGCTGTATCCGATTGTTGGTGACGCAGCCGTTGAACAGTTTGGCAATCCGTTCCCAGCAGAAGCTAAAGCGTTGATCGACTCAGCCGCTGCAACCTACTTTGGTTCCACCAACGGTGCATCATCCGCTGCCTTGTTCTATCTTCGCTGGGGTAAAGGCACCTATGCCAACGTGCGACCGGCGCTCTACTACCCAGGTGCTGTAACACCACTGGCGGACCCCAACGACATCGATTTTGTAGTGGTGCGGGAGAATCTCGAAGACCTTTACATGGGTGTTGAGGGTGATCTGGAAGAGCTTGGCGGCATGAACTTTCATCGCCGCTACGCCAACGAGTCGGTTAACGACATGGGCGAAGGCAAGTACGCACTAAAGGCCATCACTCGTGAGGGCACAGATCGAGTGGTGCGCTATTCGTTCGAGCTTGCCCAACGGCGCGCCGAGAAACTCGGGCGTCCTGGCAAGCTCACCGTTACTGCCAAGTACAACATTCTGCCAAAGACTGATGGTTTCTTTCGACGCGTTGCAATTGATATCGCGCCGGATTACCCGGACGTTGAATTTGAAGTGTGTCTGGCGGATGCGTTTCTGTGTCGGATGGTCATGGACCCACGGGCGTTTGATGTGGTGGTGATGCCCAATCTGTATGGCGATCTTTTCTCGGATGGCGCGGCGGGACTGGTGGGTGGCCTCGGATTGGCTCCCAGCGGCTGTTACGGCAAAGACTACGCGTACTTTGAATCAGCCCATGGCAGCGCGCCTGATATTGCCGGCAAGAACATCATCAATCCATCAGCCACTTTGCTGTCGGGTGCCATGCTGCTCGACTACGTTGGTCACGCAAAGGAAGCAGCAGTGCTTGAGGCGGCTATTAAGCAGGTTTACGCCGAGGGCAAGGCACTGACTCCCGATCAAGGGGGCACGGCATCAACAACTGAATTCTGCGATGCAGTGATGGCATCGATCGAGCATGGCAAGCACGGATAGAAAATAAAAAAGCCGGCCCCAAGGGACCGGCTTGTTCTTCGGCTAGAGTCTGGTTAAGCGCTAGCTTAGAACCCGTATGACGCCGTCAGACCGTATTCCCGGCGATTGCGGAAGCCGATGGCAAAATCGTTGATTCCGGCGCCGACAAATGGGCTGAAGTTAGTTGTGTCGACGTCCTCGGCAAGGTTTTTGCCCCAGAGCGTAACGTTGATGGATTCATCCGGGCTGGTCCAGCCCACCTGAGCGCCAACGTCGATGATAGTCGGGCGTAACAGCGCATCTGATGCAGAACCGTCAACCGTGCTGAAGCGACGGCGGTTCTGGAAGAATACGTCGTCGCGGCCTCGAACGTCAGCTCGGAACGCGAGGCTTGAGCCACCCGCCAAAACGTGGAGATAGTCGATGGCAAGATTGAAGGTCCAGTCTGGCGCGCCTCCAGGGCGTTCGCCATCAAGAATGAAGGGCATTCCGGTATTTGGATCGATCAGACCCTCCGGGTCGGGGGTGTCGCCACCGATCTCTGAATCAAGTAACGCAAAACCGCCACTGATGGTGAGGGCGGGTGTTATCGCGATTGCGCCCTCTACTTCTATTCCTTGTGTTTCGACGTTACCGATATTGCTAATCAGACCGGCAAAAGCACCGTTGCCCAGATCCACCTGGTTTACGGCTTGAACGTCATCGAGTTTGATATTGAAGAGCGATACGGCGTAGCGATAGCGGCTGCTCTGACCCTTGATACCAATTTCCCAGTTAGTGGATTCTTCGGGTTGGGTAATAATCGACGCCTGTCCAACGTTCAGTGCGTCAGGCTGAAACGCGCCACTCTTGAAGCCTTCTGAGTAGAGGATGTAAGCATTGATGGTGTCGGAGAGAACATAGTCGAGAGACACTTTGCTGATGTAATCATCCCAGGATTCGCTTTGCTCGAATTCTCCGATCGAGAGTTGTGGGCAAACATGCAGAGCAGGGTTAGGCGGTGGCGAGAAGGGCTGGCACGCCGCTGGCACCAGGTTGCCTGCGGCATCCAATACGTTACCGCCAACGCCGGGCAGGCCGGCAAGCTGACCACTGAAGCCAAAACCGCTTGCGCGAGTGACATAGTCTTTGTCGTCATTTACGTACCGGCCACCGTAGGTCAGTGTTGCTCGGTCGGAAAGGTCGAAGCTGACTTCAGCAAACACAGACCAGCTGTCGGTTTCGCCGGTACCGCCGGTCTCCCGAACGGTGGGAATAAAGACACCGCCGCGCTGATCACGTTGCTGGAAGTTCAGTGTTTCAACCCGGGTTTCCTCGTCGGTGAGGTAATAAAAACCAGCGAGCCACTGGAATCTGGATGAGGTGCCCACGTTATCGATACGCAACTCCGTGCTGAACGAGTCGCCATCGTTGCTGACCCCCTGCCAGTTGATATCCGCCGCGGTACCCAGGACATCCGAGAGATTGTCGGTTTCGCCGTCCATGAAGCCCGTGATCGACGTGAGATTCAGGCCGTTGTCGAAGGCCCATGACAGCTCGGCGCTGATGGTGAAGATGTCGCGATTCAATTCGAAATCTGCCGGGTCGAGAGCCCCCTCAAAGTCAGGATCATCAGCCTCTGAGATGAAGGCCCGGAACGGCGAGTCGCAGGCATCAGTTATCGACTCTACGCCGTTTGGTGTGGTCAGGGTATTGAAGTTGTTGATACCCGGACCAGGGTTACACAGCTCTCGAATGGGTGATTCATCCCGGTCTTCGCTGTATTCAACCTTGAAGTTGGCGCTGAAGTTATCCGTAGGCTCGAGCGCCAATTGCAGCCGGAACGCTGTGGCCTCTTCGCCATCTATGCCGCCGATGTTGTCGATTTCGCCGGTGAGATCGTCGATGACAAAGCCCTCGGTTTGCCCATCTTCCTGTTCGTGGCGGAACGAGAAGCGCAGAGCGGCACGGTCGCCAAGTGGCTGGTTATAGAAACCATCCACTTCGAAGCGCTCTCGATTACCGAGCGTTGCGGTGATACCACCCGCTGCTTCCGTGGTGTCTGGGCGATTGGTGACAAAGTGCAGCAGTCCTGCGGACGCGTTGCGACCGAACGCTGTGCCCTGTGGTCCCCGCAATACCTCAACCCGCGCCAGATCGAATAGAGCCGCGCCCTTCATGAAGTCTTTACTGATCACCACGCTATCGACCACCATCTGAATGGACGACTCACTGGAGGCGTTACCGGGAGTTGGTGCGACCAGCCCGCGAATTGACGCGGTGGGCTGCAGTTTGCTGAAGGATTCGTAGGTTGCACCGGGGGTGTAGTTGAAGATGTCATCTACCCGATCGATGCGTCGCTCGTCCAGAAAATCTTCGGACATAACGGCTACGGATACTGGCGCGTCGTTGATGCTCTCTTCGTAGCGACGAGAGGTAACAACAATTTCTTCGATAACGGCCTCAGACTCCTGGGCGATGGCCGTACCAGGCCCAAGAGTCGGTAGCGCGAGTGAAGCAACAGCGGTGATAGGCACAAGGCGGAGCCATCCGGCACCCTTGGAACCCAGGTCTCTGGAAAAAGAAAAGCTCATATATATATCCCCTGGTTAAGGCAAAGCTCCGATATTTAGTTATTGTGAGAGCTATAAAGGCGAATATAGATAATCGTCAATTCATAGGCAAATTGTTCTTTATCGTTATTAACGCCTGTTGGACCATTGTGTCGTTGTTTCTACCTGGGCCTGGGCTGGTCAGACATGATTGACATCAAATCCGTGCCTACATGGATCCGGCCCTGAAACTCTGAGTCTCTCACCGCGGCTTCGAAATCCTCGATAGCAAGAGGTCCTCCGGGGACCGCAAAGGGTCCATGCCGCGGGGCATCCAGAGCCGGTATCAAGTGGGTAAGAACCAGTTGTTTCACCCCGGCGCGTTGGGCCAGCAGACCGAGGTCCTGCGCGTTACTCTGGCGGTAGTAGATGGGGGCGGGGAACTTGCTGCCGCCGTCGGGTCCGAATACGGGGTGAATGGCCGAATGGACCAGAATATCGGCGTTTTTGGCCAGAACCGCGACTCGATCTGAGGTTGAGTGGTCCCTGGGCGGTTTGCGTTTGGCGTTGCCCGCATCACCGCCTATCACCACGCTGCCGGCTGGCGTGTCTACCCGATAAGCCAGCGAACCGGGGATGTGGGTGGTGGAAATTGCGCTCACTGTGATTGCCCCGGAAGACCACACTCGGGTTGCGGTGGCTAGATTCAGTGGGACCGATAGGTGTCGTACAATCGCTGCAGGTCCTTCAGGATTGCGCTTGGAGTTTTCTGCGTGGCGCTGCGCGATTTCGCCAGACTTAACAAAAGCGTCACCAATGCTGGCCAGGAAGGAGGCACAACTCAGGGTATGGTTGGCGGCCGCCGCGTCGGCGGAGCAGACAATGTCCAGTGGTCCGCCGAGGAAGTGCCAGCGCAGTTGCATCAGACCGATCAACCCTTCGGTATGGTCAGAGTGCATGTGGGTGAGGAAGACGGCATCAAGTTTGTTGGGCGACAAGCCAAGTTGGGACAAGCGTTCGGTGGTGCCGCGCCCGGTGTCGAACTGCAACAGTACGTCGCTGCACTGATTTTCAACGCTGCCATAACGAACCAGTGTGCCAGGTCCGGCAAGGCCATTAACCGCTGGCGGTCCGCCCTGGGTGCCGGTTAGAACGACTTCAAGGCAGTTTTCCGCCGTGGTTGCAGGTTTTGTCTCTGCTGTGCTGGTGGTCTCGGCTGTATTGGCTGCAACAGCGCACGCCGACTGGGCGACGCAATAGCTCAGAATGAGCAGCGGCTTTAAAAATTTCATTTATTGTCCCTGTGTAGGCTTTAGCGAGATGCTTTGAGCGGGCCGTAACTATCGATGCCGTCGTTGTTGGCGCGCCGTTGCTCCAGCACGGGAAACGCCATATCAAACAGGGGCTGGGGTTCCCAGTCTTTTAGCGCCTCTTTATAACAGTCGAGCTGCGAGACTCGCTCGAACCAGGCGTTGGCTGTTGGGTAGTTCTCAAGGGGCCAGCGCAAGAGATCGAAGCGATGAAAGTTGGGCATCCAGGCAATGTCGGCCAGCGTGAAAACGTCACCGGCAAGGTAGGGCCGCCCGTCTGCCAGAATAGCCTCTATGTACGCGAAGTCTTCATGGGCGAGACCGACCATGGTGTGGATACGCTCGCGGGAGAACCCGGCGCGATATTCTTCATGAAAGTCTCGTAGCCACTCGCTCTCGAGACCGTCCATGAGTTGCTGGAAGGTTTCTTCGCTGGGTCGGGGGCCGTGCTGGAACAGGAACTCGAAGGTGCAGTATTTGAGTGCTAGCTGCGATTTGTCGCAGCGGTCCAGCAGTTTGCTGATTTCGTCTTCGAGGTGCGCGGGCCTCAGTGAGCCATCACCAAAGTGCTGTTCAAGGTAGGCAATGATATCGACGGAATTTGTGATGACCGTACCGTCGTGAACCAGTACGGGAATGACACCGCTGGGATTGAGTTCGTGAAACTCTTTGGTGGCGTGTTCGGCCGCCTGCAGATTGACCAGATTACTCTCGTAGTTGAGCCCCAGCTTGCTCATTACAATGCGGCAGCGTTGCGAGCAGTTTGACAAGCCGCCGTGCCACAGATGCAGCCCTGTGAGTTTCGTAAGCTCAGCGTTACCTGCCTCGATGATTGGCACTGTCTTGTTCTCCTGTTACTTCTCTAAACCGCTGGCGCGGGCTTGCTCCTTTGCCATGACTGCCCAGTCTAGATGTCCCTCACCCCTGTCTATGGCACTTTGCAGATAGCTGCGCCAGGCTTCAAGGCTAGGAAGAGGCACATCCACCGATTGTGCGGCTTCAAGGGCAAGATCGGCGTCTTTCAGCCCAATCACTGCGGTTGCTCCATGTGAGTCCCAGCTCTGATCGACGATGAAGCGACCGTAAATGTCGTAGGCAGGCGCGGCGAACAGGCCCTGAGTCATGACTTGCAAGAACAGCTCTGGTTCAACACCGAGTTTTTCGACCAGCGACAAGGCCTCCCCCATGTTTTCTATGGCGCAACCCAGCATGAAATTATTGGCGATTTTCACCGCGGCAGCGGCCTGCGGGCTATCCCCGGCCGCAAAGGTCTGTTGCCCGATCACTTCAAGCAACGGGCGGACGCGCTCCACCGCTGCCTGTGGCCCTGCTGGCACCAGCTTTAACAAACCGTCTGCAGCGAGATCGGGCCGCCCCAGTACGGGACAGGCCATAAAGGTCTGTGACGCCTCGCCGTGCGCATCTTTGGCGGCGTTGATGGCAGCGACCCCATGGGTGCCGCTGGCCATATGAATACATGATGTGGGCATATTGCCGATGAGACCATCGTCTGAGCGTAGGACAATCTCTAAAATCTTGTCGCTTGGCAGCATAGAGATCACGACGTCGCGATCCTGACAGACGGCGGCCGGTGATGGCGCCGCGACGGCGCCTGCCTCGACCAGTTTTGTCAGCTGCTCGGGCATGGGATCGGTGACCATGAGATCATGACCGGCGGACAGGATTCGTCCTGCCATGCCCTGACCCATGCGACCCAGACCAATGAATCCTACTTTCATAATGTTCCTAGCTATGTACCTTGGTGTGTGAGCGGGTTGCTCTAGTCGAAGCGGCCACTCTCCAGGAGAATGTTAGAGGTCACTTCGTAGTGCTGTCGCAGAAGCTTAACGGCGGTATCGGCGTCGCGGGCAATGGTTGCATCGTGGAGTGCGCGATGTTCGTCGAGCTCATGCCGGTCACGATATTCGACAACCTCTGCCAGGCTGCGGTACCGAAATGACCGTTGCGCAAGTTCTTCACAGAACTCCATCAGTATTGTTGATCGACAGGCGGAGATCAGCGCGGCATGAAATTGTTGATGGTGAGCTTCCCATTCCGGCGACAGGCTGTCCCCTTTTTCGTCCGTGGTTCGCGCAGATCGTGCGAGCCAGTGGTAGGCCACAACAATGCGCTCTTCCCACTCGCCATCGCCGTGTTTGATGGACTCGCGTAATGCGATTTCCTCAAGCCAGCTACGGGTACGCGTCAGCTCTACGAGATCTTCTGCACTGGCGGGCGGCACCATGAAGCCGCGATTTTCTTGGCGGATGACCATACCGGCGGCGGACAATCGGTTGAGCGCTTCGCGCAAGGGGCTATTGCCGGTTTCGTAGCGCTCTATCAGTTCTTTTAGGCGGAGCTTTGCTCCAGGGGGCAGGGCGCCTGTGAGAATATCCGCCTGCAGTCGGTCAAAAACAGAAGAAGCCTGAGTAATAGAAGAAGCCTGAGTAGCAGAGGCGCCGTTCTTTGTTGCCTTTGCTGCCTTTGCTGTCTTTGCTGCGCGAGTGGATTTGACTGCGATACGTTTAGCCATTTTGCCTCAGAAATGAAAATCTCGATTTGTTTGCAAATTACGCATTTTCGTCGATATTATATACTGGCGCATAAGACCCCGGCTAGTATCGCGAAGAGCTGGAATGGTATAGGAATTGATGCTGAATCGTTTCAACAAATTCGCAGCGGCCGCTGGTCTTTGCATGCTTGGTTTGTCGCTGGGTGGCTTTAGCTCGCCGGCGGCCGGTCAGAACAAACCCAATCCGGAGATCATCCCGCTTATTGCGGTTGATTCTTACGCCACTACGGCGCTCTGGACCCATGTGTTCGTCGAATACTTCATCCCCGAGGTAGATCGTCGGTTGGCGGCGACAGGCAACTATAAGATTCGCTGGAACAAGGCGTTTGGCGGCACCATTGCAAAAACCCGGGGCGTGCTCGATTCGTTGCAGTACGATCTGGCGGATATCGGCATCATCACCACGCCCTATCACCCCGACAAGGTGCCATTCCATAACCTGCCCTATGTAACGCCATTGGTGACATCTGATCTCGGCCTGACGGCTCGGACTATGTCCGGGCTGGTCGAGAAGTATCCGATTCTTAAGGACCAGTGGCAGACTTATGGGCTGCGATTCCTCACCACGGCAGGATCCATCGATACCTACCAGGTACTTACCAATTTCCCTATTACTTCACTTGAAGATTTTGCAGGCCGCAAAATAGGCGGGGTGGGGCTCAATCTGCGACTGCTCACCGGACTCGATGCGGTTGCCGTAAGCAGCGGCCTGAGCGACTGGTACAACAACCTCGCGACCGGGCTTATAGACGGCCTCATCGGCTGGGCAGAAGGCGGTATTGCCTATCGTCTGTATGAGGTTGCGCCCTACATGGTGGACGTTCGCCTGGGTGCGGTCCCTACCAAGACGATCGTTATAAATGAACGGACCTGGGGCCGACTGCCTGAAGAAGTGCAAAACGTCCTCATGCAAACCGCAGCAGATTATCGCGACGAACTTGCCCGTGAAACCGATCGCCGTGCAGAGCGCAGCATCACGCAGTTCAAGGAATTCGGTGGCACCATCATCACCCTCGATGATGAACAGCGGCGCGCATGGGCGATGGCGTTACCCAACATTGCCAAGGAGTGGGCCGACGATATGGAATCGCGTGGCCTACCTGGGCACGCTATTCTTCGTGACTACATGGACATCATGCGCGCCAACAAGCAGCCGATTATGCGCCATTGGGATCGGGAGTAGCTGATCGGTTATGGATGAACAGGGCGGAGTAATCAGCCGAATTTTTTCTACCTGGGTGTCGGTGCTTAATAGCGCCGGTGGAGTACTGATCTTTGCACTAATCCTCATGATTAATGCCGATGTGTTCTCGCGCTTTCTTTTTAATCACCCCATTGATGGCGTTGCCGAACTGGTTGAGTTATCAATTGTCGCCATTGTGTTTCTGCAACTCGGCGACGCCGTGCGCAGTGGCCGGTTAACCCGGTCTGACAGCCTTTACAATCGACTGCACGAGAAAAAACCAGCGTTAGGCCGCGTACTGGGTATTTTCTTTGAGCTTTGCGGCATCGCCTTTTTTGTAACCATAGTCGTTGGCTCAATTCCGCGCCTCATTGATGCCTGGGAACGTAACTATTACGCCGGTAACCAGGGCATCTTTACGGTTCCAGTGTGGCCGGTGCGACTGATTCTGGTGGTTGGTGCAATCACCGTTGTGTTTGTGTTTGTTGGTCTGCTTTGGCGTCACGTTCAGGCTTTGCGCAGCACCAGCGGAGACCTGAAGTGACCGGGGTCGAAGTTGGGTTAATATCGATCATAGCGATCCTTTTACTGATTTACGCAGGCATGTACGTGCCCGTCGCACTTGGGCTCGTTTCGTTCGTTTCAGTCTGGTACTTACGAGGCACGCTCGAAGCACCCACCTATCTGGTTACGCTTGCCGCTTCTAACAGTCTCGAAGACTATGTGTTTGGCGTCATACCCTTGTTTGTTGTGATGGGGTTAGTTGTGAGTCACGCCGGCATGGGGCGTGATATTTATCAGGTTGCCAATCAGTTGCTGCGGCGAGTTCGTGGCGGATTGGGAGTCGCAACCGTTGCAGCTAATACGGCCTTTGCAGCCATTACCGGAGTGAGTATTGCTTCAGCATCGGTTTTCACCCGCATAGCGGTGCCGGAAATGATGCGGTTCGGCTACAGTGCGCGATTTGCTGTTGGCGTGGTTGCTGGCAGCTCTGTACTGGGCATGCTTATTCCTCCGAGCGTGATGCTCATTGTCTACGCGATCATTACCGAACAGTCTGTGGCTGCGATGTTCAAGGCGGGCATCGTGCCGGGTATTTTATTGGCGCTGGTCTACATCATTGCGATTGTAGTTATGGCTACTTTTTTCAAGGACTACGTCGGCGGCCAGGAAGAAAAACATAAGGCGGCGCAGGCGCTGGAGACTTTTAGTAGCAAGGAGTTGCTGGGCAAAATTGCGCCCATTGCGATTCTGGTGTTGTTGGTTCTTGGTGGCATCTATGGTGGCGTGTTTACGCCAACAGAAGCTGGGGCCGTTGGCGCGCTGGGTGCGCTACTGATTGCAGTCGCAAAACGTACGCTTGATCGAACTGTGTTGTGGAATGTTCTTGTTGAAGCAGGGCATATAGTAGCGTCGATATTGCTGCTTATTGTTGCCGCGACTATGTACAGTCGCATGCTTGGTATATCGGGCTTGCCAAACGAGCTTGGTGAGGTGATTACCAACGCCGACATTGGCCTGTATGGCGTGTTGGCTATTTATGTCGCCGCGCTAATTGTATTGGGCACCATTCTCGACACCACGTCGATCATACTGATTATGGTGCCGCTGTTCCTGCCGATCGTTGCTCCTTACGGCGTCGATCTTATCTGGTTTGGTATCGTGACTATCGTCGGGGCGGAGATTGGTCTTTTGACCCCGCCACTTGGAATTTCTTGTTACGTGATCAAGTCGACGCTGGATGACGATCGAATTTCCTTGTTCGATATATTTGCCGGTGCCTTTCCGTTTGCAGTGTTGATGCTGTTGGTATTGATCATACTTATCGCGTTCCCGCACTTGAGTCTTGTTTTTGTTTGATCTCAACAGCACCCGACAGTACGCGGGTGCGTTGGCTCCGCCTTGATTGGGTTTGATAAGGTACCCACGCCTTCAATTGTCACGTCCATTTGATCATCGATCTGCATAAAGCGTTCTGGCTTGCTGCAATCTTGCGTTGGAATACCCATGACAATCATGTCGCCAGGAAACATGGTGACGGCCGAAGAAATGTAGGCAATGGTTTGTGCGATGCTGTGACGCATGTTGGTGAGCGGGGTTGACTGGGTAAGCTCGCCATTGATTCTTGTGTCGATGCTCTTCTGATAGGGATCGCCCACCTCATCTTCGGTGACTATCGCAGGTCCGAATGCGGCTGAGAGATCAAACATTTTTGCGAGCCCGAACTGGGATGAATGATCGTCGTAGCCCTTAACGGAACTGTCGTTGAAGAGCGCATAGCCGAATACATGCCGTGGCGCGTGCTCTTCGGTGATGTAGCGTCCGCCTCGACCGAGGATCACGGCTAACTTTCCTTCGCACTCAAGCGTCTTGCTACGCAGTGGGATATCGATGACCTCGCCGTGTGCGACGTGGTTACGAGGCGTGCGTATCGATACGGTTGGAAATTCATCTTCTTGCAGCCGTTTGGCCTGCGCGACGTCAGATGAGTTTGCAGTTACGCAGAAGGTGGCCCAGGGGATGATGGGAGGTAACAGTTGAATGTCGTCTAGAGCGAAGCGTTCAAGCGTGTCCTCGGCGCTTTTTACCTGGTGGCGTGCATAGGGTCCGCGCCGAATAACGTCCATCACAGTCTGCGGCATGTCCTTTTTTTCTCTGTCTACCGACAGCACGGTTTGTTGGTCGTCGAGCAGCCAACCCAAGCGTTGATATCCACCCGATTCGAAAGACAGGAATTTCAGTTTAGCTCCAGAGCGTGACGCGAGAGAAACGTATAATAAACAATGATAAAGGGGGTTGGGCGAATAGCAATGCAATTTTACTGTCGCCGCTAATCATCGATCATTTTGGGGCGGGTTATTATACAATTAGGCGATGATACGAAAGATCCCTGTAACGGTGCTTACCGGCTTTCTCGGTAGCGGAAAAACCACTCTACTCAATCGCATTTTGTCGGAAGATCACGGCATGCGCATTGCCGTCATCGAGAATGAGTTCGGCGAAATTGGCATTGATCAAGATCTGGTTATTAATGCTGACGAAGAAGTTTTCGAAATGAACAACGGTTGCATCTGTTGCAACGTTCGTGGTGATCTAATTCGAATTCTTGGCGAGCTGGCGAGCCGCCTCGAGCAGTTTGATCGGGTAATTCTGGAAACCACGGGCATGGCCGACCCTGGCCCGGTCGCTCAGACTTTTTTGGTACAAGAAGATATTCAGGATTTTTATCAGCTCGACGGTATTGTCACGCTGGTTGATGGCAAACATGTGGGCCAGCACCTGGATGATGAGACCGATGAGGTCCTGGCGCAGGTCGCGTTTGCCGATCGAATCATCATCAACAAGATCGATTTGATTAGTGCGGAAGAAACGCAGGTAGTTCGGCAGCGTCTGCGCAGCATGAATTCCATGGCCGGGTTTTATGAAGCGACGATGGCTGATGCGCCCGTCGCGGAATTGCTTGATATCGGTGGCTTCAATGTGCAACGCGCGGTTGACCTGAAGCCTAACTTTCTGGAGCCGGAGTATCCCTTTGAGCGTGGTGCCATCTGGGCTCTGCAGGCGGGGAGTTATGGTTTGCGCCTCGTGGCTGGTCATCATCACGACCACGACCACGACCACGACCACGACCACGACCACGACCATGGCTCCGATGCAGAGGGTGATGCAGGAATGTCTGTTGTCAGGGTTACTGTCGACGAACACGCCGAAGATAGTCTGACGGCACTGGCAGAGACTGTCTTTGTGGAGTTTTCAGCCGCGGCTCGGCCGTTGTCAGACGGTGCCGAGTTGGCTGACAGCAATCAGCATTACGAGTTAATGTTCGCAGGCGAGGGGGCCGGTGAGTTTGTGCTGCCTCTCGCCGCGCCAGAGCGCGTTGCGTTATTCATGGACCATGCACCTGCTGGCCAGCAACTGGCGTTAACTGATGCCGATGGCGCGATTGTCAAAGCCAGTTCGGAACACAACTTCCATGGTGAGCATTCGCACGACTCGAAGGTATCTTCAACGTCAGTAGAGTTACCTGGAAAATTTGATGGCGGGCAGCTCAATGCCTGGCTGGAAGAGTTTCTGCAGGAAAACGGCCCTGATGTGTACCGTATGAAAGGCGTCGTTGGCATCGCAGGACAGGACTACCGTTTTGTGTTTCAGGGTGTGCACATGATTTTTGGTAGCCAGGCGGCGGGTGAGTGGGGTGACGAGGTGCCCATCAACCGGCTGGTTTTCATTGGCAAGAATCTGGATGCACCCTACATTCGCCAGTCATTGGAAGGTTGCTTGGCGGCCGAGTGACCGAAACCCGGCGATTAGCCAATGGCGCTCTCTATCGCCTTGCCGAGTTCTTCGGTGTTCGCTTTCCCACCCATGTCTGGCGTCAGGTTGGCATTGTCTTTCAGCGTGTTTTCGATTGCCGTCATGATGGTGTTGTGTGCGTCCTGATGACCAAGATGCTGCAGCATCATGGCGCCGGCCCAAATTGTGCCAATGGGATTCGCAATCTTCTGACCGTAAATATCGGGTGCTGAGCCGTGTACGGGCTCGAACATGGAGGGGTGTTCGTTCGATGGACTCAGGTTTGCAGAGGGTGCAATGGCGATGGTGCCGGTACAGGCCGGCCCAAGGTCTGAAAGAATGTCGCCGAACAGGTTGCTACCCACCACAACGTCAAACTTGTCGGGCATACGGACAAAGTTCGCCGTAAGAATATCGATATGGTACTGATCAACTTCGATTTCCGGAAAATTCTTGGCCATCTCAGCCACCCGAGCATCCCAATAGGGCATAGAGTGAATGATGCCGTTTGATTTTGTCGCCGAGGTTAGGTGCTTGGCATCCCGCTGTTTGGCAAGTTCGAAGGCGTATTGTAGGACGCGGTCAACACCGCGGCGCGTGAACACACTCTGCTGGATCACCACTTCTTGTTCAGTGCCTTCGTATTGAATGCCGCCGATGCTTGAATACTCGCCTTCGACATTTTCCCGAACGACATAGAAGTCGATGTCGCCGGGCTTGCGGCCTGCAAGAGGGCAGGGTACGCCGTCGAACAGGCGTACCGGGCGCAGGTTGATGTGTTGATCGAACTCGCGTCGAATCGGAATCAGCAGCCCCCAGAGGGAAATGTGGTCGGGCACCGTGGGAAACCCGGCAGCGCCCAGATAGATCGAGTCGAACGCGCGAAGCTGGTCAATGCCATCTTCGGGCATCATCTGGCCGGTTTTTAGATAAGACTCGCACGACCAGTCAAACTCCTGCCAGACGAAGTCGATGTTGTGCTTGCGGCCTGCCTGTTCCAGAACCCGTAGTCCTTCGGGCATCACCTCTTTGCCGATACCGTCGCCCGGGATCACAGCTACCTTGATGGTTGAAGTCATTGTTTTCCTTTAGTTCAGTGCCGCTGCTAGTTCAGTGCCTCTGTCTTGGGAGCGCTCATAAAAAAAGGCCCGCATTAGGGCCTTTTAGATACTCGGCTTGTGGTTAGTACTCCATTCCGCAACCGATGATTCGGTCGTTAGGGAATTTTGTAATGATCTCGATGCCAGTGTCCGTTACCACGACTTCGTCCTCAAGCCGAACGCCGTCGGTACCGTCCTCATTGCCAGCGTAGGTTTCAAGCGCGAATACCATACCGGGCTCAATCTCTACGGGGTGTTCGAGGCTGTAGGCTCGCGACATGATCGGAAACTCCCAGAGTCCAACACCAACGCCGTGGCCATATTGCAGACCAAAGATCTCGTGCTCGTTGAGAGCACCCATTTCGCGGTAATCAGGCCAGCGTGTTACGACATCTGCAGTGGTGGCCCCTGGCTTCACGGCGTCTATGCCGCCCATCTGAATCTCGTAGCAACGGGCATGGGTGTCGATCTGTTTTTGGGTGGGTGGACCCACGGTGAAGCAGCGATACACGCAGGTGTGATAGCCATTGAACAGACACACGACGTCCATGAAGATGATGTCGCCGGGTTGCAACAGTCGGTCTGAGCTCAGGTGTGGGTGGGGAAAGGTTCGATTGCCCGATGTGACCTGCACGTTGTGAACCCACTGGGCGCCAAGTCTGTGCATCTCGTGCGAAGCGACAGCTTGCAGATCGTTTTCTTTCGCACCTGGCCGAATTTCGCGAGCGATGCGGTGAAAGGCTGCATCGACGATTGCGCAGGCGTGTTTTAAGAGAGCGATTTCGTCTTCGTTCTTGATGGCGCGGGCGTGCTGCATGACAACCATGCCGTCAGCAACGGTGTAGCCTGCGCCTTGCATCGCGAGCAGGGTTTGGGCCTCGATGACGTCAACGCCTATGCGAACCTTGCTCTTGTCCAGACCGAAGTTGGAAAGCACCATGTCCAGGTCTTTCAGGAAGCCGTTGGTTGCTCCCCAGCCCGGTGGTAGAGCGCCGTACATGGTTCCGTGAGCGGGGTAGGTGTAGTCGGCGATCCACGGGCAGTTGAGTTTCTCGGCGGCTACTTCCGAACCGAACCCGAAGATATGTGGCGGACCATTGCGGGGGATAATCGAGTAGCGCCCCATGTTGTCGATCTCTGGGGAACACACCGCTGTTGAAGTGGCATAACGCTTGTTGCAGGTATCGAAGAGTAACAGTACTTCGATGTCGAACTTATCCATGTATTGTTTGACACGAGATACCCGATGATCCCTCATACGGTCCATGTTGATGCGTTGCTCGTAGTCAACCTGCATCATCCCCTGCGTGCCTACACGATATGTCACCTGTGTTCTCCTCCGTTCTTTTCAGCGTCCTTGCCGCATTCTTACCACTTTGTAGCGGCTGCATATACGCCAAATATTATATCGTCAATATTGGAAAAAATGTTAAAATTTCGATCATTTAAAATGCTTATTGGGCACCAAGCTCCGGCACGAATGCCTCGGGGTGCTGTAGTTCGGCCATAAGAGTGGCCATAAGAGTGGCCATAAGAATGGAGTGGGGCGGTGCGCCGGCTGGCTATTGGGGATATTCATGGTTGTGCGGTGGCGCTGAACGCACTCCTTGAGCGTGCCGCTCCCACCACCGAAGATGTGGTTGTAACCCTGGGCGACTATGTCGACCGGGGACCAGACTCTCGGGGTGTGATCGATGCGCTGTTGGCGTTAGATGGGCAGTGCGAGCACATCGCATTGCGCGGCAACCATGAAATCATGCTGCTTGATGCCATGGCGTCGGGAAGTTGGTTGCGTCCCTGGCTGGGCTATGGCGGTGCGGCGACGCTTGCGTCTTATGGGGAGTCCTTCGCCGACATACCTGATGCTCATCTGAATTTTCTGCAAAATTGTCTGCGCCCTTTTTATGAGTGCGATACGCACTTCTTCGTGCATGCCAACGTGCGACCCGAGATGCCACTGGATGAGCAGCCGGATGCAGCGCTGTATTGGCAAAAGTTTGGCGATCCAGACCCGCACGTGTCCGGTAAAACAATGGTCTGTGGACATACACCGCAAGGTTCCGGTTTGCCGGCTCGTAATGAGCACGCCATTTGCATCGACACCAAACCTTATGCCAGTGATGGATGGCTAACCTGCCTGGATATCGACTCGGGTACGATCTGGCAGGCCAATGAGTCCGGCGCGCTTCGAGACGGTGTGCTCTAAGCCCAGACCGAGGCACCTGAGGTTAACTTCCAGTTTGGTGTTGCCACCTAGAACATGTCGATAACATTGGCGCTGCGTTTCACGTTGCTGCCATCGCGGCTTTCCTGCCAGAGAATTTTCCCAATCGCTCGTTCTGCTCTCGCAACGTCAATCGCCAGTAAACTACCGTTGGGGATCAAGATATCTTCGCCGGTTATCCATAGGACAAGAATACTGGTACAGGATTGGTGGCTGCTGACTAGCACGTCGCCATCGTCCTCGAAATCCAGGCCTCTCAAAAACGCAATAATCTCTGGCAGTCGCGAGCCGGTTTGCAGATCCTCTGCTTCCTGGATCGGTGTTGTGCTACCGAGGATCCTGGCGGCGATCTCAAGGGTCTGCCTGACCCGCGGGAGGGGGCTCGAATAGATGCGGTTAACTTGGGCAAGCTCATTGCGTCGAAGGTTGATTACATCTTCGACCTCGCGAATTCCGCCGGCAGTCAGCGCGCGGTCGGCGTCGACATCCGCATTGGATGTCATGCCATGACGCAGAACGAAAAGTTTCACTGACTAGACTTTTTCAACCTGATGGCTACTCGCGGAGCGCACGATGGCCTCGGTAACCGCCGCGCAATGTACGTGTTCAGCGTTGCTGATCTGATAGGGTTCGCCGCCGCTGACCGCCACAGCAAAGGCGTCGAGCGCCGCCCGCGCAACGTCATACTTTGCGGCTTCCCATTTCTGCGCGGGCCCCTTCACGGGCTTGAACGTACAGTCGCTAAAGAGCTGAAAGCGCCGCTCTTCCGAGGGGGCGCCGGCGATGTGGGTCATGCCCTCGAGTTTAACGAACCCCTTGGAGCCATAGACCTGAAAGTTAAACCCGCCACCGGTTGCTGTCATTGTTGCGAGGTAGCCAGACATACCTTCTTTCATGCGAAACAGGATCGATGTGGTGTCATCGGCGTCAACGGCAACCGTGCGCCGAAAACTCTGTGCGTAGACCTCATCGATTTCGCCGCACAGGTCGATGAAACCGTCGATGGCGTGGACGCCCATTGGCGTGAGGCCACCACAGGGGGTTTCATCTTTGCTGGCACGCCAGGCATCAGGTTGTAAAAACAGACCGTTGGGAAACGTCATCGTTGCCTCGCAATGCAAGATAGTGCCGAGCTCGCCGGAGCTAATCGTGTCGCGCAACTTGGTCATTTCCGGATGGAAGCGACGGCTGTAGCCAACGGCGAGTTTTACCCCAGCCTTTTCGCACGCATCCACCGCGGCCTGTGCATCTGATCCGGTCAAGGCCAGCGGCTTTTCGCAGAACACGTGTTTGCCCGCCGCAGCGGCCGCGATGGTCTGCGCTGAATGCATGGAGTTTTGGGTAACCAACACAACCGCGTCGATGTCACTGTCTTTGATGATCGTATCGAATGAGTCGCGCAATTCGAGGCCGTGCAGTTCGCAAAATGCTTTGTCTTCGTCGGTTTTCGAGCGCGTTGTTGCGGCAACGAAGCGGATATCGTCGCTGACCCCGGACACAGACTCGACGAGGGTCTTGCCCCACCAACCCAGACCCACTATGGCGGCATTAATCATTGTTTATTCCAGTTGAATTGCGTGTAATTATTATATCGCTAGAATCAAGAAATTCCGAATATAATCGATTAATTTCACAGCAGATTGTGCGCCTCTTTCTCCAGCTGAGGCAGGCATCTTGCAAGCATCTTGCAATGTGATCGGCGATCGATGGGTATCCTTTGTGTTTCCTGTGTGACTCTGCACGCGTACATAAAGACACATTTTGGGACTACCTTAAAATCGACAAATACCCTAAAATTTAAAAACAATCGATAAATAATTTGGATGACTCCAGTGGCGAGTAAAAAGGCGGCGAGCAAAAAGGCGGCTAGCAAAGACAAACAGCCCTCGGCTGTGATTAACGAGGCAAATCCACCACCCACCGAGGTGCGCCTGGAAATGTATCGGCTGATGCACGCGTGCCGGGGCATGGAACAGCGCGCCTATGAGCTGTTCATGCAGAACCTCATTAAAGGTACCACCCATCTGGCGTTGGGTCAGGAGGCGATTGCCGCCGGGTTTGGCGCGGCGATGCGCGAAGACGATTACACCTTCTGTACTTATCGCGGGCATAACCACACGCTGGTGCGCGGGGTCTCCATGACTGCGATTCTTGGTGAGCTGATGGGGCGCGAATGCGGTCTGTTGCATGGCAAGGGCGGCTCGATGCATCTCATGGACCTGGAGAAAGGTGTGCTTGGGTCGTACGCGATCATCGGGGCGCATATGCCTATGGCTGCTGGCGCTGCCTGGTCAGCGCAATACAGAGAGTCGGGTCAGGTGGCAGTCTGTTTCTTTGGTGATGGCACAACGAACATTGGCGCATTTCATGAGGCGCTGAACTTCGCCGCCATCTGGAATTTACCCGTGGTGTATGTCTGCGAGAACAACCTCTACATGGAATACACCCCCATCAAGGATGTGACAGCCGTGCCGAATCCAGGTGCAGACCGGGCGGGCTCGTATGGTCTCGAATCTATCCTGGTTGATGGCAACAATGTCGATGTGATGTACGCCACCGCAAAGGCTGCACTCGATAAAGCCCGCCAGGGTGGTGGACCGACATTGATCGAGGCACTGACTTATCGACATGGTGGTCACTCGCGTGCTGATCCAGGCAAGTATCGGCCCGATGAAGAAGTTGCTGCGTGGAAAAAGCGTGACCCGCTGATTACCTATCGTCAGGAACTCCTTAGCTCGGGTGTCGATGCAGCAGAGCTTGATTCGATCGAGGCTGAACAGGCCGCGCGGGTCGACAAGGCGGAGCAAACCGCGCGTGACAGTGAAACGCCGTCGCTGGATATTACCCACACCGAGCTTTGGGCAGACGGAGGTTCATCATGGCGGAACTAACCTATCGCGATGCAGTTAAAACCGCGATCGCCCAGGAAATGCGGCGCGATGAGTCCGTTGTGTTTCTTGGTGAAGACATCGCCGCGGCGGGCGGCGTGTTTAAAACCACCGGTGGGTTGCTTGAAGAGTTTGGTGGCTTGCGCGTGCGCGATACACCCATCTCAGAGCAGGCGATCCTTGGTGCGGCGGCTGGTGCAGCCATGACAGGCTTAAAGCCAATTGCTGAGATTATGTTCTCTGACTTCTTTGCCGTTTGCTGGGACCTGGTGGTAAACCAGATCGCCAAATCGCGCTATATGACAGACGGCCAATGCAGTTTTCCTCTGGTGATTCGTTCGGCAAATGGCGGTGGGGCACGCTTTGGTGCGCAGCACTCGCAAAGCATCGAAAACTGGGCAATGGCAGTACCCGGGCTCAAGGTGGTTGCCCCATCGAGTCCTGCCGATGTGTGGGGTTTGCTGGCCGCATCGATTCGGGATCCTGACCCGGTATTGTTCTTCGAGCAAAAGTCGCTCTATGGCATTAAGGGTGAGGTGCCAACGGGCGAGCATGTCGATCAGTTGGGTAAGGCGAAGGTTCTGCGTGAAGGCAGCGACGTCACGATCATCGCTCTGGCCGCCATGGTTCAGCATGCAACTGCAGCGGCAGAAATTCTTGCGAGTCAGCATGGCATTTCGGCTGAAGTCATTGATGTTCGTTCGCTGGTGCCACTTGATTTGACGACCATTTATGAATCAGTCACCAAGACGGGTCGGCTGGTAACGGTTGAAGAAAACCCCCGGCTTTGTGGTTGGGGTGCCGAAGTATCATCACTGGTATCAGAAGAGCTGTTCTGGAATCTCGACGGGCCGGTTGTTCGTGTGACCACACCGCACATTCCGCTGCCCTCAGCCGATGCTCTGGAAGACGCTGTTCTGCCGAGTGCTCCGAAAATTGTTGATGCCGTTATTGGCCTTGCGGATTAAGGAGCAGGTATGGATGTGCTGATGCCGCAATTGGGTGAGACCGTTCTCGAGGGGACAGTCACCACCTGGTACAAAAATGTCGGCGATACTGTAGCCAAGGGTGAGCTGTTGCTCGATGTCGAAACTGACAAGGCTGCCACAGAAATCGAAGCGCCTGCTGAAGGCGTGGTGAGTAGCATCAACGTGCAAGCCGGAGACACGGTGAATGTTGGCGCTGTGGTTGCGGTTATTGCGGTTGAGGGTGAGGCGCAAGAAACTGCTTCGACCCCGACCCCAGCTGCTGTGCCAGAATCTGCTGCTTCGCGCGCGGCGCCATCTATTCCGACTTCTGCACCTACTTCTGCAGCAAAGTCTGGGGGGCTTCCCGCCCGTTCAACAAATACCAAGTTATCCCCTGCGGTGCGGCGGTTGGTAAAGGAGCATGATCTCGATATCAGCATGATTTCTGGTACCGGTCGAGCGGGCCGAATCACCAAGCGCGATGTCATGCTGTTTCTTGAAGGGGCCCATGGCTCATCCCAAGGCGCTGCAAGATCTGTTGCTACGGCGCTGCCGAAAGCCGCCGCTGTCCCCGCAGAAAACATCATTCCGTTCGATCGGTTCCGTCGGGTTACGGCAGAACACATGGTCATGTCAAAGGCCACATCGGCGCACGTGTTGCAGGCGATTGACGCAGACTTCAGCAGCATTGATGCGTGCAGGTTGCAAAAAAAGGCGAGCTGGAAAAACGAAAAAGGCTATTCGCTGACCTATTTGCCCTTTGTTGCCCGCGCGGTGTGCCAGGCGCTTGCAGAGTTTCCGCGGCTCAATTCCAGCGTGGTAGGAGAGGCGCTGCATGTTCACAGTGATGTGCACCTGGCGATCGCCATTGATCTCAATCACGAAGGTCTTGTTGCGCCGGTTATTCGCAATGCGGATGCACTGAATGTGCGCGGTCTTGCGGGTGCCATCAACGAGCTGGTTGGGCTAGCCAAATCTCGCAAGTTGCCGCCAGATTTGCTGAGTGGTGGAACCTATACACTGTCGAATCCTGGTCCTTATGGCACGGTGTTCACATCGCCAATTATCAATCAGCCACAGGTTGGCATTCTGTCCATGGACGCGGTGAAAAAGCGCCCCGTGGTCATAGAGTCGCCCGCAGGTGACTCTATCGCCATTCGACCGATCGGTATGTTGGGGCAGTCGTTTGATCATCGAGCGATTGACGGTGCCTATTCCGCCGCGTTTCTGCAAAAACTCAAGTCGCTGATTGAAGATACGGACTGGACTAGCGAGCTCTGAGCCCTCAGCGCTGCTGCGCTTTTTCCATGGCGACCATGAGCGGCAGTTTTTTGCCTGACAGGTAGCGCACCATCGCACCGCCTGCAGTGCAGACGTAGTTGATTTGGTTCAGGTCAACAAATCGCGTTGCGGCGGTCACGGTATCGCCGCCGCCAATCACCGAGTAACCCTCTGCAGCCGCGATTGCGTTCCAGATGGCTCGGGTCCCGTTCTCAAATAACGCGTTTTCGTACACCCCCGGTGGTCCGTTGACAAACAGGGTCTTCGCCTCACCGATCACTGTTTCAAACTCGGCGATCGTTCTGTTGCCGATGTCCATATACATATGCTCGGCCGGCAGTTCAGTTATGGGGATTTCCTTGCGTATACCCTTGTCTTCGTAAGCAAGATCCTGGGGATACAGGATTTTGTCAGGGTAATCGCTGAGGTAAGAGGCCCCCTGGTCAACAAAGACATCGAGGCTACGGTCTTTAAGAAACTGCTCTTTAACAGCGCCAAGTCGGTAACCGCTGGCCAGCAGCATGATCTCGCCAGTGATGCCGCAGGCGAGAATACGATCTGCAGTGCCGGTTTCCAGAACCTGCTGCAGCATGCCGAATGCGTCTGATATTTTTGCGCCACCCAGTACAAAAACCGAAGGGTGCTCGGGTTCAGACATCACGCGGTTGAGCGCCGTGACCTCATCAAACAGAAGTTTGCCTGCGGCCGTTGGTTTGATTTCTTGAAAGGCCACCATCGACGGTGCGTTGCGGTGGGCGGCGGCAAAGGCGTCGTTGACATAGATATCGACAAGTGGAGCGAGCCCTCTGACCAGCCAAGTGTCCAGCATTTGCTGTGGCTCAAGTTTTACGGCGTTCTCAAAGGTGGAAATTTCTTCGCTGAGGTAGCGCAGGTTGCCGAGCAACACAGCAGTGCCGGGCTTCAGTGCGCGGACCTTTTCCTGGGCCGCAGGGCCGCAAACGTCGTCGATGTAATCAACGTTAGCACCGAGTAACCTACCAAGTATCTCGGTGTGCTCTTGCATGGACAGCAGGTTCTGGTAGTCGAGGGTATCCCCCTGATGAGCCACCATGGCGAGCTTTGCACCCTGTTCCAACAAGTAAGAAATCGTTGGAATGCTCTTCTCGAGGCGATTCGTGTTGACGATCTTGCGGCTTGTTGGATCGATGGGTGAATTGATATCCACCCGTAGCAGGACGGTCTTGTCTGCTAACTCAAACTCTTCAACAGACCTCATTTCTTCCAGTAGGGCAAACCGAGATTTTTATTGGTTGCCCCTACTGCCGCAACTTGATCCTTTTGCAAACCACAGGCCGCGCGTACAGCGTCAATGGTCTCAGGAATGGTGACTGATTCCTGTGGAATGTGAATGCCAAACATCAAATCGCGCCCTGACTTGACGAGCGTGTCCCGCCAGATAGGCACCTCAAAAATATCGCCGCGCGAATGGCCCATGTCGCGAGCGTATTTAAATATTGACGCGTTGCCGATAAAGCCTTCATCAAGCGATACGATGCGTAAGCGGTCGTGGGCCGCGAAAGCCTCTAGCGCCTGTTCCACGGACAAGTCTTTCTTGGGTGTGACCAGTACGGAAATAAAGTGTCCGTGAGTCACTGGCGCGTGCACCAGCAAACCCGTTGCATCAACATGAGGCATGATGGTCATCAGGTCGACGGCCTGGTGATTGGGTGCCTTGTCTACCTCGAGGGCATTGACGATGCCACGATGATAATCACCCGGGTCTGCGACGCGACGAACTATAGTGATGGCTGCGCGCTCGATGCCGACGGCCCGATCCAGGCAGTCAACGGTGCGAATCAGGCCGGTGGTGTTGCACGAGGTTAGCTTGAGGTAGTCCTGGTTAAGACCCTTGTTGTAGTTTGCGTAGCCGTGGAAAAACACATCGCAGACATCGTTCGACTCACCACCCTGGAAAACTGCCTTCGCGCCGTGCTTCTCATAGAGCACCTTGTTCTTGGCGCCAACGCCGCCTGGCGAGGCATCGAGCACAATATCGACATCTGGCAAAACGTCTTCCATGTTGCCAGCTACTGCAACACCGGCCGCCGCAAGGTCTTTCTCGGCGCCAGCGTAAGCGGTGAACAACTTGTAGGGCATGCCCTTGTCCCGCAGTGCCAGCACTGGCAATGTAGGCGCCGCATCGACGACCCCA
>CAZSYU010000041.1:0-19379 GCA_964611345.1 uncultured Pseudomonadales bacterium
GTCTGAGTTTGGGTCTGAGTTTGGGTCTGAATCTGGGTCTGAGTCCGAGTATTTGGCGATTTTATTGGTGGAGTGCTCTGATAAAAATGTAATATCAGGGCTCACCACTATTGCAGCATCTTTAACAGCATCAGAGGATGCAGGTACCCGATAATGAGCGACACTAAAAACCCTCTCCTGGACGGTTCGACCACAGAATTGCAGGCCGAGATAGTCGCGAATTTGACTGAGTCGGATATTGAGACTCTTGATGGCCTGCTCATGGCTAATCTTGACGACGTTTGGCTGAATGGGGCTTTTGTGATCGGTGGGGTGATGCTAAAGGTGCCCGATGAGTACGAAGAAGTACCGGAAGCTTTCTATGCGGAACGCCTGGCTGTGCTTAAAGACAAAGGCCTGATCGTCGTAAAGGGCGATCTAAACAAGATGAAAGATTGTGAGGTTCAGCTCGCTTAGGGGTCAGTTGCTCTGCACTGGTTGCGTTGGATAGTTGCGCTTTTTGTTGGGCTGGCGATAGCAGGCGTTGTACTGCGCGGTGGATTAATCGCCTGGGTGGCAGCAACTTTGAGTGCGCTGTTATTGCTTAAGACCTGGCGGCGTCCAGCGAAGATAGACACTGCGCTTGCGGTTGGTCTGGTGAGCGTTTCGGTACTCGCCTGGGTCGGAACCTGGTTCTATGTAGTGTCTGTCTGGGAGTCAGGTGAAGTGGTTGAGCTGGCTATAGATACCCCCGACGGCGTTCATACCGCACGCTTGTGGGTTATGGATGTTGGCCCCAATCCTGTTGTTTTCTATGATGCCGAGCCGCGTGTTGCGCAGGCCCTGTTATCTGGACGACCCCTTGGATTTACTAGAGCGGGCAAGCAGAGTTCGCGTATTCCTCATGCTTCCGAAGCCGAGACGCTTAGCGAAGCACGCTCCCAAGAGGTGCTTGGCGCGATGGCTGAGCAGTATGGCGAGCGCAATTCAGCAGCGACCGTTTACTACCTGCTGCTGGGGCGCTTGCGGCATCGAGTTGCGCTGGTGGTCGAGCTGTTAGAACCCTAAAGCGCTGGGCTCCATTCGTGGTAAGAACGCGGTTTTTTTGGTGGTGCCGTGATGAGGGTCATAACTTGTCACTGAAACTTAGGGCATGGTGATGTGGGCGGTCTAACAAGACTGAAACTGGCCACAATCTTGGGTTCTTGCTGATGAGCGGTGTGTTTGGTGTTTTGCTATATGGCTTCTTGGGCCTAGTTGCCTGGTTGCTGGTGCGGGAGTTTCGCTTTGCGATGCGCAGCATTCGAGCCGAGCGCTGGCGCCGGGTTGAGGGCCGCGTATTAGACGATGCTGCAGAGGGATTGCGATACGCGTACAGCGTCGAGACTGAAGACTATCGTTCTGAGGTGATTGGTTTCGGACTGCCCGTGATTGCCCAGCAGTTGTTGGCGGGGAGTGTGATGCGCAAGACCCTGAGCGATGCGCCGACGGTTACCGTTTATTATGATCCACGCAACCCGGTTGATAGTTCTCTGATCGCCGGCTTTCAGGGCTTTCATGGGCTACGTATTGGTCTTGTTGGACTGGTGTTACTGGCGGCGTTCGCGGCTACGCTTTAAGCGCGGCTCAGCATTCCTCGGGCTGCAGACCTTATTGTCCTGGCTTATGTGCGCCGCAACGCAGCGGTCAATACTGTCCCGTCGCCGGTTGTGACATCTACTTCCATAGTTTGATCGTCAGTGCGGCGATACGTGAGTTGGGTGATATGGCTGTCTGCCGACGCCCGAAAGCTGACGTGATCGGGTGCTAAGTCTGTGATGGGCATGTCTTGGGTTAGCCGCTCCTCGAGGGCCGGGCTGAATTGACGCAGATGCAAAACGAGTGATTGAGCCTCTTCGCGAATCACAATCAGTTCGATCATAAGCGTTTGTGTGTCGGTCATTAGCCGCACCATTGTTGCCATGGTGCCGCTTGAGGGTTGGCTCCATGATTCTTCGACGTGCTGCGGGCCAAGATCGCCAGCCCAACCGCCAGACATCCAGCTAATGTCAGCGAGGGTAGCGGTTGTTGGGTTTGCTGTGTGGTTTGTTTCTGTATTCATGAATGCCAAACTAGCACACGTAGAGGTACAGACATATGCAAACGATTGACTCTCTGGACGAACTGCGATCGATCTACGACGTCGCTCTGCCAGGTTCGCTCACCAAAGTAGCACCGAGAATCACGCCGCTATACCGACAGTGGATTGAGCAGGCACGCTTTACTGTGTTGACCACCGTTGGACCCAAGGGCACCGACGCTAGCCCACGCGGCGATGTCGATGCGGTGGTTCGCGTAGCGGATGAGCAGACACTCTTGTTACCCGATTGGCGCGGCAACAACCGGCTCGACTCGCTTGAGAATATCGTGGTTGATGGTCGGGTGAGCCTTATGTTCATGGTGCCTGGCAGCAACAATGTGGTGCGTGTGAATGGCAGCGCCGTTTTAACCGCAGACGAGGCGCTGACGACCACCTTTCGGCGCAACCAACGAGAACCCAAAACCGTGATTGTCATTAGCGTGGGGGAGGTTTATTTTCAATGTGCCAAAGCGTTAATGCGTAGTGAATTGTGGCAAGCAGCGGGTGCTGCCGATGCGGCCGGTAAAGTCCCCACTGCCGGAGAATTTTTGCGCGAGGTAACAGCCGGGTTTGACGCAGCGGCTTACGATGAAGGTTATGCGGACTATGCCAAAGACAAAATGTGGTAAGTCCGCCGATCGGCGCGTGGAGTTAACGTGTGTTAAGTGTCGGATATTTTACCGTGTCGCGACAGATCGAGTTGGCTAGTGGGTGTTGCGGAGCTTATTGAGCAAATACGCTCGCTCTATGTAACGAGTTTGCAGCAAGCACTGACTGCGCACGCCACGGTGCGCGCAGAACCCATTGCAGATGCGGATATGGTCGATACAGGTGCTGCGAGTCGATCAGGGTCGAGGGTTTGGCAGCGCCGCCACGATGGGGTCGAAGCAAACGCCGCCGGAGAGGAAACTCCCTTTGCTGTGGACAGCGAAGGCGTGCTGGGTTTTGAGCCCATCTCGTTCCCCTGGGGCGAGGATCTGAACGTTCAGCTGGCGCCTTTTTGCTGGGACTTTGCCGAATTTGAGGTACCGAGCGGCGGGTTAAAAAACTTCGTGGAAAACCTGGGCGACTGGCACGGGCGCTGGTTTACGCCGTCAGCACGGTCTAATCGGCAGGCGCGGGAGCGCGCTGAAGAAGGACTCGCCGGTGTTGTGCATGAGTTATCAGGCGTCCAGGAGAATGGTGACTACTGCTGCTTTCAGGTCGACTTTGGTTCTGCACCGGTGCTCTGTTTCGAAGACTTGCTCGATGTGCTTGTTGCTAGCGGTGTGGCATCGGTGACGGTGCGTGAGGCAGTTTGAGGATTGAGCATCAGGCTCATAATTACCGGCTTTTAACCAATGCCATCCATATACATAGAGAAATATTTTTCGCGCAGTGCGATACTGGGTGAACTCTCTCCTATAGACCAAGTTAATGCAGTATCTCAAGGGCCAGCGCGTCATCCATCCAGCAAAACCCGATTGGGGGTTAGGCGAGGTGCTGAGTCATAGCAACGGCGACACAGTTGAGATCTTCTTTGTGGGTGTGGGGCAAAAGACCCTTGCGCTGTCTTACGTAGAACCAGAAAAAATCCGCGGTGCAGGGGCGGCGAACGAGCACCTTGATAATCTGGCGCGTAACCCCAGTGAGTCTGCTCCCAAGTATCAGAGTCTTGCCAAGGCCGCTGAGCTGTTTGTGGAAGCCTACCCGGGTGGTTTTCATGGCGATCGTTACCTGTCTGAAGAACGCGAGTACAAAGACGCGGCCAGTGCCAAGGCGCGCGAGTTGCTCGATAAGAAAGCGCTCGCGGGAATGCTCAAGAAAAAGGCCTACTCTGATATTGCTGCACAGACGTTGCAGGTGCTCAATGCAACCAATCTTGTGTTCCCAAACGAAAAGATGGCCTTGCGGGATGGTTTGAGCAACGAGATGGATCAGATCGAGTTCTGTGAAGCACTTAATTCGTTGCTGCACTCTGAGGAAGAAGCCAGTGAGCGTTTTGGCGGTTTTGTTAGCGCGCTGGATGACATGAGCGCAACAAAATGGACCACGGCAACGTACTTTAGCTTTCTGTGCAATCCAGACTCGCAGATGTTTGTTAAGCCAACCATCACGCAGAACGCAGCGGCGCTGTGCCGGTGGGAGATTAACTACCAGCCGAAGGTAAACTGGCAGACGTACAATCAAATTCTGAAGCTGTCGGGTCACCTGTTCGAAGGACTGAGTGAGCTCGAGCCGCGTGACTATATCGACGTGCAGTCGTTTATGTGGTGCATTGCCCAGGCGTCCAAGTAGACCCCGCTGGGTAACGTCGCCGGAGCATCAGCCATGGGTGCACAGTTCAAGTTTGTAACGACCCGGTTCGACAACATTGATGCGGAACCAAAGGCCGATGATTATTCGGGTCAATGCGCTGTACTTGCGTGGTCCGCGCAGCGTCTCGCTGCGCTTGGCTTAACAGACGAGTTGCCATTGCAGCGAGCTGGCGCGAGCTGGTACTTCAATGCCACTGTGTTTGCTGAACCCTATCGCTTCCAATGCGGTCCCGCGCTCTCCACTGACCCGTCGGCGGGATCGGTATGGAGACTAACCGTCAACGCGCAACGATCTGTCATCGACAGATTGCTTGGGCGTCGAGAATTGACCCCTGATAACGCGGTCCTGCGTATTGTCATGGAGTGGCTGCAGCGCGAATCCGACTTTGCCGATGTGACGATGCAGCTTTAGTAACAATGAAGCTTTAATAACGATGAGTGCGCCGAGAACTCTCCCGCCGGGGCAGCAAGCGTTAGCGGAGCGGGAGAGTGAGTAACGCGCTAGGCAGAGGCGCGAGACTGTTGGGAGTGACGCGTTGGGTGGTTGATGTTTGACGCTCAGACAATCCTGATGTTTGTGCTGGCAGCGACAGCACTGGCGCTCGCTCCCGGTCCAGACAATATTTTTGTGCTGACGCAATCAGCGTTGTATGGCCGAGTGTCTGGCTGGTGGGTGACGCTTGGGCTGTGTACCGGTTTGTTGGTTCACTCAGCACTCGCAGCTCTGGGTATTGCCGCACTCGTCGCGTCGTCGGTGTTCGCCTATAACGGCTTAAAACTAGTAGGCGCCTGCTATCTGCTGTACCTCGCCTGGGGTGCACTGCGAGCAAAGCCCGTACAGGTTCACGAGGATCCGAGCTCGACGCCCAGCCTGCCTCCGGACAACCAGCGGGCGATGTACCTGCGAGGGTTGATAATGAACGTTAGCAATCCGAAGGTTGGGATATTTTTTCTGGCTTTTTTACCTGGTTTCGCTGACGCAGGTACCGGGCCGGTCGCGTGGCGGATGTTGGTGTTGGGCGGCTGGTTCATTGGCGTAACGCTGGTCGTATTTGGCACCGTCGCATGGGGGGCTGGTTTTGTGGGGCGGTGGTTGCGACATTCGCCGCGTGGCCAGGTGCTGATCAATCGTGTGGCAGCATTGGTGTTTGTTGGGTTGGCGGCGCACCTGCTTTTTGGCTAGCCATCGGGCTGCTTGCTGTACTCGTTCCAGGCGTCTGCAGCCTCCCCGAGTGTTTTTGGGGTGCCATCACACAGCCAGGCCTGAAACTCCCGCTCCATGGCAAAGTTCTGGCCGCAGGAGCGCTTGAAAAATCGCATGACGTTCTGCGTGACCCGAAACGCTTCGTCGATGCGAGTCGAGCGTATGAGGGGGGCGATTTGCCAGTCCAAGTCCCCTGCTGCTGGCTGGTCGTTGTTGCTCAAGAGGTGCTCAAAATTGCTTCACGGCGATATTCATGGGGTCGGCCCGTGTGGATCCGCTGTCGGCCCTGTGTGGGTCCAGCCAATGATTGGGGCTCATCCAGCTTTTTCAAGGGTGTAACCCCGGATACTACGCCGCAATCCGTTTTGTTGGGTAATTTCGCCTTCAAATCGGCGAGTTGTACGCTAGTGGTTGCTATGTGCTGCTTGCTGTCGTAGTGTCCAGAGACGATCTAAGTTTGCCTGCCTTTTTATTGATAGCCCAGTTCTGGGAGTGAGATTCAAGACAACGCGATACCAAGATTGTTCGCTCGCCCCGCTCGATATGCGCGCGGATCGTTGCCGATTCTCAATTTATACAAATCCCTGAGGAGGCCAATATGGCTACTGGAACAGTAAAATGGTTTAACCCAACAAAAGGTTTTGGTTTCATCGAACCAGAAGACGGAAGCAAAGATGTGTTTGTACACATCAGTGCTGTCCAAAAGTCGGATCTCGATGGTCTGACTGAAGGTCAGCGCATTAGCTACGAAGTGATTGCCGAGCGTGGCAAAGAGTCTGCTGGAAACCTGCAGGCTGTATAGCACGCTAGCGGCGCGTTTGGCTGCTTAAGCCAAACCGTCCGGTAATGTTTAAGGCTCCGCTCACCTTTATGGTGTTCGGGGCCTTTTTCTTGTCTACCCCTTTCTTAGGGCCGCTTATCGGTGGGCGCGCAGGCCTGCACGATACGACCCGCGGGCACCGCGAGCTGGGTTAGCAAGTAGCTGCGCAGGTCAGCCGGATAATCCTTTCGTTCCAGCGCTTCGCTCATGCACGCGAGCCACTGGTCGTGTTCAGCCCGGGTAATAGGCAAGTGTGCGTGCACGCCAGGAATGCTGATAGCGCCGTATTTTTCCTTGTAAAGGCGGGGGCCACCCATCCAGGCACACAGGAATCGGGCCAGTTTGTCGCGCGAAATTTCTCGATCGTCGGGTGCCGTGTTCGGATGCATGTCCCAGATCGTTTTATAGGCAGCGTTGCTGCCCATGATGGCGTAGAAGGTATCGACCAGCTGGCGTACGCCGGCCTCCTGGCCCGCGGCCTGATAGGTGGCGTCACCTTCACCGTAAGCCGGTAGGGGCGTTGCGAGCAGTTCGAAGTGTTTGCCAGGCGTTGGCCGCAGCGTTTTGTTTGCCAGGGCCTCGGCGAAGGCTGCTTCGATCTGGCGTGGGGATGAGAACTTGCTGCGCGTGTTGTTCTCGTTCCAAAACTGCGTGAGGCGAAACGCATCAAACTCATGGGTTTCGCCTTCCTTGCCAAAGTCGAACTCAACGCTTTGGCCGTTGCGTGAGATACGCAAACCGTAGGCGAGCTTCTGATAGGTGCCACCAGCAGCAATGCCGCCTTTGTGCGGGATGCCGTTAGCCGCCCAATTCACGCGACTGGTCGGCGCGTCACACAGATTGGAATCGAGGAACGCGGCAAAGGCTTCCGAGACGCTGAGCAAATACGCCTCGATGAGTTTGAGTAGCTCGTTGTCTATGCTGGTTGCTCCTTGCTACTTGCCCAGAGGGGGTTGATAGCACCTGAATTCGTTTGCGCAGGCGGGCGGTGCGGCCCGCCGGTTATTTCACTTGGTTCTGGTGAGAAATGCCAATATGGGGTGGCTTTGGCGTTTTTCGTTCCTTTAAGTTGTTGATATTATTGATTTTATCCGATGGCGCGCTTCTTGCAGTTACTTGGATAGAGCGTCGTGAATTGGCATGGCGAACAACGCAACAAGAGGTAGAACTGATGGATGAAGCAGGTAAAGGTAACGAGACCCCACCCAACAATGGCGAGCAGCCAAATGAACCTGATGCGGCCGGTACGATCAGCATCACCAAAGACCGCGGAGACCTGTGGCGGCGCGCGCTGTTTATGTTGTTGTTTGGGTTGCTCTTCACCGTGGCCCGATCTGTGCTCGGCATAGTGGTGGTGGGGCAGTTTTTGATTGTGTTGTTTACCGGCTCCGCCAATGAACAGTTATTGCGGCTTGGGAGTTCGTTGAGCATTTACGCGTATCAGGTGTTGCGCTTTTTGACCTTTTCGGGCGATGAGCATCCCTTTCCGATGTCTGACTGGCCTGCCGATGAGGCTGCAGACAGCCCTTGGCTTGAGTCCCACAGCGTCGAGTCTTGATTCAGGTGTTGATCCAGTACTGCAGAATGGTTTCGGTTGTCACGGAACCATTGTTGTCAGATTGCTCGTTTAGCGTGGCGGTAAGCGTCCCGCCATTGGCCTCAATCACCCTGATAGAGTGAGTGTTTGATGGGTTGGTGGTGAGCATCACTCTCGTTTGGCCCAGAGCCTTTGCGAGCGGCAGGGCCAGCGCAAGGCTCTGCGTTGCCGCGCCACGACCGCGGCAAGTTGGCCGAACGTAATAGCCAATGTGTCCGCCTTTGTGCCGCAGTGCGTCGTTCAGATAGTGCCTTAAGCGCAGTAATCCGGCAGCTTTGCCGTCGACAACGATCCAGTAGGTTGTGTTGGGCACCCATCCCTCGCTCAGGTTCTGGCCTATCGCTTGCGCTCGGCAATGTTCGATGAATTCTCTGAAAGTGGCGTCGCCGGTACTTACAGGTGTGCCCGAGAAACCGCTATCGCCGCTCCCCAGTTCCAGCAGCATGCCCTCTGCATCGGGGGGCGGAGGGTTGTCCATGGACAGCAGGTTGATAGCGGCTGCTTTGCGAGTCACGGTTGATTCCTTTCAAGCCTTGGTTCGGGTCTTTGTGTAGGTGCTCTGTGCGCAAGTGTATATTAGAGGGTTTCCAAGATCCGGTTGAGAGTTATGTCCAGCATGTCATTTGAAGAAACGGTGTTCGCGCGACGATCAGTGCGCGGGTTTCTCGACAAGCCTGTTCCCCAGGAACTGATGAATCATGTGTTTGAGGTGGCGGCACGCTCACCGTCGGGGACTAACCTGCAACCCTGGGAGACTTGCGTGGCTTCGGGTGCCACCAGGGACTATCTGCGCAGTGAGTTTATGGACCGAGTGTCGAAGGGTGTGAAGCCAAACACCGATCACCAGAGCGATGGCAAGCTTTCTGAGCATTACAAGGAGCGGCGGCGCGGGTGTGCGCGGGTGTTGTATGACGCTATGGGTATCGCGTGGGAAGATAAACCTGCGCGCGCGAAGGCGGGGTTTCGTAACTTCGAGTTGTTTGATGCGCCGCATGTTGCGTTTTTCTGCATTCACGAATCTTTTGGTGTGCAGTCTGCCTGTGACGTGGGCATGTATACCCAAACCTTGATGTTGGCTATGACGGCCAATGGGCTGGCTTCGTGCGCCCAGGGTACGATGCGCAATTACCCCGACCTGGTGCGAGAGGTGTTTGATTTGCCACCGGAAATGAAAGTGTTATACGGCCTGAGTTTTGGCTATGAAGATGTGAGCATGCCGGTAAACAAGGCGTATACCGAGCGGGCCGCTCTGGCGGAGAACGTGCACTTTAAGAGTGAGCTAAAAACTTGTTAAAGGCGTGTTATTCGTTGGCCGCAAGTGCGACCAGACGATCGGCAAATGCCTGGGAGCTGGTGTCATCGCTAGTCAGAAATAGCGTATGAACCTGCAGCGCAAGCACGGCGAGTTGCGTGCTGTTGCTGGGAATAAAACCCTTGGGCAAGTGGGTGTGGCTATTACCCTGTTCCTGCTGCAACCACCGGGCAGCTGCGGCGACAGCGCGTTGTTGTTCGCGGCTTGAGCCGCTAGCAAAGCTAAACTCCCACTGTTGGGTACGCTCGGCAACCAGCACCTTGTCACTTTCGCCGGGCGCCATGTCTGCGGCACTGAAAATTCGACAATCATAGGCGCGGCAGGTTTGTGGCCGGTCGTGGTAAATCGAGCAGCGGTCGTCGATAAGCATGGGGCAGTGGCCCTGGTCGTTATAGCCCATCACGAAGTGGCCATCGGGTAGCCCCGGCGCTGCGAACAGGAGTTCCTGTGGGATTGCGCTTAGCGCCTGTGTGTCGTCAGGTGTGATATGAATAAAGTAGAACGATTTGCAACACCCATTGCAGGTGCCGCAGGGTACGTCGGCATCGGCGCCATGGCCCTGAGTAGCCCGAGTGCCTTGCAGCCACTGGGTGAAGTCACCTGCAGCATGCTTTTTCGTTGACTCGTTGTGTGAAGATGTTTTCTTGGTCACCCGCAGCAGTGTAGCCCAGGGGTGTAGTAGAGGTCAGGAGGGGTTGGAGAAAATCACTAGTTGGCCGAAGCTGCGCATGGGTTACCGGCTGAGCACCGGTGCGCCATGCGCCTTCTCTTACAAGCAAAAACGATAGACCTGGTTTAGCGCGTGGTCTGTATGCTCAGACCAACAGCGGGGCAATAACCAGGCTGACGATTGCCATCACGTTGATGAGAATGTTCATCGAAGGGCCTGAGGTGTCTTTGAAGGGATCGCCAACGGTATCGCCAACAACTACAGCGGTGTGAACCTCTGAGCCCTTGCCGCCGAGATTACCTTTCTCAACGTACTTTTTAGCGTTGTCCCAGGCGCCACCAGCGTTAGCCATGGTGAGGGCTAGCAGCACACAACCCAGCAGCGCACCACCCAGGAAGCCGCCGAGCGCTTCGGCACCGAGTGCGAAGCCAACCAGCGGCGGAACGCCAACGGCGATAACACCAGGCAGCAACATGCGCTTGAGTGCAGCGTTGGTCGCAATCTCGATGCACTTCTCGTTGTCGGGTTCTGCGTTACCCTCGAGCAGCCCAGGAATCTCCCGAAACTGGCGGCGAATTTCCTGAATCATGTCCATGGCCGCGTCGCCTACTGCGGTCATGGTGATGCTGGCGATGAGAAAAGGAATCAGGCCACCGATGAACAGGCCCATGAGCACATCGGGGTCGCCGATGTGCAGCGTGAAGTCGGGCACCTTTGCGGAGATGGTTTCAACGAAGGCAGCAATGATGGCTAGTGCGGCGAGTGCTGCTGCGCCAATGGCGAAGCCTTTACCCATGGCCGCCGTCGTGTTGCCCAGCTCGTCGAGCGAGTCGGTAATGGCACGGGTGTCTTCACCCAGACCCGCCATTTCGGCAATGCCGCCGGCGTTGTCTGCGACGGGTCCGTAAGCATCAACCGCCATGGTCATGCCAACGGTTGCCAACAGGCCGACGGCCGCGATGCCAACGCCGTACAGGCCGGCGAGGCTAGTGGACAGCCAGATAATTGCACAGATGGTGAGCACCGGAATAACTACCGACTGCATGCCAACGGCCAGGCCGGTGATCATTACGGTAGCCGGACCGGTTTTGCCAGACTCAGCGATGCGCACAACGGGTGCGGCAGAAGTGTAGTACTCGGTAACCAGGCCGATGATGACACCACCAACTGAACCGCCAAGTACCGACAACCAGACATTGTTATCGATGCCGGCAGAACCAAGTGCAATGAAAGCAGTGGCGATAAAGATAATGGGCGTGAAGATCATGCCGATACGTAGCGCAACCGCCGGATCCTTTGATGACATGGCGCGAACCACGCCGATGCCGATGATGGAGCAGATTAGCCCGATAGAGGCGAGGAGTAGCGGAGCGAACATCAGGGTTGCCCGGGCCTCACCTTCGGTCATGCCAGGCGCCAGCGAGTTCAATGCTGCGACGGCCATGGTGGAGGCGATCGCGATGGTGGCGATCATAGAGCCACAGTAGGATTCGAAAATATCCGAGCCCATGCCGGCAACGTCACCGACGTTGTCGCCAACGTTGTCGGCGATGACGCCGGGGTTGCGGGGGTCGTCTTCAGGAATGCCCGCTTCAATTTTACCAACTAGGTCGGCACCAACGTCGGCACTCTTGGTGTAGATGCCGCCGCCAACGCGCGAGAACAGTGCCACGCAAGACGCGCCCATGCCGAAACCGTGAATGTGATGAGCGGTGTGCGGATCGCCGCCAAGAAAGGAGTAGACGATGCCAAGGCCGATGAGACCGAGCGAAGCTACGGCAAGGCCCATGATGGAGCCGCCAAAGAACGCAACTGATAGAGCGGCTGGTGCGCCGTCGACGTGGGCCGCGGTGGTAGTGCGGACGTTGGCCTTGGTGGCCGTGTACATGCCGATCCAGCCAGCGGCAGCGGATGACAGTGCACCGGCAAGAAACGCGCCTACAGTGCCTACGCCCAGCCCGGAAAAAAACAGCAATACCAGCAATACTGCGGCGAAGATGCCGAGCATCGTGTATTCACGGCGCATGAAAACCATGGCGCCTTTGTGAATAGCATCGCCAATCTTTTTAACAGCATCCGTGCCTTCGTTGTAGCGCATTACCAAGCCATACACGACAAAGGCGGCGACAAGCCCCACGATGCCAAATATGGGTGGCAGCAAAACCAAATCAGTCATAGCTCATCCCAGTAGAATTTATTGTTAGCTCTTACTGGCTCCAGCAGTGCAAGTGCAGGAGAGGCAGTAAGGTATTTATTCAAGGCGATCACGGTAGTGGTCGCAACGTACCCTCCCCGGGGGACGCACCTTGATCATACCCAAGCCGTGTGGGAATAAGAACCGTGTGAACGGGTGTTTTAGCCGCGGTTAAGCAGGTCGCGCAGGTCGCTGATGCCGGCGTTGGCACGGGAGATATAAGAAGCCATGACCAGGGAATGATTGGCCACCAGGCCAAGGCCTTCACCGTTCAAGATGACTGGACTCAGTAAGGATTCTTGTGTGCCTTCGAGTTCGCGGACGATTTGTTGCAGGCTAATTGCTGCGTTTTTGTCTTCGAGCACATCTTTGAAATCAATCTCGGCGGCACGCAGCAGATGGATGAGTGCCCAGGTTTGGCCGCGGGCTTCAAAGAAGATGTCGTCGAGCTTGGTCCAGGGCGTTTTAACGCTGTCCTCGGAATCTGTCGCTGTCGACTGGGTGGCGTTGGCGTCGCCGGCCAGAGCCAGATCGAGTTGGCGTTTACCCACGCTTGCCGAGAGTTGCTGCGATAGGTTGCCGAGCCGCGATTCGACGCCCTCGAGCCAGTTTTGCAGGTTGTCTGCGCGCGCGTAGAACTGACCGTCAGAATCAGCTTCGCTGGCAAGACGTTTGGCGTACGAGCGTACTAACTTGTTGCCTTCTGTGTATTCGGACTCTGTTTGCGGAAAGATCCAGCTTGAGTTGTCGAAAAAGAAGTGACCTTCTGCGTTTTGCAGGTCTTTGTCTTCTGCTGACTGGCTTTGTGAGCGTGCAAAGTCGATGCGCAGGGCGCGGCTCATATCGCGGATTTGGGTCAGGGCGCCGAACTCCCAGTTAGGCGTGTTGTCGAGCCATACGCCGGGTGGGAAACGGTCGTTAGAGAGGTAGCCGCCCGATTTATGCAGCAGGGTGTTGGCGATCTTGTGCAGCGTCGTTGCTGTTGTGTAACCGGTGACAATTTTCTCAACGCCGTCTTCAGCGGCGTAGACCTCGGCGTTGGCGGTGACATCAAACAGATCGGGTTTACGCGACCACCAGGCGCCCACGATGAGTGCACCGATGAGATACAGACCGATCAGGCCAAAAATAATACGCATGATATTCGCCAATGTACTCCGCTCGGCACTGGTGCCGTAGTAACTCGTTTTCCAAAATTTCCAACTCATAGGGGGATTATCACAGGTTTTCCGGCGAATAGTTAAAAGGCACGGTAGTGAACTCTGTGGCAAACAGGCGCCCGCTGGCAGTGCCGAGGCGAATGGTCACCGACTCGGGCAGCTCCTGATCGGTCAGACCCATAACCATAAGGTGCATACCACCTGGCTTGAGAGTGACGCGGGCGCTAGGAGCGAGGCACTGTTCGTTGATCCGCCGCATGGCAACCCGCTGACTGTTTGGGCCACCCACAGGCTCCGTAACGTGTAACTCGACCGCTGTGGCGACATCAGATTCGAAGCCGACAAAGCACAGGGTATCTGGCGTGTAGTTGATCAGGGTGGCGTAGGCGGCTGTCATCGAACGGCCAGGAACGGCACGCTTGATGTACGCGTTTTGCAGATGCAGGCCGGTTTTAACTGCGTCAGCTGAACCTTCTGCAGAATCGCCGCAGGCACTCAGCAGGCTTGCTACCAGGGTCACGAAAACGGTCAGTAGCAGGCCGCAGTTGATGGCAGGAGTGGTTGCAGGAGCGGTGGACATGATGCTGCGTATGTTCACTAGAATTGGCGCAGCCTACGCCGTTTAGTGGGTGTTTGGCCAGATTGTGACCCGTTAGCGTCGTAGGCGACAAGGTGTAAGCGAGCGGTGTTGGAGGTTGGTATAAACGCGCGCTGCAGCCCATTCTGCACACCTTTGGGTAGCCTCCGCTGCCGAACTTCGGCATCGTTAGCAGGTCTTAATACCCCTGGTCGCCAAGTTACCGCTGATGATTGAGATTATAGTCAATAAAACTGCTGAAATATCGCCAGTAATCTCCCGGTTCAAGTCGCCGGTTGCCCTGCTGTGTGCTGTTGTATTGGGCGTGCTCGCGAGTTTCAGCGGGCCGGCTGCAGGAGCGGCAGATCTTACGGATGGCCTAAGCAACAACGGCGCGGCGCGCTGGCTGGCCGAGCAAGAAGTTAAGTTTCTAAAAGTCGACGAGGCCTTCGTGCTCACCACCGAGCAGGGCGCTGATGGCGCGTTGCTGGCGCGTTGGGAAATGCCCGACGGCCACTATCTGTACCGCCACGGGTTTTTGTTTGAAACCCGTGGTGCAGATGGAGCGATGCTTGGTGAGGCGGAAATACCGCCAGGCAAGCCGAAGCTCGATGAGTTTTTTGGTGAAGTGGAAGTCTATTACCACAGCGCCCAGGCGCGCCTGCCAGTCAGCGGTGTGGTGGATGCAGCAGCGGTTGAAGTTGGCATCACCTATCAGGGGTGCGCGGATGCAGGCTTGTGTTACCCCCCCGAAACCAAATGGGTGGCGCTCGCTGCGCGCGATTATGGAACGGCCGTTGGTGCGGCCGCAGTGACTACCCAAAGTCTCGCAAAACCGGGCAACCTGGGTGGTGGCAGTGCTGAACCTGCGGTGCAGATCGCCGGCACTCAAGAGCAGCAGCTCGCGGCGACGCTTGCGCAAGCGGGGACCCTGTGGTCGCTTGGGCTGTTCCTGTTGTTGGGTATTGGTCTTGCGTTTACACCCTGTGTGCTGCCCATGGTGCCCATTTTATCCAGCATTATTGTTGGTGAATCGGATAATCTAAGTCGCTCGCGGGCGTTTTGGCTATCGGTTGCCTATGTGTTGGGTATGGCTATTACTTACGCCATCCTGGGTGTGCTGGTCGGTACCTTTGGCGCCAGCTTGAATTTGCAAGCGGCGTTGCAATCACCACCTGTACTCACGGTGTTTGCGTTGGTGTTTGTGGCGCTGGCATTTTCGATGTTTGGGTTTTACGAGTTGCAGTTGCCCCAGGGGTTGCAGAATCGTCTGAACAGCATGAACGAAGGCCGTGCGGGCGGTCGTTATCTAAGTGTTTTCGTTATGGGGGCGCTCTCAAGCCTGGTGGTTTCCCCATGTGTCTCAGCGCCGCTCGCTGGTGCCCTGATTTACATCGGTTCAACGGGCGACGCCGTGTTTGGTGGGCTTGCTCTGTTGGCGCTCGGCCTCGGCATGGGTGTGCCGCTGTTGTTGATTGGCGCCAGTGGTGGACATTTATTGCCGCGCGCCGGCGTCTGGATGGATAACGTTAAGGCGGTGTTTGGGGTGCTGCTGCTCGGGGTTGCCGTGTGGTTACTCGAGCGCGTAGTGCCGGCCTCAGTGACCCTTGCACTCTGGGCCGCGCTCGCCGTTGGTGTGGGTGTCTACCTTGGGGCGCTCGACTTCTCCCCGCGCAGTGGTTGGGGGCAACTCTGGAAAGCCTCTGGGGCCTTTAGTTTTCTTTATGGAATTTTGCTGTTGATTGGCGCGGCGAGCGGCGCTAATGACCCACTTCGGCCTCTGGCCGCGTTCTCTGGCAGTGCGGGCGGGGCTACTTTTGCCGTGGCAGGGGCGCAAGCTGCAGATGCGGATCATGGGGCCTGGATTACAGTGAAAGGGATCGATGAGTTTGATCGCGAGCACGCGCGCGGCGTGGCAGCGGGTCGGCCCGTGATGCTCGATCTGTACGCGGACTGGTGCATTTCCTGCAAGGTGATGGAGCGGCGGGTATTTCCCGAGGCCGGGGTGAGTACGCAGCTCGCCCAGTTTCATCTGATTCGTGCAGATGTCACCAAGAACAGTCCACAAGATCAGGCGCTGATGGAGCGTTACGGCCTGTATGGCCCGCCGAGCATGGTGTTCTTTGCGCCTGATGGCAGCGAGATCGCCGGTTTTACGGTGCAGGGTGAGCTTGATGTTGACGGCATGACCACTCATCTGGGCAAGGTTTTGGATCTTGCTAAACCTCAAAGTTCTACCAAAATAGCGGCAAATTCGTCGATCTAGACCATAAGTTCGGCTAAATAGCGGTAAATTCTCCGGCCCGCATATATTCTTGCAGCGCTCTCGGGCACACTGGTGCTTTGGTGACAATGCAGGGATTTGTCCGTTATGGCGGCAGCTACTTCTTCGAGTGTCCTGATTCTGCAGGGCCCTAATCTGAATTTACTGGGGGCGCGGGAGCCTGAGGTCTATGGCTACGATACCCTCGACACTATCCATGCGCGGATCAGTGCGCGAGCTGAGCAGCTAGGGGTCAGCGTCAGTTTTCTGCAGAGCAACGCGGAGCATGAGTTGGTGAATGCCCTGCATGCGGCCCCCGCGGCGGGCGTGCAGTTTGTGATTATCAATCCTGGCGCCTTCACCCATACCAGCGTTGCATTGCGGGATGCCTTTTTGGGGGTCGAGCTGCCATTCATCGAAGTGCATCTGAGTAACGTGCACGCCCGCGAGGCGTTCCGGCAAACGTCCTATTTGTCTGATGTGGCCGTAGCGGTCATCACGGGTCTGGGCGCAGACGGCTACCTGTATGCGTTGGATGCGGCAGAGAATCGTCTAAAAGCCATGCAGGCAGGGGGTTAAACATGGATTTGCGCAAAATCAAAAAGCTCATTGAGTTGGTTGAAGAGTCGGGAATTGTGGAGCTGGAAGTGAAGTCGGGCGAAGAAGCGGTCCGCATTAGTATGGGCACTGCTGTTTCGAGCGCAGGTGCCGGGAGTGCCCCTGGTGTAGTGCCTCCGCCCGCGTCTGCCGCTGCTGAGGCCGCAGCCGCCGATCCCAGCGCCGGCCCGGTGCCTGCCACGCCCGCCGGCAAGCCGCTCAAGGCCCCTTTAAGCGGAACCTTTTATGCCGCGCCCGCGCCCGATGCTGAAGCTTTTGTGCGGGTCGGAGATGCGGTGAGCGCAGGCGACGTGCTGTGCATTGTTGAGAGCATGAAGATGATGAATCGGATTGAAGCCGACCGGGCAGGCACCATCAGTGCGATGCTGGTGCCAAATGGCGAGCCGGTGGAAGCAGGCCAGCCGCTGTTTCTGATTAGTTAGTCACCTTGAGCTGGTTGCAGCTAAAACTGGAAGTACCTGGGCATTGCGCGGATGCGTTGAGCGATGTTTGTCTGGAATTGGGGGCTGTTTCTGCGTTGTTGGACAACGCAGGGGCAGATTCGCTGGTGGAGGCGGTGCTCGAACCTGCGCCAGGTGCGACGATCGTCTGGGAACGTGTAGGTATCACCGCTTATTGGGAAGCTACTGCAGATATCGTTGCGGCTCTTCAAGAGCTGCAGGCAGAAATTCACGATAAAGGCATTTTCGCCGAAGTTGACGTGAATTTTAGGTCTGATGACGACCTGGACGCGCTCCCAGCCCAGCAGGTAGAGGAGCTTTCGTTTGCCGACGGACAGCTCTGGCTGCTGCCCCGAGACGCCGATTCCGAGCGATTGGCGGCCCTTAAGGACGTGGCGGTCATCCAGCTCGACCCTGGCCTCGCCTTTGGCAGTGGTTTGCACCCCACCACCCAGTTGTGCCTCGAGGCCATGGCCCGGTTGCCGGTATTAGCGGGGGCCAATGTGCTCGATTTTGGTTGTGGATCGGGAGTGTTGGCGCTTGGAGCCCTGGTGTTGGGGGCGGCGCGCGCGGATGGCGTGGATCACGATCCGCAAGCGCTGGTGGCTACGGCTGATAATGCTGCCTACAATGGGGTGGCGAAGCGTATGCATGTGTTTATGCCCGGCGAGTTGCCCGGCCGGCTGCGCTATCAGGTGGTGGTGGCAAATATTCTTGCAAACCCCCTTATCGAACTGGCTGATGAGTTGAGTGAGCGCTTGCTGCCAGGTGGAACCCTGATTCTGGCGGGCTTGCTGGCGCAACAGGCGGATGCGGTTATTGAGGCTTACCCTACCATTAAATTTGCAGCACCCGTGGCGCAGGACGCAGCGCCCGGTGCTGACAGCTGGGTGTGCCTGCTAGGTGTGCGTGCGGCCGAGGCTCTGTCTGGTGTCCAGCAAGCGATAAAGGCGGACTGATGGCAATGACCGAGCCGCCGCCACTGGTTACTGAGTGTCCTAACTGTCACACCCGGTTTCGCGTGGGTGAATCGCAATTGCAGATCGCTCATGGGAGGGTCCGTTGCGGCGCCTGTCTAGCCGTTTTTGCGGGCGTGGATCACCTGTTACTCGATGAAGAAGCGGTCGTCCCGGAGCTGACTTCCGAAGGCAATATGCTCGAATCGGTGCTTGCAGAGCTTGCTCAAGAGACAGACGTTAATGAACCGGAGTTTGAGGACTTAGGGCCAAATACAGGTTCTACAGCGGCCCGCACTTATGAACTTGAAGCATTGGCCGCCCGGCGGGGTGACACAGAGGAACTAGAGCTGTCCGGCGGTTTTCTCGCCGCCGAGGCGTCGAACAACGCACCGGTTGAGCGTGGGTTAGCAGAAGACGCCGACTGGACTTCGGTGTCCGTGGATACGCAGGAGTTGGATCGTAACGCGACTCAGGAAACCAGCGAGCCGCGCGCGACGATGAACGATGCGTTGCAAGACGAAGAAGCACTGCGCTGGTGGTTGGAAGATGAACTGCCGGGGGTTCTCGAGCAGGCAGATGACGGCATGGCTATGCAGCTATCAGAGCTTGATGCGGTGCATGATGAGGAGCTTGAATTGCAGGCGCTGCTGGACCCGCCCGAGAATGGTAGCAAGCGGCAGCTAGAGGCCTTGTTCCGAGAGGTACGCGAAGGAGAGCACAAAGCAGACCGCGACCAAAGTGCTGACGCCGAAGCTGATGCCGAAGTTGGAACAGATGGAGCCGATGGCGCAGATCAGGCAGCTGGAGTCGATGGGACGGAGATCTCGGGCGAGCGCTCTGCGGAGGAATTGCACGCGGCGATCGAGCAGGCAGAACCGCTGGTAACACGCGCGATGACCAGCACGACATTGACGGCGTCAGCGAACAAAGTGGCAGCTAGCGAACGAGCGGTGGCCGCGCAAGAGGCAGCTGCCGCGGCCAAAGCTTTGACAACGGCGGACTCGAGTCCGAGTTCGCCGGCTGCGGCTGGCAAGCCGGCGTTGCCTAGCGGGCGGCCGGTAGCGCTTGTGAAACCACCGCCTGCGCGGCAAGCGGCGCAGGCGCAAGCTGCTGCAACCGGGAGGGAAGCGCCCGCGGCTGTTAAGAGTGCGGCTGTTAAGAGTGCGGCTG
>CAZSYU010000041.1:19479-31440 GCA_964611345.1 uncultured Pseudomonadales bacterium
AGAGTGCGGCTGATAAGAGCGCGGCAAATAAGAGTGCGGCTGATAAGAGCGCGGCAAATAAGAGTCCCGCTGATAAGAGCGCGGCCGTGCGCCAAACTCAGGCAGCGCGGCAAACGGTCGCTGCCCGGGCCAGTCTCAGCAGTGAATCACCCGCGCAGGAGCAAGTGATCGGCGTTCCGGCCAATTCGATCGCGGACACTGCCACGGGTCTGTGGGCGCAGGCGACGGCTGCTGTTGAGCGATTGCTTGGCAACGTCGTCGCGTTGCGGGTTGGTGTCGTACTGGCGTCGGTGTTGCTGGTGGCACAGGTCATGTACTCGCAGTTTGACGAGTGGGCTAAATCCCCAACGCTGCGACCCTTGTATGGACAGATCTGTGCACTAACTGGCTGCGAACTACCGGTGCGCCGCAGTGTGAGCGACATGCAGTCACGCAAACTGGCAGTGCGCAGTCATCCCGATAAGGCTGACACCTTGCTGGTAGATGCGCTGATCAGCAATGAGGCCGAGTTCGCGCAGCCGTTTCCGCTGATTGAACTGCAGTTTATGGATTTGAATCGGCAGGTCATTAAGTCCTACCAGCTTGAGCCCTCGACTTACCTGGATGGTGAACTCGCGGGCTCCAAAGCTCTGATGGTGGTTCGTACCCCGATCCATATCGATATCGAGATTGCCGATCCAGGCCCTGACGCGGTGAATTATCAACTGCAATTTCGCTAGGTTGTGGTGTCCCATTGCCCGGGCTTCGCGGGTATGATGTGCGCCCCTTTTTTGGCCGACCCTGAGTTATGACAGCACCCTGATGATTAACATAGGCTCTCACACCCTCCGTAATCGAGTTGCTCTGGCGCCCATGGCTGGGGTTACCGATGTACCTTTTCGACAACTCGCGTGGCGGCTGGGTGCTCCCTATATGGTGGGCGAAATGACCGGTTCACGCCCGGAGCTTGCGAACACCCGGAAGACATTGTTGCGTCGCGAGAGGGTCCGCGGCTGCGTGCATGCCGTGCAAATCGCAGGTACGGACGTTAACTGGATGGCAGATGCCGTGCGCGGTGCCATTGAGGGTGGCGCGGAGATTGTCGATCTGAATTTTGGCTGTCCGGCGAAAAAAGTATGCCGCAAGGCGGCGGGGTCTGCGTTGATGGCGAACCCGGCCCAGATTCTTGCGCTGACCCAGGCGGCTGTTGCTGCGGCGCAACCTGCGGGTGTGCCAGTGACGGTGAAAACGCGAACTGGCCCGGCGCCTGACCAACGGAATGCACTTGAGCTTTCGCGTGCGCTGGAACAAACCGGAATTAGCGCGCTGGCCATTCACGGTCGTACACGGGCCTGCAAATTTGTCGGCAACGTTGAGTTTGATACCGTGGCGCGCGTGAAGTCTGCGGTGCGCATACCCGTGTTCGCCAATGGTGACATTTGCAACCCTCGAGATGCGCGCCGAGTACTCGCGCAAACAGACGCCGACGGAGTCATGATTGGCCGTGCGGCACTTGGCGCGCCCTGGTTGCCCGGGTGGATCGCTGCAGACCTGGAAGATCGTCCCACGGATCTGCCGTCTTTGTTTGTACGGTTGCAATGGTTGCGCGAGCAGCTTGTGGCGACCCATAAGTTTTACGGCGTAGAGCAGGGTGTGAGGATTGCACGCAAACATGTGCAGTGGACATTAGCCCACGACACCCTTGACGAAGCAGACACGCTAGCTGGTTTGCTGAGCGCCACAAGCCGGCAAATTTTGCGGGCACCCTGCGCTAATCAACAACTCGACTTGCTCGATTCGCTGCTTGGGTCTGAACCTGTCGCAGTACGTGCAGCCTGAGGTCGCCCACTTAACAAATCGCAGTTACCACTGGCCTAACACCCAGGAATATTCGAACCAATACAGGACTATTAATGACTACCACTGTTGCCGAGCATGGAGTGTTGCCCATTCGCCGTGCGTTGCTGAGTGTTTCCGATAAAACGGGTATTGCCGAACTTGGGGCGACGTTGGTTGCTGCAGGCGTAGAACTTCTATCGACAGGCGGCACTTACAAGGCGCTGGTTGCGGCAGGCCTTGCAGTTACGGAAGTATCTGCCCATACCGGATCGCCGGAGATTATGGATGGCAGGGTGAAAACGCTGCATCCAAAAATTCACGGCGGCATTCTGGGGCGGCGAGGTGTTGATGATGCGGTGATGGCGGAGCACGACATTGCACCGATCGATCTGGTTGTGGTCAATCTGTACCCGTTTCGTGACACCATTGCGCGCGCTGATTGCACGGATGAGCTCGCCATAGAAAACATTGATATCGGCGGGCCAACCATGGTCCGCGCGGCGGCGAAGAATCATGCGTTTGTATGGGTAGTGGTTAACCCCAGTGACTATCCAGACGTAATCGCTGCGGTGAATGACGCTGGCAGTAGCTTTTCGGTCCGGCGTCGTGCAGCGTTGCAGGCCTATCAACACACGGCTAGTTACGACAGCGCCGTTGCGAACTATCTGGTGCAAAGCGAACTGGCTACCTGCACGAGTGAACAGCAAGATTCGATTGAGCTTGCGTTGCCGGAGTCGTACACACTGTCCTTTGCCAAGCGGATGGATATGCGCTACGGCGAAAACCCGCATCAGCGGGCTGCTTTTTATGTTGAAGACAGACCTGCGCCGGGGACTATCGCTGGCTTTGAACAGCTGCAGGGCAAGGCGCTTAGTTACAACAACATCGCTGACACAGATGCCGCCCTTGAGTGTGTGAAGGTGTTCGATGAGCCTGCCTGTGTCATTGTCAAGCATGCGAACCCGTGCGGTGTTGCGTGCGCCGAGACGCCGCTGGCAGCCTATGAGCTAGCCTTTGCGACTGATACTACATCGGCGTTTGGCGGCATTATTGCCTTCAATCGCAATCTGACGGCGGCAACGCTAGGGCCCATTCTAGAACGCCAGTTTGTAGAAGTGGTTATTGCGCCCGAAGTAGATGCGGACGCCCTCGCCTTGGCTGCAAACAAGAAAAACGTGAGGGTGCTCCAAACGGGTGCTTTGCCTGATGCTGAGCCAAGGTTCCGCGACTTTAAGCGCGTGGGTGGTGGGTTGTTGGTGCAAGACGCGGATCAGCTGGCGCTGCTTGAAGCTGATTTGCAGGTGGCGACGCAGCGCAAGCCAAGTCCGGAAGAACACAGAGATCTGTTGTTTGCCTGGAAAGTTGCTTGGTTTGTTAAATCGAATGCCATCGTTTATGCGCGCAACCAGCAAACCATTGGGGTTGGTGCAGGACAGATGGCGCGTGTTATTAGCGCGAAAATTGCTGCGCTCAAGGCTGCCGAAGAAGGGCTTGAAGTCGCAGGGGCGGTCATGGCGTCGGATGCCTTTTTTCCATTCCGCGACAGTATTGATGCGGCGGCTGAAGCGGGAATAAAGGCCATTATTCAGCCAGGCGGGTCGATGCGTGACGAAGAGGTTATTGCGGCGGCGGATGAACATGGTATCGCCATGCTGCTCACCGGCGTGCGGCATTTCAGACACTAGTCACTTTACTCCAGGGACACAAACTACAGTATGAGAACGGCGTGAGAACAGCATGAAGGTTTTGGTGATTGGCAGTGGCGGGCGAGAACACGCACTCGCATGGCGTTTGTTGCAGGGCGCGAGCGTAACCGAGGTGTTTGTTGCGCCAGGTAACGCGGGTACGGCACTGGAAGCGGGCGTTACCAACGTGGCGATTGCCAGTGACGACTTTGCCGGTTTGACCGCGTTTGTGCGCCGCGCAGACATTGGTCTTACTGTCGTTGGCCCTGAAGTACCCCTGGTAGCAGGAATTTGTGATCACTTTGCAGCAGCAGGGTTGGCCTGCTTTGGCCCGAGTAAAGCTGCCGCACAACTGGAAGGTTCCAAAGCCTTTGCCAAAGATTTCCTCGCGCGCCACAACATTCCCACAGGCGCTTATGAGACCTTTGCTGATGTTGAGCCAGCTCTCGCTTATGTGCGATCGCAGGGTGCGCCTATTGTTATAAAGGCGGATGGTCTGGCCGCTGGAAAAGGTGTAGTGGTGGCGACGACGCTCGCGCAGGCTGAAGCGGCTGTGACCGACATGCTTAGCGGCAATGCCTTCGGTGATGCGGGCGCGCGGGTTGTGGTGGAAGAATTTTTAACCGGTGAAGAGGCCAGCTTTATTTGTTTGTGTGATGGCACCACAGCCATTCCCTTTGCCAGCTCGCAAGATCACAAGGCGCGTGACGAGGGCGATAAGGGGCCAAACACGGGTGGCATGGGTGCTTACTCACCAGCACCGGTGGTAACCGATGCCGTGCATGAGCGAGTGATGCAGGAGGTGATAACGCCGACACTTGCTGGTATGGCTGCAGATGGCATGCCCTATACCGGCTTTTTATATGCCGGTTTGATGATTGCCGCTGATGGCACACCCAAGGTGATTGAGTTTAACTGTCGCTTTGGCGATCCGGAGGCGCAGCCGGTAATGACTCGGTTGCGCTCAGATCTGGCGCAGGTCTGTTTGCAGGCGCTTGCCGGTGAGCTTATTGAAGTTACGCTCGAATTCACGCCTGAGGTGGCGTTGGGTGTGGTGCTGGCGGCTGGGGGCTATCCGCTGAGTTACGAGTCTGGCGCAGCAATTGCCGGGCTTACCGACGAACTTGCGGGCACCAAGGTGTTTCATGCGGGTACCGCGTTGTCGGAAGCTGCCGGCCAAGACCAGGTTGTGACAGCGGGTGGTCGGGTGTTGTGTGTTGTGGCATTGGCGGCAACCGTTGCCGAGGCTCAGGCGCTGGCGTATTCGCGAGTAGCTGCATTGAGCTGGCAGGACATGTACTACCGCCGCGATATTGGCCATCGGGCTCTAGCGCGTTAGCGCGTCTGGTTCGCGGCGTTCTCCTACGCCACGATTGGCGCTTTACTGACAGATATTTGCTGGGCTTGCGCGCAAGCTGCGGGCATGAGCTTTTATTCCGCAACTAAACACGTCCGCTCGACGAATCGCCGCCTCTCGGCTGCCGGGTTGCCACAAAATATTTCCAGTAACAAAACGCTTAGTTTGCTGCGTCGGTTTGAACCCATGGCTGATTTTGATTGGCATAGCCTGGCTACACTTGCGCGCCTGGCTACAGAGCTTGTTGTGCCGGCGAAACGACTGTTGGTGCGCCCACCCCGGCGGTTGCGTGGGGTTTGGTATTTGTGTGCGGGAACTGTGGTTAATGAAGTGACGGGTGAGCGGCTGGTTGCGGGTTCGAAACGTTGCCGGCAGCCGATCTATCCTGGGCACGTCAGCTTGCGTTGCATGACGGCCGTGCGTCTGTTGCATTTTGACAGCGCTATTGCACCTGATGCTGGCGCTGCACCTGATTCTGCCGCTGCGCCTGATTCTGGCGCGTCTAAAGATGCAGGTGCGTCAAAAGATGCTGACGCGGTTTGGGTTGAAGCACTCGCTGGCAGTCCGGTTTTGCGCTTGCTCTACCAGCGCCATGGTGCCTCAGGCTGGCAGCGCTGGTTACGCGAGCTGCGGTCAGTCCAGGTGCCGCGCGGTGAATCGATTGTTGCGCCAGGGGATGAGACAGATTGTTTTTATGTCGTGCAGTCGGGCGTTGCGTTTGTTGAGGATGTTCTTGGCCCGCAAGCTCGGCCGTTGGCCCGAGTGCGTGCGGGCGGTTTTTTTGGTGAAGACGCCGTGTTAACCGGCAGGCCTCGGAACGCCCGAGTACACATGCCCCAGGGAGGGCTGGTAATGCGTGGCAGTGGCGTGCAGTTGCGTGGCCTGGTCGCCAATGTGTGGTGGGCGCTGGCGCGCAGTTCGCAGTCTTGTAACGAACACCACACACCATTGCCTATTAGCCAGGCAGCTGGCGCTCAGGCGCTGCGCAGTCAACTCGACGGGCTGGCCAGGTCCCAGACGTATAGCCTGTGCACTGACAAAGACAAAGACAATGAGAGTCAGAAGGGACTAACAGATCTAGCGTTGTTGTTATTGATGCATCGTGGTTTTCGGGTGGTATTGCCCGCTGCACCCGTTACTCAGGAACTGCTGGAGGTGCCGTCAAGCAGCAGTGTCATGAAAACGCTGTAAGGATCTTCGCTGTAATCGCCAAAAGGCGGGCAAAGTGTAAATCCAGAGCGAAGATATAGTTGGCGAGCGGGCTCGAAGGCTTCGGGTGTGCCAGTTTCCAGGCTGATGCGCTGCATGCCTCGCGTCTTGGCCTGATCGATTATGTGAGTGAGCAATCTGGCGGCTACGCCGCGGCACAGGTACCGACTTACGGTGCGCATCGATTTCAGTTCGCCGTGCTCTGGCGTTAAGGTTTTTAGTGCCGCACACCCCTGTAGTTCAGAAGCGTCAGTTCGTGCGGTAAAAAAGTCCACGTCTGGACTTTGCAGGGCCGCCAGGTCGAGCGCATGCACGCTCTCTGGCGGCGAATGCGCGGCCATGTCCTCTAAGTGTTCTTGCAAGAGTGCAACAACGTCTGCGCTGTGCGGGGTTTCAGTCTGAATAGGCATGAGTGGTTTAGTCTAGCATTCAATTCGAACTTGAGCTTGTTAATAGCGGGTATATCGCTATCGGTGATTGCGTGTTCGTTGAACACGGCGTGACGAATGAGCACCTGAGCGTCTGCGTGAGTGACGCCGCGCAGATTGGCGATGAGTTTGGTGAGCGTTTCGCGATCGGTTTTTACCCGCTTGCCCTGATTTTGTTCGCCCCAGCCTTGGGCCTCTTTGCGGACGATGGCTAACAGTCAGTGCAGGTTCGGGTTGTTCGGCGATATGCGCAAGCAGCGCCTCCGGTTCATGCAAGGCCAGCTCGCCGGGTACGTCGCTGCCAAAACCACCACGCCGCAGTCCTTTGGTGACTGACCACTCGTGCAGTTGCGTTGTGCGCTGCATTGCAAGGCGTAACAACAGGTTCAGCACCCGCCGTTCGTCCGGTGACTCGATGGCGATGAGCGGTATTTTGGCGTCGAGAATGAGGCCAAGATCACGGGTGTCGCTCATGGGCTAAATCCTTTTGCCGTGGGAAGGGTATTATAGGGGGCCGAAAGAGGGCCAACTATGAAGCAGTACCCCGATGACTTGATTCGCGGCTTTGATCGCGCGCTGCGCACCCTGACTGGGCAACATCAAGCCAGTCGTCCATCACCCGCCACAAACCTGCCTGGATCAACGGTGACGGAAACGGGCAGCTCTGCAACAAATGATGAAGTAAGAGTAGAAGTAGAAATAAATGAAGAAGCAGTAGCGCTGGCACAGCAGGCAGATCGCGCGCCTGAAGAACCTGTTTCTGCGGGGCTGACTCCCGACGAGAAACGCCATGCAGCGGGTCTCATGCGGGTGAATCACTGCGGCGAGGTGTGTGCACAGGCGCTCTACGATGGCCAGTCGGTCACCGCGCGATCGCCGGAGGTTCTTGCGGTGCTGGCGCAGGCCGGGGCGGAAGAGATTGATCATCTGGTGTGGTGCGAGCAGCGCCTGGATGAGCTGGATGCCCGGCCGAGTGTGCTTAATCCCTTGTTCTATGCGGCGTCCTGGACGCTGGGTGCAGTCGCTGGGTTGTTAGGTGACCGGGTGAGTCTGGCGTTTGTTGAGGCTACCGAAGATCAGGTAGTCAAACATCTTGATAGCCATCTGGAGTCATTGCCTGCGGGCGATGACCGTAGTCGGGCGGTGGTTGCCCAGATGCGGGCAGACGAAGCCCGCCACGGCGATGAAGCGCTGGAACTCGCGCAATCGCTGGGCTCGGCGGGAGAAGATGCCGCGGCGGACCAGCGACTTTCGCCCGTGCAGAAACGAGTGATGGCTGGGGTGGCTCGGTTAATGACGGCCACCACCTATAGGATCTAGGGCCAAAGCTTCTCAAGGTCCTAAGAAGTAGGCGCGCCCCTGGAGATAGGCGGGTGGTAAATAAGTTGCACGAGCGTGCCATCGGGATCGTAGCAATAGAAGGAGCGCGCACCATCGCGATGCGTCTTGGGTGCCTGGGCAATGGTGACCCCGGCCTGCACCAGTTTGCTGTGCCAAGGATCTATGTCATCTATGTTGTCTATAATGAAGCCGATGTGATCCAACCGGGAGACGGGCCCGGGGCCGTCTTTGCTGTCGGGCACTGGTTGCGTAGCTGGCGCGGCTGCTGCTGGCTCCAGCCGTCGGTGCAGCGCGAGATTGTCGGTGCCGGAACACAGGAATACATTGTCGGCGTCCGGTTGCCACTCGATGCGCATGCCGAGCAATTCGGTATAGAAGTCTAGACAGTCTTCCAGGGCAGCCACGTTGAGCGCGACGTGGCGCATACCAGCGGTAACTGCAAGATTGTTGCTGTCTTCGGGCGCCTGACTCACTGGCGAGTGGCCTCCTGGTTGGTCTCTGGTATGGAGTTCCCAGCCACAACCTCATAGCCGTGGGTAATCTCAACACCACCGCGGCCGAGCATGATCGACGCGCTGCAATATTTCTCTGCGGAGAGTTCGACTGCCCGCGCCACTTTGTCTTCGGAAAGACCAGCGCCTGCAACGATGAAGTGGATGTGGATATGGGTGAACACCTGGGGCACGTCGGCTGCGCGTTGGGCGGTTAACTGGGTCACACATTTCGTCACATTCTGACGAGATTTGCCCAAAATGTGCACGACGTCGTAGGCCGAACAGCCACCCATTCCCATTAATACAAGTTCCATGGGACTTGCTCCAAGGTTGGTATCACGATTGCCGTCGAGCATCACGCTGTGCTGCGTGCCAGTTGTACCCTGGAATTGTTTGTCTGTTTGCCATTCGAGAGTGGCTGTCATTTCTTGCATGGCGAAGGGATTCCGTTGTCTTGTTGTTCATGTGGAGCGTTCCAAGATGGTTAATACCCGAGGCTCGCTTGGTCTACAAAGTGTGACACAGTTAACATCGGAATTCTCTGAGTCAGTAAATTTGTTGATATTTTAAGAAACTGCCGTCGGAAAACCGAACTGTTTGTGATGCGTGGTGTCTTTCATTTAAGCCTGGTGAACGCGTTTAAAAAAATGGCTTACGTGAAGCGGGTAGGTGTCTAAGCGGCATGATTTCGCAAAAAAAGACTCGAAGCGACCGTTCAAGCAGTGTTTTTGCACCGCCTGTCGTTAAGGCGTAGGTGCAGCGTGAAGGCTGTGCAAAAGTCTCACTCGTCCCTTGATGTCGGCCCGATTGAAAAGCTGGCATTGAATATGCAACTCAGTGATGACCACTGAGTATTCCAGCGAAGAAGCTGGATGTTCACATGAAGCAAGGGCATTACGCATGAACACTAGGAAGGAGCGCTAGCATGCTTGCAGCAAAAAATACCAAGGTCTCTGGTCTGGGTGCAAAACGACCAATGGCTAAAGGGTTCGCTATGAGTGCTAACGCGCAAAGCGAAGATACTTCTCATCTTGATGCCTTTCTCGCGGCGGCACACCGTCGTAAGTACCCGGCCAAAAGCACCCTAATCTACGCCGGTGACAAGTCTGACTCTATCTACTACATCCAGAAGGGCTCTGTAACCGTTCTTGTCGAAGACGAGTCAGGTAGAGAAATTATTGTGGCGTATCTGAACAAGGGCGACTTCTTTGGTGAAATGCCGCTGTTTATGTCTGATAGCAACCCGCGTACCGCCTGGGTTAAGTCGAAGACAGAATGTGAAGTAGCTGAACTCAGCTATGCCAAGTACAAAGAGCTCGCTGAGCGCGACACACGCCTGCTGTACGCTGTTGGCGCGCAAATGGCCAAGTCTCTGACCAAGACCACGCAGAAAGTCAGTGACCTCGCGTTTCTGGACGTTACTGGCCGCGTCGCCCGTACCCTTCTCGAGCTTGCCAAGCAGCCGGATGCGATGACGCACCCTGATGGCATGCAAATCAAGATTACCCGTCAGGAAATTGGCCGCATTGTTGGTTGTTCCCGCGAAATGGTTGGCCGCGTGCTGAAAACTCTGGTTGAACAGGGTCTGGTTTCAGTGAAAGGCAAAACCATGGTGGTGTTCGGAACCCGCTAGCTATCGTCTATATGGTTGTGACTGAACGAGGTGTTCACTTCGGCTAGGATTGCCGAAGCAAGGAGAAGCGGTTACATGATGTAACCTGCAATGGAACTGCCAAAGCCGGATCTTTGATCCGGCTTTTTTTATGGGCGAGTGTTTTGTGAGCCTTACAGTTGCGGATTAGCCGGTGAGTGCGCGTAACGCCTGACCGGGGTCGTCCGCACGCATGAAGGCTTCGCCAATCAGGTAGCAGTGCACATTAAGTGCACGCAGGAACTCGATATCAGTGGTGGTGTGAATGCCTGACTCAGACACCAGCAGGGTGTCTTGTGGGGCGAGACTGGCCAGCTCCTTGGTGGTATTCAGGCTGGTTTCAAAGGTCTTCAGGTTGCGGTTGTTAACGCCCAGAAGGTCCACATTGAGCGCAGTTGCCCGCTCGAGCTCTTGAGCGTCGTGTACTTCAACCAGCACATCCAGACCAATCTCACGCGCCTGGCCGTATAGATCGGCAAGTTGTGTGTCACTGAGTGCTGCAACAATAAGCAGCAAGCAGTCTGCGCCGAGCGCTCTTGTTTCCCACACCTGGTATGCATCCACGATGAAATCTTTGCGCAGTACCGGTAGCGTACTGGCCGCGCGGGCTGCACGCAGGTAGCTATCAGCGCCCTGGAAGTATTTTTCGTCCGTGAGCACCGATAAACAGGCCGCGCCGCCGGCTTCGTATGAGACTGCGATTGCTGTGGGGTCGAAGTTTTCGCGAATAAGCCCTTTGCTGGGGGAGGCCTTTTTAACTTCTGCAATGACGGCGCTGGTCGCGCGTGTCTGGCGGGCACGCAAGGCGGCTGTAAAACCGCGTGGGGCCAGGGCGGGATCCTCTGATTGCCTGGCCACTGTCGTTTTGTGTTGCGCCATTGAAGTCGCGTTCTGGCGCCGTGCCACTTCCTGTGCCTTGTCGCGCAGAATGTCGTCGAGGACGCTCACGTTAGGATTCCCCGGTGGCGAATGTCTGGCTGAGGGTGGCGAGCGCCTCCAGTCTGTTGAGTGCCTGGCCGTCCCGGATGTTGCTTAGTGCCAGGTCCACGCCAGTGCGTAGATCAGCAGTGCAACCTGCCACGTAGAGAGCGGCGCCGGCGTTGAACGCGACAATCTGGGCGGCTGCGCTGTCAACATTGCGCAGTGACTCGCGGACATGGGCAAGACTCTGCTGCGGAGAGTCAGAGGTTAGCCCGTCGAGCGTCCGGGTCTTAAGCCCAACGTCTTCTGGCGTGACCTGGTATTCGCGAATGTCACCATCAACCAGCTCAACGACGTTGGCAGTCGCTGTGAGCGAAAACTCATCCAGCCCAGCACTGTGCACACTGAGTGCCCGCTCGCTGCCAAGCTGGTTAAGTACCTCGATTATTTTGCGCTGCCACTCAGGGGCGAAAACGCCGATCAGTTGATTTTTGGCGCCGGCCGGATTGGTCATGGGGCCAAGCACATTCATCATGGTGCGTACCTGCAGCTCGCGGCGCGCTGCCGCGGCGTGGCGCATGGCGCTGTGGTGGGCCTGGGCAAACATGAAGCCAATGCGGGTTTCGCGAATGCACGTGGCGACCTGTTCCGGTGTAAGTGCGAGATTCACACCGGCCGCCTCCAGCAGGTCAGCGCTGCCCGACTTGCTGGTCATAGCCCGATTACCGTGCTTCGCGACGTGCGCGCCGCCGGCGGCGGCTACAAAAGCCGCAGCGGTGGATATGTTGAAGAGCTTGGCGCCTCCGCTGCCCCCGGTGCCGCACGTATCGACAAGGTGTGGGACTTCAACAGCCACTTTTACGGACAACGAACGCATGGCCTCTGCTGCGCCGGCAAGTTCGGCAACGGTCTCGCCCTTCACCCGCAAGCCCATGAGCAAACCGGCCAGTTGGATGTCTGACAGCTCGCCTTGCATTGCTTTGGTAAACAGAGCCTGGGCGTCTTCGAACGATAGATCACCGGCGTTCACAATAGTGTTCAGCGCGCTGGTTATGTC
>CAZSYU010000042.1:0-30900 GCA_964611345.1 uncultured Pseudomonadales bacterium
CCCAGCTCGCCAAAGCTGATTAGCTGCCTTACGTAGTGGCTGGCTAGTGACTGCGGTTTGGGCTAAAAGACCTTTTAGGGCGCCTAAGCGTTCGCCGCAAGCTTGCGGCGGCGAAGAGTTAGCAATCCTAGCAGGCCACTGCCGAAGAGCCAGGCGGCGGCCGGGAGGGGGACCGGGCTTACCATGATTTGGGGGGAGATGTCGACTCGAAAAGGGAATTCCATAGGAAATGATTGCGGAACTACTACTGCACTCCCTGTTGCGCCCGCCGCTGCGCCTCCGGCAGGTAATGTGCTGTCCACGCTGAGAATGAGTTGGCCGATTGAGCTCACACCGGTATTCAAAAAAGTACCAAATGGGGCAAAGAAGTCCATCTGTGCGTCAATGGGGAACGCTGGATCGAAAGATGGGTTGAAAAAAGAACCGGGTGAGCCGCCGCTTACAGCATTTTCAGGAGTGAAGGTAAAGCTCTGAAGTGAGAGCGGGCTATTTGCAAAAAGTGTGAAAGTAACACTGTCAATCTGTGTCGTCGGGTCAATATCAAGCAAGACATCGACAGTGACTAGATCGCCCACCGACGCTGTTGTTAGGCTCGGAGAGAAAAGCAGTTCAATAGTGCTGGCGTTGGCAGCAATGCTGGCGCAAGCACAAAGCAGTGCTGCGAACGTTTTTTTAATGAAGTTTGGCAAGGTAATGTTGTCCTTCTGTTGATAGCACACTCCGTTGCACTCTGGTTAAATTGCGCATTCCGTGGCGCTGGGCCCCGGGGGTTGAAAAAACAGGCTGCGGAAGATCGCGAAATCTATAAAGTCGACAAAACTGCTGCCGTCGAAGTCCGCCGTTGGCCCAGTGGTGAAAAACTGAAGGCGGAAGATCGCGAAATCTACGAAATCTACAAGGCAATCGTTGTTTAGGTCAGCGTCGCAGCGGTTGCCAATGCCATCGCCATCTGAATCAAGCTGATCGATGTTGGCGAAGTTAGTACAGTTGTCAGTGAAGTCACCGATTGAATCACCGTCGGTGTCGGGCTCAATAATTGAAAGCGTTGCATTTTCACTTAGCACTGTGCCTTCTGTATTCGATACTTCAACAGAGTAGGTGCCCTCATCGGCCAGCGAAGCGTCGGCGAATTCAAGAGTGCTTTCAATAGCGCCCGCAATGGCCGTGCCATCAAGCCGCCATTGGTAACTTGGTGCTGGGTTGCCGGTAGCTTCCACACTGAACGTAAGAACGCTACCTGGTAAGCCGCTTTGGTTAGCTGGCTCTGCAGTGATTGCGGGCGCGGTTGGTGGTGGCAGATGTGTTGTTTGGCCTATAGGCAAGCCATCGCTACCAATTGCTTCAGGGTTAGTTACTGCATGACCCATGGCCACGTATTCGACCAGGGCTTCAACGGTGTAAGCCGGGTTAAAGCCAGAATCGTCGTTACGCTTTTTCAGTTCTTCAATCGCGTTTCTGGCATCGCCCGGTAGGCCGTCAGAGCGAAGTGAGGCGTCCCACGAGGCAAGGTTACGGCCACCGTCGTAGAACACGGGGTCGGCAAGAATAGAGTTTTGATCGACGCTGTTATCTGCGCTGAACGTAGCCAGGTGAACGCCTAGTGAGCCTTCGCCACTATCGCTGCGTAAATTGAAATACACGTTGTGATCGACGGTTGAGAAAACATCGTCGTTTATAGAGATAGAGCCGATCGCGACGCCTATGCCAAAGCCAGAGTCTGGACTGTCGCCGAAGAACACGTTGTTGGTTAGAGCAACGCCCGCACCGGTTTCGGTGGGGCGAGTTTCGTCTATCTGAATTCCGTGCCAGTTGTTCTGTACACGTGCCACGTTGTGGTTGGCAACAATATGTATTCCCTCTGAGATGTTGAATGAGATTAGCGACGCGTGTTGAGCGTCGGCGGAGCTATCACCGATCGTGCCTGAATTCTCGACCGTAAGTGTGGTTGCCGGGCTACTGGGGTTGAGTGTTGCGGAAATTTGCGGGCCGCTGGTCAAAATGGCGTCGGGGGTATCCGCCTGCTGTGTCTGATTTGTCTCAAACCAAAAATTGCTCAATAAGGCATCACCGCGTAGTTGTTGGGTTGACCAACCGTGCGAGTTTTCTGCTTCGGCATAGAAATAGCTAGTGTCGTTGCTAGTTGCGAGCAGGTTCAGGGCGGTCCCGCCGCCAGCGTCAGCGCGGAATACATTGTTGTGACTTAAGGCATTGCCACCAAGGTTGCTGCTGCGAACGTTGCCAATGAGTGCGTTTGCGGGACTACTGTCGAGCACATAGTTGTCTAGCGTATAGCCCTGCACAAAGCGCATGTTGATAGGCGCGTCAGAGACGATGTTGGTTACCGACTTGGTGGTTAGAGTGGTATCTGCCACCACAACGTCTGCATCGAGGTAGCCGTCGAACCAAAACGCGGGTTCAGTTGTGTCTGGTGCAAATTGCGGATCGCGAAAGGTCCAGGCGTCAATGTCTACTTCAGTGTTCTCACCAGCGCCATTGCCAATCACGCGAATACTGCCGCAGCGAATGAACTCAATTTTTTGCGCCACCAGGCTCGATACACCGGGTGTGTTGTTCAAAGAAATTTGCATGCCTCTGCCCGAGACTGGATCGAAGCTGTCTTCTATCCGGCCGAAGCTGCCACGCAGGAGTTGGTCACGGGAAAAGCTGGTAGAGATGAAGTAGCCGCCCTCGGCGGTGGCGGTTAAGCCTATTCTTGCGCGCTCGTTCGCTTTACCGGCAAAGGTGATGTGCTGGTGCTCGGTGGTGCGGCGATATTGAAAGAGCTCGTCAATAGCTGGATTGAACAGGATGGCGCTATTGGCGTGGAGCACCACATCGCTGGCGTAACCGTTTTGCACGAAGTCGCCATTTACGGTGAGAGTGACGCCCTCGGCAAGGATGAGCTCGCTGTTGTTTCCGTTTGACAGCGCAGCGCCGATACCTGAGCCAATTGTGGCGTCGGCGGTAATCGTTACCTCATGGCCAGCGAGGGTCAAGACCTGGTCGCCGGCCGTGGGCGCGACTGGGTGATTCCAGGTATCTGGATCTTCCCAGTCACCGGATTGCACGGCTGAGAAGGTGCTGGCGTAGCTGGCGGGTGATACGGCTATAAGGACGAATAAAGCGACACATAGAATTGTCAGACAATGTTGAGTTCGGGCGTAAGAGAACCGCAGCTTTGTTGCCGAGCGGAAGCTGGCGTGGCGGCAATTAGGCTCCATTTGCAGGTTCTCATCCATCTTGAGAATCAATTCCATACCCTAATAGCTAATAGGGCAATCTATTAGCCAAATACACACAGAATATTAACAATTGGCAAGGGCGTAAGCCAGTAAAGTTTCCTGCATTGATGATTGCTTTGGGTACGAGGGATTGAGCCGAATCTAAGCCTCGACGAGTTATTGATGAACTTTCATCTAACTGGCGCGGTTACATTCTGCTCGCTACTTATCCAATTCGCTTCAGGTACCATTTTTTCTGGTTCGCGCGCGTATTTCACTGATCGGCTCCAGATACCATCCAACACTGTCTCGATAGCGTTTGGTCGCAAACGGTGGATGTAGAGCATCTGGTTCTGGATGGTGCTTCAACCTATGGAACGGTGGAGATTGTGCAGCGGAATTCAGACAAAGTGGCGCACTTTGTCTCTGAGAAAGACAACGGCATTTATTCGGCTATGAATAAAGGCCTGCAGATGTTCTGGAGCGAGTTCTACAAGCCTTTGAAGAAGACGACGTTGAGGCGTGTTACGGCGATTTGGTGGTGTTGCTTCGAAGAGCAAAATGCTAGATGACCTAATCAGTATGATCGATACTTATGAGGCGAGAGGTGTGAGAGTTTATGTTATTTCTCTAATTCCTCGACCAGGGTTTAACCATGCGCAAGAGTTACGCCATAAACACAAGTGTGGATTACACAAGTGTGGATTAATAGGGAGTGACGATAACGCCGGTCTCTCCAAGGTTCCTTACGCCGAGTTTTATTATTTGGTTGCAGTCTATGACGATACAGTCACCCAACGCTTAACCGACCGATATATTAAGGTTTATGAAGGTTCATGAAGGTTTGTGTGATGCAGACCACTGTATATACGGAGACCTTGGCGGATCCTTTTGTGCTGATAGCAATCATCTTTCCCGTTATGGTATCCCGGTTGTGGCCGCCTATTTTGATGTTCTGCGGATCCCCAACTAATGACGTAGCGCCACCTTCGTTGGCTCCTAGCATGATAAGCTAGTTGCCGATAAATTCTTGCTGAAGCAACTAAAAACCTCTTTTGATGGACCAAGATAAACAACAATTCGCTGACAGCGGATCACCCATTTGGGTGATGCTGGGGCTGCTCCTGCTAGGCGTTGTTGTCGCCTCACTTATTTCGCCAGAGTCTCTCGAGTTTATGTTTTTGACCTGGCAGAGAGAGGAGTATAGCCACAGTTATCTCATCCCCATTATTGCACTAGGGTTAATCTGGCGGATCCTGCCGCAGGTGGGCGATCAAGAGATAGTGCCTAATTGGTTGGGTTTTGGTTTGGTTGTGCTGCTTGCTGGGCTATTGCTGCTTGGAGAACTCAGCGCCCTTTACACCATTGTTAACTACGCATACGTCGGAATTCTCGTCGCGCTGGCAGTGGCCACGTTTGGTGTACGTGCAGTGATTATCATGGCGGCCCCACTTGTATATCTGTTCTTTATGGTGCCGTTGCCTAATTTCCTCTACTTCAACCTGTCTCAATCTTTGCAGCTCATTTCTTCAGATATCGGGGTATGGGTCATACGCCTGTTTGGTATCAGCGTATTCCTTGAAGGCAATGTTATCGATTTGGGCGTATACAAGCTGCAGGTGGTAGAAGCCTGCAGTGGCCTGCGCTACCTCTTCCCCTTAACGAGCTTCGGGTTTCTGGTGGCGTATTTGTTTCAGGCTCCACTCTGGCAACGAGCGATCGTGTTCCTCTCTACGCTTCCTATTACCGTTCTCATGAACAGCTTTCGGATTGGCGTTATCGGTGTATTGGTTGAAAACTGGGGCATCGGCATGGCCGACGGGTTCCTTCACTATTTTGAAGGCTGGATAATCTTTATCGCCTGCCTGGCGGTGTTGTTCGCCGAGATTTGGTTGCTCAATCGCATCTTTGGCAATACAAAATCCATCTGGGATCGAATAGATCTAGATTTGCCCGCTGCCTCGGATATCTCTTTGAAATTCCAACCTGGATTCAAGGCGATGCTCCCGCTTATTGCTGCGGTTCTGGCTTTGTTGGTGACATGGGGTGTTAATCAATCGTTGAGTCAGCGCGCTGAAGTTATGCCGGCTCGTACAAAGTTTACTCAGTTTCCTTTGTTGCATAGAGGTTGGATTGGGCGTGAAGGCAACATAGAAGCAAAGATTCTTGGTACGCTAAAACTAACCGACCATCTTATCGCTGATTATCGCAATCCCGACTTCGCATTGCCGGTAAACCTCTACATCGCCTACTACGACTCTCAGCGCAAAGGCGCGTCTGTTCACTCTCCCAAGTCCTGCCTGCCCGGAGGTGGCTGGGAGATGCAGTCGTTAACCCAAACACCCCTGGATAGCGTTGTGAAAGCCAGTCTGGACGGAAAAGGCTTGTCCGCTAACAGAGCAGTGATTCAAAAGGGTCCAAATCGCCAACTGGTCTATTACTGGTTTGAGCAGCGCGGTCGGCGGCTCACCAATGAGTATTTAGTTAAGTGGTATTTGTTTGTCGACTCGTTGCTGCAACAGCGCAGCGATGGCGCCCTTGTTCGGCTAGTGGTGCCAGTGCCCGATGGGGTGGCCATGGAACAAGCCGATGCGCAGCTGCAGCAGTTTATGCGTGAATTTTACCCAATTCTTAATCGGTACATTCCTGACTAACGCTTCCCGGGCCATACCATCGCCTCATGAACCGTAATAACGTAGGGGGTGCCCAGCTGCAGCTCAACGGGTAAGTTGTCTGCTGCAGTTTTTGCTTCTGCGTAATCCTTGAAGGCGCCATACACCAGCAGCATTTTGTTTCGACCGGATGCACGCACCACGTCTACGCTGCGTAGTTCTGGCAGTGCGCTGCCGACGCTCTGTAGAAAGTTGTCTCGATAATCGGCTCTTCGGTAGCTCGCGACCTGGACGGTGTAAAGCGTGCCGACAGGGAAGGGGCTGCGAACATCTCGAAGGGTAGTCTTAGCGTCGGCAGTGATCGGGAGTTGATTCGATCTGGCGGGCTTGGAGGCAGCCGTAGTGACTGTCTGTGGTGACTGTTCGCTATCCGCTGTGAAAATCCAGAGCAAAGCCGAGCCAATACCTATAGTCGCTGCTGCGCTGAGTAGCCATAATTTAAGCGCGATTGGGCCTTTTTCTGGTTCTAGCAGCGCACGTCGTTCGGAGGCTTCTGGAATAATCAGGGGTGACTTTTCGGTGCTTACTGGGCTTAAAGGTTTGGGCTGCTGCGGGTTTTTTGGCTCTAGAGGCTCCGGCTGGGCACTGCTTTCTTGTTTTCCATCTGGATTGTCGACCAGCAACTGCCAGTCCAGCCTCGCGGCATGTGCATGTGTTTTGCAGTCATTGATTTGTTCCGGCTCGCCAATCACTAGCAGTCGCAATGATGTTTTCTCGACCAGCGCTGTCAAGAAGTCCCACTGCTCCGCGGACAGCAGTTCGCCGTCACTGAGCACTAAAGTAAGCCGCCGCTCGGCTTTGGTAATGACGTCTAAACGATGAGTGATCGCGGGTACAAACGTATCCAGTTCTAGCGTCCGCAGGTCTGGCAGCCCCAGTTTCCGCATCAGAAAGCGCGCCAGTTTTGGGACGGTATCTGGTCCTTTGCCGCTCAGCTCGACGATCATGTCGCGCACATCAGAGGATGGCTGACTCAGGGCCTTCGCGCTGGCTACTTCCATGTTTGCTGCACAGGCGATAGCGTGAGCAGGCCAATCTGCGAGCTCAACTGAGTATTCAGACATTCACCGCATCCCTGAGCTTACTGTCGCTTTCTCAAGCTCCCGTTGGCGGCTTTGGTAACTTTGGTGGCCTTGGTGGATACAGGGTATAGATCATCAAGATCGATATTGTACTTACTCTTGATGTGGTCACGCAGGGTGGGAGCGTCTGCAGGCTGTTTACCGTGGCGATTTATGCCGCCAATGCGTTTTTGTTTTATCGTGTCTATCGCAATTTGAAAATCGATGCTTTTTTGGTCACCGCCGTAAGCCAGCACCATGGCATGGTCGCACAGTGTGTTGATCAGGCGGGGCAGTCCGGCGCTAAAGTAGTAGACCACGGCGGCAGCGTCAGAGGTGAATAGCTTGCTGTTTTCGGCGCAACCCGCCGTGTGCAGCCGGCTGCGAATGTAGGCGCGAGTTTCAATGAAGTTTAAGGCCTCCAGGTGATATTCAGCGGTAACACGCTGGGCAAACTGGGTGAGTCTGGGTTGTTCTAGTACAGTCTGCAGTTCGGGCTGACCGACCAGCACGATTTGTAGCAGCTGGTTTTTGTCGGCGTTAATGTTGATGAGCATGCGTAGCTCTTCAAGGCTCTCAACGCTCATGTTCTGCGCTTCGTCAATCACCAGCACCACGCGACGGCCCTGCGAATACTCGTTTATCAAATAGTCTTGCAGCCGGCGGAAGGCCTGCGTATTGGTTAGTTCTGCTTCGCCCGAGTGCAACTCAAGCGCCATGGCTACCCATTGCAATAGGTTGCCTAGCGATGCCTGCACGTTGCTCACCAGACCAATGGTGATTTCACCGTAGGGCGCGGTGCTTAGCAAGTGTCGCACTAGGGTAGTTTTACCGGCACCAACGGTGCCGGTAAGAACCACTATGCCTGATTGCTCAAACACACCATATTCAAGCATCGCCATAGCCGAACGATGCTTTTCAGAAAGATACAAAAAATCTGCATCTGGAGTTATGTGGAACGGCTTTTCTTTCAAGCCAAAATAAGACTCGTACATACTGCGCCTTACCTCGCTTTGTTTAAGATGGTGCCGATCAGGTTGGCATTTTTCATCAGATGGGTTGCTCGCTCCAGCTGCTCAGGAGTAGTTGAGCCCGCTTCTACAACCATAAGCGTGGCATCTGTGAAGGGCGTAAATTTCAATGCATCGTCGTTGCGTAACAGGGGTGGCAAATCAAAGATGATGATGCGGCTGGAATAACGCGTGCGTAGTTCCTGCAGCAAATTGGCCATAGCGGGTGAGGTGAGCTGTTCTGAGGAATATTCCTCGGTGGGCCGGCATGGCAGCACAACAAGGCGCTGCAGTTCAGGGTTGATTAGCGTTTCTGCAATAGTAGCTCGACCTTCAAGTACATCAATGAGGCCGAGCTCCACCTCGATACCCATAGTCTTGTGTACATCCGGGTGGCTCAGGTCAACATCAACCAGCAACACCGAATGATTCACTTCTTGCGCCAGACTAATTGCCAGATTCACAGAGGTAAGGGTTTTGCCCGCGTTGTTTAAGGGACTGGTAATTGCCAGAGTGTTCCAATTGTTCTCGGAGAGCGTGTGCAGTACCTGGGTGCGGAGCTGCCGATAAGCTTCTACACGTTCGTCTTCCACGCTTCCGGCAATAATGCGGTGGGTTTCCATGTGCTCCTCATCCAGAGGCACCACCCGGGTTTCTGTGTACTCAATGGGGTTAGGAGGGGGTTGCCAGTCGCGGCTACCGTTAGTAGCTGCGGCAACCGGGAATCCCGCTGCTGGCGTGTCGTGACGGTTTTCAAACGAGGGTACGTTACCGATCCTGCCGGCACGTTCTTTGCGCGCGCGTTCTATAGCTTGTTGCAATCGTTCCACGGTACTACTGCCTATAGACCAATACGGTTAAGTATAAGGAACCACAGAACGTCGAGCGGTTCGATCAGCAGGTGCAAAAGTATTAGTGCGCTTATTGCACCTGCGATTGCCATATACCAAAGCCTGCGGCGGTTGATAGCGCTCTTTTCAATCTCGGCCTGCGTTGCGATGTAACCCACTGTGGCAAAGGGGGGGGTGCCGGTGATGCGGATGAGCGCGCGTTCGTCGTACATGGCGTTGTCAAACGCCTCAATCAGCAGTGCGAGTCCAAGGCCTGCACCAATTGCCAGAATAAATCCGATGGCGGTAATAGCGCTACGGTTGGGGCTAGATGGTTCGATAGGCAGGTTGGGAGGCTCTACCATTACGAAACGTTCGCCTTTGCGTTCTTGCTCCATGTCGCCGGAAAACTCGGCTTCCCGCTGCTTAATGCGTACATCCTGATACTTTTGCTGGGTAGAGGTGAGCTCGCGTTGCTTGGCGTTGTATTCGAGTTCAACGCTGGGTGAACGCGAAATAAGCTCTTGAAAGCGATCTGCTTTGACTTCCAGCTCTACGCGCTTTTCCTCCAGAGCGGCAAATTCGCCCTCCACAGTATCAAGCTGTGTTTTTAGCAAAATATAGGAAGGGTTGCTTGCAGATCCTTCTGCTTCTCTTCCGCCCTCTTCCAGCATTTCAGTAAGCTCTGCGACCTGTCGTTTCACTGCTAGCAGGTCTGGATGCTCGTCTTGATAGAGCGTCGACTTTTGTTCGTATTCGCGATTCAGTGCAGCTATTTGTTCACGCAGTGACAACAGAAACTCGCCGGTAGAAGAAGCACGATCACCACCCGGGTTGGTCAGCCCTAGCTCGGCTTTTAGCTGCAGACTAGAACGTGACAAATCTCGCATGCGCCGGTCGATGTCGCTGATTTCTGCTGTTGTGCGGTCGAGTGTACTCACGTTGTACTGAAACATTTCTGGCAGTGCGGGCCCATCTCGGCGCTTTATTTCGGCGATCTCGTTCTCAATACGCGCAAGATCGTCGTTCAAACTATCGGCCTGAGCCGATAAAAATGCTTCGGTACTGGCAACTCGCTCGGTGCGATTGCGCAGGTTTTCATCCAAAAATAAGGTGACCAGCTCTCCGGCCACTCTTTGTGCAGTGCTTGGGTTGGTGTGTTCGAACGCTAGTGTAAATGCGATGGTGGCTTCCTGAGGGCGCCCGCTCCGAGGGTCGATAACATCTGCGCTTACAAGCTCCAGGGCCATAAGCTCGCGGAAGTCCGCAGCCATTTGGGTGGCGGGTGGGCGACGATTGGTGGCGGGATCAACAAACAGATTAAACTTGTCGGCAATGCCAGCAATGTTGTCGGCGGTGAGCACTCGCTGGCTAATCACCTGAATCTGCTGGGCAGCAAAGCTGGTTATCGTGCTGATAACAAATTCTCGGGGTACCTCTTGCTCTTCAATCAAAATAGTTGATTGTGAGGTGTATTTGGCGGGCAGCAGCAATGCCAATGCCAGCGCCAACACCGCCACTATGGCGGCAGCAATCAAAATGGACCAGCGTCGCCGTTTTAGAATGGCAACATAGTCTTGCAGGCTGTATTCAGCCTCTTCCATTTGTAGGTTGTTGTCGAGAGTGGCCTGGTTCATTCTAGGCTGCTCAGCAAGGCGCGGGCTTCTTCAGCGTTTGGAAACGCGGGGTTGGTCGCCAGGGCTTGCTCAATGGCAGTTTTTGCTGCTATGGAGTTGCCAGCCTGAGCCTGAGCCAATGCCAGATGGAAGTGCATGGTAGGGTCTTCGCCGCCGTTATCTATGGCGGCTTGCAGGTAAGTAAGCGCCTGCTCTGTATCGTTCAGATGGTGATACACCCAACCCAGTGTGTCGAGCAGCACTGGTTCTTTGCTATTGGCATAAGGCCGCATCAGCTCGCTGGCTCTTTCCAGTGCTGCCCGGCTGCCGTCGTGTTCGGCGAGCAGCATGGCCAGATTGTTCCGTGCCACCACTAACTCCTCATTGGTGGCCAGTGCCTCTTCATACAGGGGACGAGCCTTTGTGGGGTTGCCCAAAGATTCATGTGCCTGAGCGACGCGCAGCAGTAAGGCGATGCTATCGGGTGCTTGCGCCAAACCCTGCTTGAATGTGGCCAGTGCTGCTGCGTTATTGCCCGTCAGTGCTTGCACGGCTCCCAGTTGTTCGTAGGCTGCTGGGTCTGTCGGTGCAATGCTAATGGCCTCTTCGTAAAGCTGCACGGCGCGGTCTAGCTCGCTGTCTTGCAGGTGCAGTTTGGCGAGCAAGCTTCTGCTGTTGTGGTTGTTGGGGTTATTGGTGTTGAACGTTGTCAAATGTTCATAGGCCCCAGCTTTGTTGTCCGTGGCCAAAAACGATTTTACCAGCAGTTCCTGAGCTTCCACCACGCGAGGTTCCAGGTCGAGCGTGGCTTGAAAGAACTCGATGGCTTTGGGGTAGTTTTGGGTGGAGTAGTGTACGGCGCCCAGCAAATATGTGCCCAATACTCGATTATTTTCTGAGTCGGCGAGCGCCTGCGCTTCCGCAAGTGCGTCTTCGGTATTACCTTCTCTGGTATAGGCTGAAACCAACAGCCTGGCCGCTTCGGAGTTTTCCGGATTGGTGCGAATCGCGGTTGCAGCAAACTCTCGAGCGGCGGTGGCCTTACCGGCGGATAGTGACAGGGTGGCAAGCTTGGTAAGAGCAAGCCCATTTTGTGGTTCGATTGTGAGTATCTGTTGAAAATTATCGCGTGCAAGATCAACTGAATTGCTGCGCAGATGGGCCTCGCCGAGTACAGACAGCGCTGGCACCGAGTCGGGTCGGTTGCGCAATACCGTACGTGCTTTGGTTACTGCGTCATCGTAGTTACGCGTGCGCAATGCTTTTGCTGCTTGTAGAGTCAGGGCATCCGGGTTTTCTGGTTCCAGCTCCAGTATTTCTTTAATCCAGTTATCGGCGTCTTCACGGTTGCCCAAGCCGAGTTCAAGTTGCGCCAGAGCCATGCGAGCACGTTGGGACAACTCGGTTCCTTCTTCATTACCTGTACCTGTGAACGACAAATAATGCTGACGGGCCGTATCGTGCTTATTTTGTGCGAGCAATATGGAACCCAATCCAAGTTGCAAGTCAGTCTGGTCTGGAGCCTGTAAAATATAATTTCGTAGCGTAGCCTCGGCCGTGGGTAGGTCCTTGTGGTTTATGAGGTATTGCACAAGCCACAGCTTGAGCTGTACTTTGTCTGGCTCCGCCTGGGCAATAGAACGAATAAGTGCTGCCGCCCTATCGTGTTCATTGTTGGTTTCAAGCAGGGTGACGTAACGATAGTAGTAGTAAAGATTGTCTGGATAGGCTTCGATCAGTTGGTCAAGTTCAGTAGTGGCGGCCTCGATATCGTTGTTTGCCTCAAACACTGCAATGCGCATTAGCTGTAGCGCCGCGGTATCGTCTTGTTGACTGATCCCCTCGGAAATTACTTCCAGAGCCAGTTCGGGATTCTCTGTTTTGTGAACCTGCGTAAGTACGGCAATGGCGCTGATGTTGGCGGGATCAAGACTCAACGACCGTTGGGCAAACTCAATAGCTTCGTTGTTCTGGCCCTGCTGAAAGGCAATGGCAGCTTTCAGGGCGTAGGCTTCGGAATACTCCGGATCCTGTTGCAGCACGGCGTCGGCTTCAAGGTTGGCCTTCTCAAACTGCCTACCTACCAGCAAAACCGTGCCGTACTTTATGCGCGCCGGGAGCAGGGTTTCGTCAATTTCAATGGCCAGCCGCAAGTTGCCAACCATCTGGCGCCAGTTTTGTTCTTGCTCAAGCACCTGAGCGAAAAGGTAACGGGCTTCGGCGTAGTTTTCGTCAATTTGCAAGGCATTGCGTATGTCGATGCGGGCTTTTTCGAAATTTTGCTCGGCAAAAAAAGTCTTTGCGCGATTCAAATATTCCACCTTGCGCTCTTCGCGACTTGAGCAGGCACCAAGGACCAGCGAGGCCAATACAGCGGCAAGCGCCAGGCTTCTGAAAGGGCGCCGGGAACGGCGTGTAAGCTGTCGATCTTCCATGTTCTTAAATTCAAAAATCCAGGTTCTTTAGGATATCGACTTTGCTCGCTGTGGTGTAGCTGAGTAGGGCTAGATTGGTGGCTGGGTTGTAAACAGCTATACGATTTAAACACTCTTTTAACAACTCAAATTGCGACTAGCGCAATGCTCGCAGCGCCCACTGCGCAGAGTGCCCAACGCGTGAGCTTACCCTTGGTGGCGATGTACTCAGTCGCGTACAGCATAACGGCCAAATACACCACAATGCGCGCCGCTGTGGGGCCGCCAAGGCTTGAAGGTAGTAGCAATGGCGCAACAACAACAATCAGAAAAGTTAAATAGTCCTGACTGTCGAGGTGAAACTGTGTTTTGCGGGTTAGGCGAATCGCAAGCGCGAGCATTACCGCTAGCGCACCAATCGCAATATCTAACCCAAACAGGTGTTCAGTAGTTGGCCCGTCCAGCAACAACCCATATATTGCCAATGACCCAGCCAGATAACAGACCGTGCGAGTAACCATAACCATACGTTTATGTAGAACGATCCAAACGAGGGCAATGATTGCGAGCGCTGCCAGTGCCGTGCGACTGAGCTCGACACTGGCATTGTGTTCCAGCCCGGCAAACAGCAGCACGGCGCCCAACATAGGTGCAAGTACCCGGGCGGTGTTGACCTGGTACCAGCTTAGACGACGTAAGATCAGGTTTCTGCGTTCGCCATGATCGCCGGCCGATTTGGAATGAACGCGCCAGTTGTTAACGCGCGCAACACCCAGCGTGGTGAGCACCATCACGCAAAACAGCAGATAGGCGCCCAACACCAGCAGGTCTGGTTCAAAGCGCATTTGGTAGGCCATGCCTACGCAAACTGCCTGCAGTATGTACAAAATGATCACCACCTCGTAGTGATGCAGGCCAACGGCAAGTAGCTGGTGATGCAAGTGGCTGCGGTCGGCACTAAACACCGGTCGCCCGCGCCACTTCCGAATAGCTATTACGGTAAATGTGTCGAGTATCGGCAAGCCAAAAATAAGCAGGGGTACGAGCGCCCCCAAAGGCGTTTGTTCGCTCCCCGCAATCAGCATCGCCAGTGCAGCAGCGGTGAAGCCAATGAACTGGCTACCTGTATCCCCCATAAAAATGCTTGCCGGATGGGTATTAAAGCGCAGAAAACCCACCAACCCGCCGGCCAGTGCCAGCGCCAGCACCAGTAGCGCGGTCTGTTCTGCCTGGGCCGAAAACAAGGCAAGAATGATAAGGCTCAGTAACCCGTTGCCAGCTGCCAGTCCATCTAGCCCGTCTGACAAATTAACGGCGTTGGTAACCCCAATTAAAAAAACAAAACTGAACGCTAGTGTGAGCCACGCAGGCGCGCTGTCGAGTGGCAGGAAGGGAATTTGTTGAAAGCCGCCATAGGTGGCGAGCAATAGGGCACTGGCGATTGCCTGGGAGAGAAATTTGCTGCGGTGGCCGAGCTCGCGCAGATCATCCAGCAGTCCGAACAGGACAATTATTGCGATGCAACCGAACAAAGCGAAATAACCTGCGCTACTGGGGATGTAGACAAGGCTGGCGACCAGTACGCCGAGCACAATGGCAACGCCGCCACTGTGAGGTGTGCTTTCAGTATGAACCTTGCGGGAGGTGTCTGGCCTATCAACCAACCCCAGCTTTGCGGCGTGCGTACGCAAAGCTGGAAGGGTTACGGTGGTGGTGAGCATTGCGAGTGCAAAGCTCAGCAAAATGATCATTCCCTGAGAACACTGTTGGCTGGGTTAGTCGTTCGCAGAGGTTACCCGGTTTTCCTAACTTCGGGTAGGAAAAGGGCAGGTAATCAGACTTGACTAGACGATTGAACGGCCGTTTTTGCGCTCACAATTACTCACGCGAGTGAGGAGAAAAACAAGGAAATGCAGTCATGTAAGTTGGGGAAGGGGGAAGGGCGAGAAGGGGAAAAAGTAACGAAGCATTGCGAGCGCAATGCTTCTCGACTTTATCGTTCCCCGCCCATAGGGTTGGGAACGATTGTCGCTCGAGTGCCTAAACGGCTGCTTTAGCGCTGTAGATCTTGCGTTGGCGAATTCCAAACAGTGCCAACAAGCTGCTGCCGAACAGGAAGGCGGCTGCAGGGATGGGCACTGGTGCAGGAGTTGTTGGAGCAAGATTCAAGGTGAAATCTGTGCCTAACGCGAAGAGTGGATTGTCTACGCTTTGCGCAAAGCCCCACAGATTCAACGTGGCCGTTCCGCCAGGGCCGAATGTCACCAAGTTGCTTGCAAGAACGCTAGTTGGAAGGAAGTCAACAAAGAAAGTGTTTGGGGCCCCAGGCACAACGGTAATACCACCAGTAGTACTCTGGAGGGTAGTGATGATTGGTTCTCCGACAATAGTGAACAATCCCCAACCGCCGTTGGTGATTACACCGGTAGCAGCATCGACAGCAAGGTCTGCCAGCGACAGGTGAAACACACGGTCTACAGCAGAACCGCCAAGGCTAATGTTCTGCGCGGCAACCGACGGGTTAAGCGCGAGCGTAAAGTATGCGTTGACTGTGCCCGCCATGAGGTCAACTGAGCCCGTCACGCTGGTAATGGTGCCAAGCGGTGCGCTCAAAAATGGGGTGCCGGGAGCGCCTCCCTGGATATTTTGCTGGCCTTCGATGGCAGCCTTATCAAAGCCGACAATGTTGAAAGTAGTGGCCGCCGCCGGGAGGGCTGTCGAGAACAGTAGCACCAATGCTGCTGCGCTAATCTTCTTTGAGAGTGACATGCGTTCCATGCTCCTTTATGTGTTGGTTTGTGTTGGTTTTGCTGGCTTATATTGGTAAAGCAATCGTACGATCCAAGAAATTGCTTTCTTAGTCAAGCCTCTTTGCGCAATAAAAGGTAAGAAAACTGGACTTTTTACTTTTCGACGGCGATGCATACATTAATGTATATAACATGTCAAAAGCAAGGCGAGCAGAGCTGGTAGAAGCTGGCAACAGGCGGCAAACTTTGGTCCCTTTTACCCCTTTGCGTGAGACATTCAGTCTATGTTGCCACTGCCGTTGGCTGCTCTTCTGCAGCCCGAACTCACGCAAATTGGCCGTCTGGCGGCTCGTTCTCCCCTTGAATCCTATGAGGACAGCGCAGCTGCTGCAGCTAAAAGCGCCAGCTCGCCCTGGCGCCGCTCGTTGGACGGGGATTGGCAATTCAGGCTCATAGATGCCCCAGAAACTGCCACAGGCAGTTGGCACAAATCCACGGCAGTCCCCGCGAAGTGGCGTTCTATCAAGGTCCCCGGCGTCTGGACCCGGCAAAACACCAAGAGTCTGCCGCATTATACAAACGTTAATATGCCGTTTCGCCTCAACTACCCTGACGTGCCCACCACCAACCCCACCGGCCTGTATCGGCGCACATTCTCGGTACCCAAGGCCTGGAATAACCGGGATGTTGTTGTGCATCTGGGGGGATTCGAGAGTGTGGCACTGGTTTGGTGTAACGGAGCATTTGTGGGCATGGGCAAAGACAGTCGCTTGCCCAGCGAATTTGATCTAACGCCGCATCTGCGGGCTGGCGATAACTTGCTGGCAATAATGGTGGTGCGCTGGAGTGACGCCACCTGGATTGAAGATCAGGACCAGTGGTTTCATGGCGGGCTGCATCGCAGCGTCTATATAGAAGCACGCGCCAAAACGCATATTTTTGATCTTAAGGTGGAGGCCGATTTTAATCCGGCCGACGGTAGCGGCACGCTTGGCTTTAACGCAGAAGTTAAGGGGTCTGCCGTAAACTGGGTTGTGCGGGCGCGACTGGAAACCGGCGCAGGCAAATTGATTGCTGTAATGGATGATGCACCTGTTGCCCAGTTTGATACGCATAGCACCAAGTCGGGCCAACATGTGCAGGCCTACACCTTTCGTGGCCCCAATGCCGTTGGTGGCGCTCAGCTTGCGAAGGTACTGCCCTGGTCAGCAGAGTCGCCAACGCTGTACCGGTTAGTGACCGAGTTGGTTAACCCGTTAGGTCAGGTTACTGAAGCTCAGATCACTCCCGTTGGTTTCAAGCGCGTTGAAATCAAAGATCGCCGGTTGCTTATAAATGGCAAGCCCATCGTTATTTTGGGTGTGAACCGCCACGACCACGACCCAGACAACGGCAAAACAATTAGTCGCGAAGCGATGCGCGCAGAGCTGATATTGATGAAGCAGCACAACATAAACGCCGTGCGCTGTTCCCACTACCCCAACGATCACCAACTGTTGGAGCTTGCGAGCGAACTTGGGCTCTATGTTCTTGATGAGGCTAACGTTGAAAGCCACGCGCGGTTTAGCTCGTTGTCGTCTGATCGTCGTTACCAGAAGCCAATTTTTGAGCGCGTTATGCGCATGGTGTTGCGCGATAAAAATTTTCCGGCCGTTATTGGCTGGTCGTTGGGTAATGAAGCGGGCCATGGTCCGGCGCACGATGCGGCTGCGGCGTGGGCGCGTCACTATGATCCATCTCGTTATGTGCATTACGAATGCCCTTCGTTTAATCGGTTCCGAGACCGGGGCGACAAGGGACCCACGGCTAAGGCGCGAGAGCACATTTGCAAACCAGCCACCGCGGTGCAGCGCGCCACTACAGATGTGGTGTGTCCCATGTATCCAGAGATCTGGCAGATCCGGGCCTGGGCACAATGGGCGGAGCAGACCCAGCTCGACGACCGGCCACTCATTATGTGTGAGTTCTCTCATGCCATGGGTAACTCCAACGGCTCGCTGGTTGAGTATGTTGATGCGTTTTTCGCCGAACCTGCGCTCGGTGGTGGGTTTGTATGGGACTGGCGTGATCAAGGTCTGCGCGAAACCGCCAGTAACGGCCGCGAGTATTGGGCGTATGGCAGCCACTACGGCCATGAAATTCACGACTCGGCGTTTTGTTGTAATGGCCTGGTAGATGCCGATAACGTTCCGCACCCTGCGCTGCGCGAATATCAGTGGGCCTGCCGGCCAATCACGTTTGCACTGGCGGGTAACAAGGCTGTTACGGTGACTAACCGGCGGCACTTTGTTGCCAGTGACGATCTGCTGTTGAGCTGGGCGGTGCAAAAAAATGGCGTGGTCACAGAGTCGGGGGTGCTTGATGTGAGCGTGCCGCCGGGTGCCAGTCGCAAGGTGGCGGTGCCTTTTAGTGGGCGCCTAACTGCGGGTAGTGAGTGGCATCTGTTGTGTGAAGCACGGTTGCGGGCGGCGACGCCCTGGGCGCCAAAGGGGCATAGAGTTGCGCACGAGCAACATCAGCTAGCCATTGCGAGCGCTGCGCGACAAGCATTGCCAGTGTTGCCAGCGCCACGAAAAAAGCCAGCGAGTTCGGCCCGGGTTAAGTCGCTGCAGCTTGAGGGGGTGCAGATAGAAGTTGTGGACAGTGCCATTGCCAAGGTGAGTGTGCACGGCCAGGATGTGATTTACGGCGACATTACTGCGTGCCTGTGGCGCTCGCCCACTGATAACGACGGTAGTGCGGAAAGCGGCAGGGCCGGTCACCCGAGTAAACGCACCGATTGGGTAGCGCTGGGTTTGCATGAACTAAGTGTGCAAAACCAACAGCTCACCGTCGCCGGTGCTGCGCCTGGGGTTGTGAATGGCAAGGTGCTGCGATTTGATCGGCAGTTAGTCAACAAGGCCGGCGAGGTGGCCACCCATCGCAGTGTTTGGTCGCCGGTAGCTGACGGAGTACGCATTGACGAGGTTATTACTGTGCCGCGCTCCTGGTCAGACTTGCCGCGCGTTGGCGTGCGCTTTGAGGTAGCGGCAGAGCTTGAGCGCCTGCAGTGGTTTGGTCTCGGCCCCGATGAAAGTTACCCCGACAGGAAGAGTGCCCAAACCGTCGGGCAATGGCAGCAAACGGTTAGCCAGCAGTATCACCCTTACGTTACCCCGCAGGAGCATGGCGCACATGAAGAAACCCGGTGCTTTGCATTAACCAACAGGGCTGGTGCTGGCTTGTTTGTCGAACTGCCGGAAAAACTCAGCTTCACAGCGCGGCATAGCTTTGATGCCGATCTGGACGTGGCCACTACGCTTGCTGACCTGAATGTTCGCCAGCGCACTGAGGTGCACATTGATGCGGCCATGCGCGGACTAGGGACAGATGCGTGTGGGCCAGATGCGTTGCCAGCCTATCGTGTTGCCGCTGGCATCCATCGCTTTAGCTGGTTGCTCAAGTTCTCGGAGCAATCCTAGTTGTTGGAAACACTGCTCCAACAGATTGGTGTAATCCATCGCGAGCGTTTCAATGCTGCGCCACAATGGCTGGCCAGTGCGCCGGGCAGGGTGAACTTGATTGGCGACCATACTGACTATACAGATGGCTTTGCGCTACCTTTTGCGATTGACCGTTACACGGTGGTGTCTGCCTCTGTTACCCAGGGCCCTGGCGTGGTGGTTTTCAGCACTCTCAGCAAAACCTCAGCCACAGTTTCACTGGGGCCGCCCGAGCGAACTGCAGGCGAGGTGCAGTGGCACGATTACGTGCAGGGCGTACTTACACTTATGCATGAACAAGGATTTAGTGTGCCTGGGCTCGAAATATGTGTGCATGGCGATTTGCCCGTTGGTAGTGGTCTGTCGAGTAGCGCATCACTCGAGCTGGCGCTGGCGACGCTTGTCGAAGGTATCAATGACCGGCAACTTGGTTCTCACGCAAAGATCACGTTATGTCAGCGCGCCGAGCATGACTACGCTTTAGTGCCTTGCGGTATTCTTGATCAGTATAGTATTTGTGAAGGACAGCAAGGCGCCGGTTTATTACTGGATTGCCGGTCGCAAACGGCCAAGAACGTAACCATAGCAGCTGATAAATTTGGGTTTTTAGTTGTTGATTCGCTGGTACGACATCAACACAGTGGCGGTGGTTATGCAGCTCGCCGGGAACAATGTGAAGAAGCGCAATTGGAGTTAGGGTGTTCGCTACGTGATGCCACGCGAGCCTTAGTCGCTACGCTCGGTACGCCGTTGTTGCAAAAGCGGGCCGGGCATGTAGTGAGTGAAAACTCGCGTGTGTGCGAGTTTGCCGAGGTTATATCGCAGCAAGATCTCGCTCGTGCGGGTGAGTTGATGTTCGCGAGTCACGTAAGCCTGCGGGATGACTTTGAGGTGAGCTGTGCAGAGGTTGATACATTGATTGAGATTAGTCGCAACACCAGCGGCGTGCTGGGTGCGCGCATGACGGGAGGCGGTTTCGGTGGCTCGGTAGTTGTGTTGGTGCGAGCGAATGAGTGCGAAGCGGTGGCCGCTTCTATAGCCGCAGAGTATCGCGTTGCCACTGGGCATACGACACAGCCTTTGGTGATTAATGCGGTCGGTGGTTGCCGGTTGCATAAAGTCGATGTCTGACTCTGCAGCAACAAAACCGCATCGGCGTTATAACCCGTTGGATGATTCCTGGGTATTGGTGTCACCGCACCGAACGCAACGCCCTTGGCAAGGGGAAACTGTTGCGGCACCGCCAGCGAAGCCAGTGTACTCTGAAGATTGTTATCTGTGCCCTGGTAACGATAGAGCTGGCGCCGCGAAAAACCCCAACTACCCGGGCGTATTTGTCTTTGATAATGATTTTGCTGCGCTATTAGCCGACAGTCCAGAGCCGGATGCGCACACATCAGATCTGTTTCAGTGTCACGCCGAACGCGGACGATCGCGTGTCATTTGTTACAGTCCACAACACAACCTTTCTTTGGGTGGATTGTCTTCCAAGGCGATGCTTGACGTTATAAATACTTGGATTAGCGAGTACAACATGCTCATCGCTGACTACGCCTGGGTGCAGATTTTCGAAAACCGTGGTGTTGCAATGGGAGCATCCAATCCGCATCCACATGGGCAAATTTGGGCGCAAGATCATGTACCCAGCCTGGCAGCAAGAGAAGTAATCGCGCAGCAAAACTACTTCGCCAAAAACCACTCAGCGCTGTTGCTGGATTATGCCCGGGCAGAAATTGACCGGGCCGATCGTGTGGTGGCGTTGAACGACGATTGGGTGGTGCTGGTGCCTTATTGGGCGGCCTGGCCCTACGAGACTCTCCTATTGCCGCGATTTTCTATTGCCCATGTTGGCCAGTTAACCGACGGTCAAAAAGTCACACTGGGTAACGTCGTTCAGCGCCTGCAACGCGGCTACGACAAGCTGTTTGATTGTGAGTTTCCCTACAGCTTTGGCTGGCACAATGCACCGGCTGACCGGCGGGACAGTGGTATCAAAAGAGCGTGGCAATTGCATGCACATGCTTACCCGCCGTTGCTGCGTTCAGCGAGCGTAAAGAAGTTTATGGTGGGTTATGAAATGCTGGCCGAGCCGCAGCGCGATCTTACGCCCGAGTTGGCTGCCGCTAACTTACGTCCTGTTATACCAAAGACAGTGTAATCAGCGCCGTCATCGACTGCTTACTGGCGAGTGTTCTTGCGCCAGTTACACTGGCCGGCAGAGTGCTGTTCAGGCAGTTAGGCGTATGACTCACCGGCTCGACGCAAAAGAAGTTCTCATTGGTTGGTGTGTAAACAATCAGATATCCCAATTCGTCACTGGCTTGCAAATGTACAGTGCGCGCTTGAGTGGGCCAGTGCAGTCGCGCGTTAGTGGAGTGAGTGCTGAATGCGTTGTCTAGTGCGAGAGCGTTCAGGGCTACCCCTTTTCTGAGTTGTTCAATCACTGGGCTGTGAGTAGGTGGCTGGGAAATCGTATCGTTGTCGCTTGGCCAAATCAGTTCAACATCCGCTGACAGATGCGCAGCATTTTTTGGAAAGAAGGGATGCCAACCGAGACCTGCTGGCATGGGCTCTGCCGAGAGATTCTGTAACTGCATCTCAATGGTTAAGCGACTTTCACTCAATTCGAAGGTTTGTCGGGCGTGATAGTGCCATGGCCAGTCAGAGGCCGGGTGATTCAGGGTTATGGTGGCGGCGTGCTCGCTGTGCGACTTCACTTGCCACACAGACTGCCAACCTTGCCCGTGAATGGCGTGCAGTTCTGGTGGCATATTGGCTGGTAGCACCACATCTGTGGTTTCAAAAGTGAATGTGCCGTTGGCGATACGACCTGAGAATGGAATCATCGGGTAGGCAGCCTGATCGAGCGGGTTGGTTGACCCCGCTCGAGCCGTTCGCAGAATGGGTGTATCGCGGTGCGAGAACGAGGCTATGCTGCCACCCACTGCAGGATTGAGTTCTAGTCCAAGATCGCCGAATCGCAGACTAATCATGTGGTGTCGCGACTGCCATCTGGCTGACCATAGCTTTTAAACTTCTCTTCCACTGCGGCTATATCGCTGTGATTCAGTAACACGGGGCCACCAATGGCGAGCGTGCCGTAGTAAAACGACGACTGGATTTCAACCTGGTTGGCAATACTCAGGGCGTGAGTGAGGGTTGTACCAATTGCTATCTGTCCGTGGTTGGCCATCAGACAGGCGTAGCGGTCGGTGAGTGTATTAAAAATGTGTTCGGCGAGTTGTTGCGAGCCAAATATGGCGTAGGGAGCGATGCGAATTTCACCACCGCCAGTGACGGCGTTCATGTAGTGCAGCGGTGGAATAGATTTGCCGGCGCAAGCAAGGGTAGTGGCGTACTTCGAGTGACAATGCACCACCGCATTGATATCGGGGCGGCGTTTTAGCAGGTCGCCGTGCATACGCCACTCACTGGAGGGACGAAATTCGCCTCTGTGTGAACCCTCAAAGGTCATGTTCACCATAGATTCGGGGGTAAGGTCATCTGGTGTGATGCCGGTGGGTGTCATCAGGAAACCCTTACCAAAACGTACGGATGCGTTACCCGCGGTGCCTTCGTTCAGGCCGCTGGCTGCCATGCTACGCATGGTGTTCAGAAGGTCGGTACGCAGTGTCTGTTCGGTGCTACTCAATGGAGTTTCCACATAGTTATTACTATTCGGTTGTTGCTTTTTATTTGCTGCTAGTTATTTTCTTTTAGGGCTGCACTTAGTTTTGGGCGCAAATAGTCTGTGATTGCCGCCCAGTTTGTATCACTAAAACCGTGCAAGTGCTCAGCGAGTATGGGTAAAAGCTCGGTATCGTTCTCGCGCCAAAACCCAATGATCGCAGCTTCCGGAAAACTCGATACACCATCATAGTCGTAGCCTGGCGGTCCATCACGGCCAACATAGAGTCCGAACACACGACGTTTTGGCGCCAATAACCCGGCGTAGGCAGCCAGAGGGTGCGTCGGCTCTATAAAAACCACTTGTTGCCTGATTTGTTCACCGCCTGCGTTGCGACCAACAAACTCATCACGCTGCCACATCAAGGTTTTGTGCTGTTCATCAATCAGATGCGCCCACTGGAGAAAGGTAGCCACTGCCCTGCGGGTTTGTTTGTCGCTTGTTCCGGTGTCCAGGTACAGTTCGTTGGTATTGAATGCGGCGGCAAGATGAATTGGCTCGCCGTGCGGAAAATCGAGCCCGGCGACGTAAGTGCGTTTGTTGTTGTGTTGCTGCAACGACAGTGTGCGTGGCGTTCGGTTGGCGTCGAGTCCCAGTGTAGCGGATGTGTGAACGTCGAGCCGGTGCCAGCGATTTACATTCCCGCCGGTCAGCACAGCACCGATTCGAGATACCCAGCCGCGTTGCTCGGCCAGACCCGACCAGTCAAACACCCAGGTGTATTTGAGATAGAGCCAGCCTGGCTCGCGATTGGGGCCATGGTCGGCGTAGGCCTGAACATACACCGGTGCAATCTCGGCTGCCGGTTGTTCCGGGCTTTTAAGATAGGTTGCGCACTGCTCTTCTCTCGACATTGCGCCTATAGCCGGGCGTATCTCGGCTGCCCTGGCAATCGCTCCTCTGCCAGAAACCTTGTGTAAGCTCGCCTCGGAGAGATAAGCGTCGAAGTCTATTGGTCGATAACTGTCCGGGTGTACCCACAACGAAGGCAGATGTTTTGTGGCCATATGTTGCACATCTTCAGGTATCGGGAAGATACGGTGTTCTGCCTGATAGCTATCCAGGCTTGCTGCCGAAAAGCGAATGAAACCATCACAGTCGGCTTGGCTGGTGCTCGCGAGCAAAAGCGCAGTAGTCGTCGCCAGTTGGGTCGCCCGTCGGAGGATGAGGCCTACCAGCCGCTGCGGAAGATTGGTTGGCGTTTTGTACATCTTGGGAAGTATGCCAGCCACTTGGTAAGCTTGCCGGGGTGGGCGACAAGCGGGAAGAGGCATGCGAGGGGTAATAATGCAGCTAAGCAGCAGCGGCTTGTGGGCGGTGGCGCTGGCTCTGCTGGTCGGTTGCGGAGCAGACAATGCCGCGACTAGCAAGCCGGATAAAAGCCCAGGTAAGAGCTTGGTAGTGCAGTCATCCAGTCAGAACCAGCCCATGCTTGAGCTGTGGAGTCATAGCTGCGCGCTGTGTCACGTCGATGGCAACGCAGGCGCACCACGCACGGGGAGCGCGGAAGAATGGGGGCCACGGCTTGCCAAGGGTGAGGCGATATTGTTACAGCACACGATCGAGGGGTTTAACCAGATGCCACCGCTGGGTTATTGCATGGCTTGCGAACAAGCTGATTTTGTCGCAATGATCGACTTTATGACGCGCGGTGTCGCCCCCGAGACTATTGTGGAACGCCCAGCACCTTGAAGAGTAAATCGAGGCATCAGGGCATAACGCGGCGTGAATTGTTAGCGGGTGCAGCACTGGGTGCTGTCTTTGGTGCTGGGAGTGTCCAAAGCACAAGAGCCAGCGGCGCTGCCGCGCCAACCCCATGGTGGAACTGGTCGGGGCACCAACATTGTGTGCCTGCAGGCCGATTGTCACCCGCAAGTGAAGCTGAATTGGCTAAGTTGCTTCGAGAAAGCAACGGTGCCCTGCGCCCCGTTGGGTCCGGACACTCTTTTACCGGGTTAGTGCCAACCGATGGACACTTGCTGGTCATTGACCAGCTGCGCGGGCTTATCGAACATGATCCCGATACCAAACAGGCGACCTTTGGTGCGGGTACTCGTTTGGGTGACATGGGCGCAGAGTTGCAGAGGGTTGGGCAGGCCATGTTGAATCTGCCTGATATTGACCGCCAAACACTTGCAGGTGCTACAGCCACAGCTACCCACGGCACGGGCATCGCCTTTACCTGTCTCTCTGGTTTTGTCACCGAACTGCGGTTGGTGACGCCCAACGGTGACGTTATCGACTGTTCTGCAAGCAACAACAGTGACCTTTTTAACGCCGCCCGTGTCAGTCTGGGCGCACTCGGGGTAGTCACCCGTATGACACTACAAAACAGGGAACCGTACCGACTGAAAGCAAAAAACTGGGTACAACCTATAGAGGATGTATTAGCCAGCTTTGACGAATCAGCAGCGGCGCATCGCCACTTTGAGATGTTTCCGTTAACGCATTCCGACTATGCGTTGGTGCTGTCTATTGATGAAACCGACGAGCCTATAAACAATCCACCCCCTGATCCTGAAGAGGCTGCGGCCTTTGGTCAGGCGATGGCGTACTGGGCTACGTTGCCGCCAAGTGAGCGTCAGGCGCATGTGGATGAACTGGCGCAACAGATCGGCCCTACTGAAGCGGTGGATGAGTCCTATAACATTCTCAGCAACATCAGAAACAACCGTTTCAATGAGATGGAGTACGCAGTACCGCTAGAGCATGGTGCGGCCTGCCTACGCGAAATTTTGCAAACCATTAAAGACCAGGAGATTGACGTGGTCTTTCCTCTTGAGTATCGCTATGTAAAGCGGGATGACACCTGGCTGAGCATGAGCTCAGGCAATGAAGATCATGCGGCAATTTCCATCCATCGGGTTGCCAGCGAAGACTACCGGCCCTACTTTGATTTGATTGAGCCTATTTTTTGGAAACATGGTGGGCGGCCACATTGGGGCAAGGTACATACGTTATCGGTCAAGAATTTTTTGCAACTGTATCCGCGCTTCGCTGATTTTCAAAAGCTACGGGCAGAACTTGACCCTGCGGGACGATTTCTTAATGACCATTTGCGTAAGGTGTTTATCTAGATGAAACGTCGATCAGTGTTGCACGGCGTCGCGGCGAGCTCAGTTTTGTGGGTGCCAGGTGTTCGCGCAAACGAAGCACCCGAGACACTTCCAGTGTCGACCGGGCATAACAATTACTTTTCGGCGCTGAACACGATGCTCAAGCGGTCAGGGCCAGGGCGTCCGGTTATGTTGCTCGATAAAGCGGCTATGCTGCACAACGTCGATGCGATTGTGCGTTCAGTGGGACCAGATAAAACCTATCGGGTGGTTGTGAAGTCGTTACCCTCGGTACCCTTGCTAAAGGCGGTTATGCAGCGGGCGAAAACCGATGCGCTGATGGTCTTTCATCAGCCGTTTTTGAATGAAGTTGCGCGGGAGTTTCCGGCCTCGGATGTATTGATTGGCAAACCAATGCCGGTGAGCGCAGCGCGTACATTCTATGCAAATTTCGAGCGCCGCCGACGCGGGTTTGACCCGGCCGGTCAGATTCAATGGCTGATCGATTCTCCTGACCGGCTCAATCAATACCAGCAATTGGCGCGCGAGCTTGGTGTGCATATGCGCGTGAACTTTGAGCTCGATGTTGGGTTGCATCGCGGCGGGTTAACACAGCCAGAGCAGCTCAAACAAGCTCTGCAGTTAATTGCTGCTGACGAGCAACACTTGAGTGTTGCAGGGCTCATGGGCTACGAGCCACATCTAACGGGCATGAAGGCAGAGCTTGACCATCCAGCGGTTCAGGCGGTGCTGGATGTGTATCGCAAGTTTCAAGCGGTACTTGTTGCTACCGGTTACGACCTGACGAAACTCACCATGAACGGTGCGGGCAGCCATACCCTGAAAATCTATGAACGCGACAGCGTACTAAATGATCTGTCTGCCGGGTCTGGGGTGGTGATGCCCACCGACTTTGATACCTGGCACTTGCGGCAGAACCGCCCGGCGCTGTTCATTGCCACCCCCATTTTGAAGCGTTATCAAGGCAACCCGTTTATTGCCGAGCCGCCAGAGTTGCTGGAACGGTTGTATTACATTTATGGCGGTTATTGGAAGGCGCAGATGGTGTCACCCGCAAACACTGGTGAGCCGATCTATCAAAGTACCAATCAAAGCCCAATCACCACCTCAAAGCAGGTGGATCTGCAGGTGGATGACTACATGTTTCTGCGTCCAACTCAGAGCGAGTTTGTCATGTTGCAGTTTGGCGATTTGCTGACGGTAGACGCGGGACAAATCAGCGACCGGTGGCCGGTGTTTCATCAAACAGGCTAGGCTGAAATAGCCAGTCTCGCTCTAGTCTTCGACAAAGCCGGTCCAGCTCGCCATGTAGTCGATGAACTTTGGTGATAAGCCCTCGTTCGCCAAATACTCGCGGCTGACAGGGTTTTCTACCGGAGCGAAGCGGGAGTCGTTTGCGTATAAAGCCGGGAAATCGTGGTGCAAAATGGCAGCCCTGCCGAGCATCACCCAGTCCAGCCCCGCCTGGAGCGCTTGTTCTGCCTCTCGCGGGGTACGAATTTTACCGGCGGCACCAAGCCTGCAGGTGCCGCGCTTTAACTCGGTGAAGTAACTCAGTAAGGAGCGACCTTTGTATTGATCTTCGCTGGGTTCCTTGAACACATCCCAAAGCGACATGTCGAGGAAATCGATGCTGCCGCCGGTCATTAGTTGTTCAGCAATCTGCGTTATTTCTGTTAGTTGCATGTCGAAACGTTCAGGTGATAGTCGCACGCCAAGCTGAAACTCAGGGTGGCAGCGTTCGCGAATGCCATCGATAATCTCAAACAGAATCCTGAATCTGTTTTCCAGCGAACCACCATATTCGTCGTTGCGCCTGTTGAGTGTGTCGCTAAAGAACTGGCATAGAATGTAACCGTGGGCGCCGTGCAGCTCTACGCCGTCAAAGCCCGCCCGTTCCGAGCGCACTGCGGCGTCTACAAAATCTTGAACGAGCGTTCGGACCTCATCTGTGGTGAGCTCACGGGCCCCGGTTTCAGGGTCGGCAGAAGGACATACTGGCGTTTCGCCGATGAGCGCTGCCGGTGAGCGATTGCCTGCATGATGTAGTTGGGCGTTGGCAATGCTGCCCTGTGCCTTGATGGCGCTCGCCAGGCGAGCGAGTCCTTCGATGTGATCGTCCGACCAAACCCCCATTTGCCCGGAAAATCCTTTGCCAACGGCCTGGACGTGAGCCGCGCAGGTCATCGTTAGCCCGAAACCACCTTCTGCGCGTTTGGTGAGCCAATGGAACTCCTCTTGTGTCATGACGCCGTCTTCCTGACTCTGAGAATTGGTGAGTGGGGCAAGCATGAAGCGATTTTTCATGTCGGGGCCGCGGCTGAAAGACAGGGGAGATAGCAAATTGGTCATTGTTGGTCCGATTGGTTTTAACGGTTTTAACGCGACTCAACAGTCTATCTCAATGTGGGTGGTGGCGAAGACCTTGCGAACGACACCAATTGAAGATCATCGAAAAGTGGTGAGAGAGGGTGTGATGTGGTCTCATGCGCGCTTCTATAGTGGTATGCCGTGTTTTGTGGCAGGAAGTGCGCCAGTGAGAGTAGGTTCTTTGGGATCAGCAACTATTTTGCTGGTTGGTCTGTTGGTTGGATGTTTTAGCGCGCCAAGCTTTGCGAGAGATTACCGGGTGAAGTTTGTAGCCGACCTGCAACCCGCAGACAAGGCAGCTGAGGTAGAGCTAACTATCAGGCAAAAGAAAGGCGCGTTGCGCCAGCTCAGCTTTGCAGCGCCGGCGAAAAAATTTTCCAACTTTAAGGGTGACGGCAAGATTCGGCATGACAAAGGCCGGTTAACCTGGCAGGTGCCGCGCAAAGGTGGCAGCTTGATGTACACCGCTTTTGTCGAAAACGCTCGAGGTGATGCGTTTGATGCCAGGGTTACTGATGATTGGGCACTGCTGCGCTTCAATGACATGTTGCCCGAGGTCACTACCAAGAAACTTCGCAACTCCACGAGTTCGCTGACCCTGGAATTGTCAGGCCCAAAAAACTGGGCGTTTGAAACTCCCTACGGCCGATTGGATTCCGAGCAGCGGAAGGTTAAGACGCCCAAAACCCTGTTCCCGGCACCTCGTGGTTGGCTGCTTGGTGGTGATCTGGGTGTACGTCGAGAATCGGTTGGTGGGCGTACGGTAACGGTGGCTGCGCCGCTCGGTTCGCGCTACCCAAGAGTGCCTACGTTGGCATTCTTGCATTGGACACTGCCAGAACTTATCCGTGTGTTTCCAACTTTTCCAGACAAGCTATTGATGGTGTCCGGTGATGAATCGATGTGGCTTGGCGCGCTGTCGGGCCCTGCGTCGGTTTATTTGCACCCCAGGCGACCACTAATTAGTGAAAATGCGACTAGCACGGTGCTGCATGAGTTGGTGCATGTGGCGACGCGTTGGTCTGGTGCTGAGGGCGATGACTGGATAGTTGAAGGCATTGCCGAATATTATTCGTTGAAGGTCCTGTTCAATAGTGGTGGCATTAGCCGCGATCGATTCGATGACGCTATAACAACCCAGCGCGACTGGGTAAGTAGCGAGCGCGGGAAACTGGCAGACCCGTCCAAGAGTGCCGACACTTCTCGGGCGTTAATCCTGTTTCACGATCTCGATGAGGAACTGTCAGAGGTAACTGAGGGTGGGCTGGACGAGGTGGTCGCCTATCTGCTGGCCACATCGGAAGATCAGGGCCTGCGGCGAATATCGCGAGATGACCTACGCAGCGCAGTAAAAAAAGTATTGGGTAAGCGCTCTGTTGTGTTGCGCGAGGCTCTGACGAAGGCGCCTCCCCAAGAATAATCCCGGAGCAATTGTCACTTTTGTCTGTCACTCTTATTCTGGCGAGCTTGGAGCTTGCCCGAGTGCCTCGCGCACCAAGGGGAGTAGTAGCTTGCTGCCAGCGCTCGACAGGTGATCCTCATCGAAGTAAAGAGGCTCGTTGTTAATCGCCACCTGGCATGAGGCGCCCTCGCACAGCAGCTTCTGTGGTTGCAACACCCTTTGCTCCAAAGCACTGAATACGGGTATTACGTGGCGTTGCCGCGCTAAGAATTCGTCGACGCTTGGAGCGATGCGAACGGGTCGGTCGAGCAGAGCAGATCGGGCGATGATGTGCGGTGTGTTCCAGCCAACCTCGGGGACGCTGTCAATCACAACCACGGTTTTGTTGAGCTGCTCAAGTGCCCGCAATGTGCGTAATAGTGCCCGTTCCCAAATTCTGGAGCTTCTGGTGTCTGCGTTGGTGTCTGCTATATCACCTTCAGCGAGCTGCACAGGTTTTCCCGATTCATGTTTGTAGCGCGTGGACTCGGCGTAGATCGCCCAGCGCCCTGCCAGGACGATGGTTTTAATCTCCGGTTGGGTCGCAATCAATTCGAGTACGGCGGCATTAAATTGCAGGCACTCGCCGTCTGGGTCGGTATTGATCGGGTAGACGTTGAGCAATGCAGCGCAACCGTCGTTGGTAGCACTCAAGCCAGAGCGCGCGTTTGCCAGTGCAACTTCTGCGAAGCGTGGGGCCAGTGTCATGGCGTGGGAGTCGCCCCACAACAAAAAGTCTGGGCGCTGATCAGCGCTGCCTAGTTTGCAGAGCCGATCGAACGACACCTCTGTTGCACTGATGTTGGAGCAGTACTTCCGTTCTGGCGGTTTGTCATCGACAACTTCGGCGATCTTCACGATGGCATCTGGCAAGCGCGACGGTGCGCCATCGGTGTTGTCCAGTGCGACGCCGATGGTCGCGAGAAGGGCGATGCACGCCAGTGAACTGGGCAGAATCTTGCTGTCTGGAAGCAAGCCGTCGCGCAATCTGTTCGGTGCTGAATTGGCGCTCTGTCGGTGGGTTCTAAAGGGTCGCTCAACAAACCGCCACGAGGCCCAACCCAGAATAAAAGCGGCGGCAACGGCAAACAGGGTTTCTGTTTGTGTGGGTGGACGGACGAGATAGAGTTTTACGAATACGAGAACGGGCCAATGCCACAGATACAGCGAGTAGGAGATAAGGCCAATGGCGACCAACGGACGCAACGCGAGTGCTTGCGAGGTCACCGTGGTGCCCCCGGTTCCTGCGGCGATTAGGGCTGCAGTAC
>CAZSYU010000043.1:0-7070 GCA_964611345.1 uncultured Pseudomonadales bacterium
GCAGCGGGCGTGCCAGCAAGAGACAGTGTGGTGTTTGCCATGCGCTTAGTATGCAGCACCAACTGGTGCTTGGCATTGGGGTATATTGCGGGGGGGACAATTGTGGATTTGGGAGACAACCTATGAGTGAGGCAGTCTATGAATGAGGCAGGGATAAGCGGTTTTGCCACCCCTGTGAGCCTGTGTGGCCCACTGCGTGAACCCAGGCAAATGCTGGCAGAACAGGAATATGGCGGTCATCTGTCAATTCACGATGACGACACAGCAGAGAAGCTGGGCTTTAAAGCGGGGCCAATCGAAGGTCCGACACACTTTAGTCAGTTTGATCCGCTGCTTGCGACCATTTGGGGCGATCGCTGGTTTTCGAACGGCTGCATCTCCGCCCACTACCTCAATATGTGTGTGGAAGGAGACAAAGTACGGGCCTTCGTTGAACGGCCTGCAGCAGATGCAACCCAGGTCCGCATTTGGGCGGAAAAAGAAGATGGTCTGCCGGTGTTGTCTGGCACGGCATCAGTGGGTCCAGAGCATCCCACCAGCGAGCTCGATGCGCGACGGGCAAAACTGCGTCCGGCGGGTGAGCTGGTGATTCTTGCGGATCTGCACGAGGGCATGAAAGGCGCAGCCCACGAGCAGGTGCGGATGGACTTCAGCCAAAATATGGGCGCTCTGTATCCGTTTTCATTGGAGCAAAAGCTCAAAAAAATTACCGAACCGTGCAGTTATTATGACCCGGCAAGCGCGATTACCTCACCCTGGGGTAGGGCCGTTATCCCGTTTGAAATGATTAGTGTGCTGGCGGAATATTCCAGCCACACCGCTAAGTGGCCCGTTAAAGGGCCGGCGGTAGGTTTGTTTGCCGACCTCGAAATTCGGATGATTGACGGTCCACTGCTGGTGGGCGAAGACTATTCCTTGAGTCGCGAAATAGTCACGCTGTCACAGAGCCGTCGTACTGAGAGTTATTGGGTGCGGTCAACCATCAGCGATACAGCAGGCGACGTGAAATGTCAGGTGCTGTTGAATCACGCCACGCTGAAAGATTCCTACGCCGGGTACCCCAAAACCTAATCGCGAACAACCGGTTCAACGCCAGCAACGCCTATCAGCGATTCAACACAATCGCGAATCGAGACATCCAGCGGGCGAAACTGCGTACCGAGCAGATCGCGAATGCGATCATTGCGTAATTCACAGCTTGCCCACGCGGCACGCATTTCTGCTTCGCGAGCCTTTAAGCGATCGGGATAGGGGTCGGTAACCTCAGGCGTTGCATGGCGCAGCTCGGGTAACAGGCGATCGATGTCGGCGCAGATGTCCTCGCAGTTGCGGGCTTCGGTTGACCAGGCGATGTAGCGTTCACCGTTGGTGACCTCTGTGCTTTCGAGTAACCCAATGTGACAGTCTGCGGTGTCGCGCACGTCAACCGTCATCCAGGGTCGATACGCCTGAGTTTGGTAATACTTGCCCAGTAGCATCATTTCAATGTTGTGTTGCCACGGCCCCATGTCTTTTTGATGGGCCGACATGATGGGGCCGACGTTGTCTGCGGGGCAGCAGGTGATGGCATCCCAGCGGCCATTGGCCTCGGCGGCGTCAGAGAACGCGCGCTGCGCGATGACCTTGCCAATGGAGTAGCCCTGACCTTTTGCTGGTGTGCGCTTTGGGTTTGACTCATCGGGGTAACGATCTTCGTAGCACACCGGCCTGCGCACAAGCTCCTGTAAATCAACTTCAGAAATCACCGCCGCAATGCTAGAGGTAACTACCACGCGGGTAACAGTTTCAGCGTTGTTCACACTCGCAATGATGTGATCGCACACCCGCGCTACATACGCCTGATCATCGTAGTCAGAGACGTGTGAGAGGTGACACACGCCATGGCAACCGGCAAAAATCTCGTCGAAGCAACCGTCATTGTCGAGGTCAGCACTGTGCAGGCTCAGGCGCCCTGAGCGGTAGGCGCCCATCGCTTTCAAGAAGCCACACTTTGTGTCATCGCTTGCATCGCGCACGCACGCGCGCACCCGGTAGCCCTTATCCAGCAAACGTTGCACGGTCCAGCCGCCAATGAAGCCGGCGGCGCCGGTAACGGCGATCGTGCCGTGCGAAGGTACTGGTGCCATTGGGGTTACTCCTGGTGATTTAGGTGGTTGCGGTAGTTAGCGGGGTTGTTGCTGGGCCGCCCAACCGGGCGATACGAATTCCGAAGGCAATAAATGTCAGTGTCATCAATGGGCTTAAGTAGCAAAAGATGGCGAATGGCGCGTAGGCGAGGGTACTCACGCCGAGCACGCCAGCGTGGTAGGCGCCACAGGTGTTCCAGGGCACTAGCGGTGAGGTTGCAGTGCCCGCGTCTTCCAGGGTGCGCGAGAGATTTTCCGGCGCCAGTCCCCGTTCGGCATAGGCGGGCGCAAACATGCGTCCGGGAACTATCACGGCAAGATACTGATCCGATGCGGTGACATTGGTGAAAATACTGGTGCCTGCCGTTGCGCCAATCAGTCCAAAGTCTGAATTGGCCCGGCTAACCAACGCTCCGGTGATGCGGCCAAGGAAGCCACTGGCGTCCATTACGCCACCAAACGCCATCGCCGCCAAAATTAACCAGATGGTCGAGAGCATGCCAGACATGCCACCCGAGGTGAGCAACTCATCGAGCATGGCGTTGCCAGAGACGATCGCAGAGTCGGTGTACATCACTTTCATCAGATTGACGTAAGTGCCGCCATCGCCCAGCCCGGCCACGATGTGTGGCTGGAAAATGAGGGCAAACAGGGCGCCCAGTAACACACCGGAAAAGATTGCCGGCAGTGCGGGGACCTTTTTCAGGATCAAACCGATAATGATCAATGGCGGGAGGGCGAGCCATGGCGTGATGTTGATTGTGTGTTGCAGAATAGTGGATATTTCTGCGGCGGTTTGGGTGGCATCTGCGGCGTCGGAGCTGCCACTTATTACAGAGAAAATAACCAGGGCGATCAGAATGGTGGGTACGGTGGTGAGGGCCATGTAGCGCACATGCGTGAACAACTCAGCGCCGCTGGCCGCTGAAGCCAGGTTAGTGGTGTCTGACAATGGCGACATTTTGTCGCCAAAGTAGGCGCCGGAAATAATTGCCCCGGCCACTGCCGCTTCGTTTTGCCCCAGCACATTGCCAATACCAATGAGGGCGATACCGATGGTGGCCACCGCTGTCCAGGAGCTGCCGGTAAAGAGCGCCACCATCGCCGTGATAACACAAGCGCCAGGCAGAAAGATCTCGGGACTCAGGATTTGCAGTCCGTAGTAAATCATGGCCGGGATGATGCCGCTGACCAGCCAGGTGCCCGACAGCGCACCGACCAACAGCAAGATCAGAGTGGCGGGCGCCGCCAACCGAATGGCATCGAGCATGCCGTCCTGCAGATCGGCCCAGTTACTGCCTTGTTGAACCGCCAGCAAGGCCGCAAAGGCCGCCGCGCCCAGCAGGATAAGCTGATTTGAACCGCTGACAGCATCATCCCCAAACACAAACACGTTGTATGACAGCAAGGCCACCAGTACGAGCAGCGGTAGCGCAGAGATGAGCAGTGAGGGTTCGCCACCCTGGCTCTTTTTGCTTGCAGCGGTTGGCGCGGTTTGGGCAGGCGATGCGCTAATACTGCACCACCGAGCGAATGCTCTCGCCGCTGTGCATCAGATCAAAGGCCTTGTTGATGTCACCTAATGGCATGGTGTGAGTAATCAGGTCGTCGATGTTGATGCGACCTTCCATATACATGTCGACAATTTTCGGCACGTCGGTGCGTCCGCGGGCACCGCCAAAAGCCGTGCCGCGCCAACTGCGCCCGGTAACCAGTTGAAACGGCCGGGTGGAGATTTCCTGTCCGGCACCCGCCACGCCAATAATGCAGCTCTGCCCCCATCCCTTGTGCGCGCTCTCAAGGGCCTGGCGCATGGTGTCCACGTTGCCAATGCATTCGAAAGTGTAGTCGAGTCCGCCGCCGGTCAGTTCAACCAGATGCCCAACCAGATCGGAGTGCTCTTTTGGGTTCACAAAATCGGTCATGCCAAAGGTGCGACCCAGAGCGTCTTTGGCGGGATTGGTATCGATGCCAATGATGCGCGAAGCGCCCACCAGTTTGGCGCCTTGAATGACATTCAGCCCAATGCCGCCCAGACCGAACACCGCAACGGTTGAACCGGGTTCGACCTGCATGGTCATCGATACCGCACCGATGCCAGTGGTGACCCCGCAACCGATGTAACAAACTTTGTCGAATGGCGCATCTGGCCGGATTTTCGCCAGCGCAATCTCTGGCAGCACGGTGAAGTTGGAAAAGGTGGAACAGCCCATGTAATGCAACACAGGCTTGCCTTCAAAAGAAAACCGGCTAGTGCCATTTGGCATTACGCCGGCGCCCTGGGTTTCGCGGATAGCCTGGCAGAGATTGGTTTTGGGGTGCAGGCAGTACTCGCACTCGCGGCACTCCGGGGTGTACAACGGAATAACGTGGTCGCCTGGCTTGAGTGTCGTGACACCTGCACCGACTTCCACGACAACACCGGCGCCTTCGTGACCCAGCACGGCTGGAAAGGCGCCCTCGGGGTCGTCGCCGCTTAAGGTAAAGGCATCGGTATGGCAGACACCTGTGGCCTTGATTTCAACCATGACTTCACCTGCCTGTGGGCCCTCCAGATCCAATTCGACAATCTCCAGAGGTTGGCCTGCTTTGAAGGCCACGGCGGCGGCTGTTTTCATAGGTTTCTCAATAAACGATGCACGGCGCAAAGACTAACCAATGCGGCAGGCGCAGAACAGAGCACGGCTCGTCTGATTAGCGCGCCGCTCGCTCTTTACGGCCGCTGCCGAAGGCGCTAGCGTGGCCCGTCTCACAAAGACTATCTCAGCCAATCGGAGTATCTGGCTATGACGGCAAACCAGTTTCCTCAGGCGTCCCGCAGTTGGGATGACCTGGAGCAACAAATGCGTGACTTTCGCAAGCACGATGTAGATTGGCGCAACAGCCGCACCGGCCTGTATGTGTTCCACGCTGGGGACGATGTGCTGGAGGTGGGCGCGCGAGCCTACAACATGTATCACGTCGAAAACGGCCTGGGCCTAAAAACGGCGTTTCCCAGCCTGAACCACATGTACGATGCGGTGATTGGTAATGGTCTGTCGTTGTTTGGCGCTCCGGACGGGGGCGGCGATATGAGTTCTGGTGGTACTGAAAGTATATTTCTGGCCGTGAAGAGTTGCCGCGACTGGAGTGCGGCCCAGGGTCGGGATGTGCAGGGTGCCACCATTGTTGCGCCATACTCCGCCCACCCGGCATTTGACAAGGCAGCGCACTATTTGGGCCTTGAAGTGGTGCGCGTGCCGGTCGCCTACGACCACGGTGCCGATGTGACGGCCATGACTGCCGCCATTACAGAGCGCACGATTATGTTAGTGGGCTCGGCGCCCTGTTACCCCTATGGCGTCATCGATCCAATCACCGAACTCGGCGCGCTCGCCCAGCAGCATTCGCTGTGGTTGCATGTTGATGCCTGTGTCGGCGGCTATTTTCTGCCGTTTTTGCGCACTATTCGAGAAGAGCAAGGCTCTAAACTTGCGCCGTTTGATTTTCGGGTGCCCGGGGTGCGATCAATTTCTGCCGACCTGCACAAATATGGGTTTGCGCCAAAGGCGGCATCCACGGTGTTCTATCGGCACGCGGACGAACACGCGCATCAGCACTTCGCATTCAATGCGTGGCCGTGTGGCGAAATGACCACGCCCACGGCCTCAGGATCGCGACCGGGGGGCGCCATTGCCGGCGCCTGGGCGGTGCAGAATTATCTTGGCCAAGAGGGCTACACCGAGCGCGCGCGCCAGGTGGTTGCGGCCCAAAAAGCCATTGCTGACGGTGCCAGACAAGTGGGGCTTAAGCCCCTGCACGAGGATGTGTTGCCGATACTGGCCCTCGAAACCCCGGCTGGCCAGATGGGCAAGATATGGAGCGGGCTGCGTAAACAAGGCTGGTATTTGGGCGGGGTGCAAGAACCCCAGGCCCTTCATATGATGGTGCAACCCAACCATCTGAAGGTGGCGGAAGAGCTGGTTGAGGCCATGGGCCGTGCGGTGACTGGCAAGGTGACGGCAGTGGATTCCGGGGGGCCACGTTATGCCTGATTTTGCGCGTCTGCTGCTGGCCGCTGTACTCGGTGGCGTCCTGGTGGTGGCAGCACTTTGGTACTTCGACCAACCTGCACCAGCCGTGGCTCTGGCGACTGACACGAACGGGCAGCCCTCAGCAACCTTGGCGCCGTTGAGTTCGCCCGCCAAGGAAGAGGCATCGCTTGCGGCCCAGGTGGACGGATTGCAACGTACCCAACAGCAATTGCGAGAAGAACTCGCGGCTCTGCGGGAGCAGTTAGTAGCAGCGACAGGCAATTTTACCCCTGTACCATCGGCTGCGGCTGCGGCAGCCCCCGGCGCGGTTGCAGCGGTAGCGGGCGAGCTGACGGTTGAGCGGCTGGCCGCAACAGGGGTGGTTGCAGAGGATGCCGAAGCGCTAGTGCAGCGTCTCGATGAGTTGGCGTTGGCACGATTGGAGGCGAGTTATCAGGTGCGGCAAGCCGCGGCCAGTGGTGATGCGGATTTGCAGCGCGCGGCGCGAGATGCGCGGCGCCAGATCCCTGCCGATGCCGCGGCCATTCGGGAAGAGTTTGGTGATGCTACTTATGACAACTATCTGTATGCGAGTGGCCAACCCAACAGGGTGGAGGTAACCAGTGTGCTGCGTTCCTCCACGGCCATTGGCGCCGGGGTTGAACCCGGTGATTACCTGCGCTCACTCGATGGTCAGCCATTGTACAGCACGCGTGATTTGACGACGCGCATCCGGGCAGGTTCGCCCGAACAGACCTACGCATTGACGATTGAGCGCAATGGCGAAACCATTGATGTGTGGGTGCCCGGTGGGCCGCTGGGCGTGCGAGTCTCCGGCGCTGCGGTCGAACCCGGCGGCTAGCTGTTATTGAGTGTTAATGGCCTGCGGCAGATGTTTTTTGCCTGCGGCGCCCGTCAATTGCCTGCGGCA
>CAZSYU010000043.1:7170-20606 GCA_964611345.1 uncultured Pseudomonadales bacterium
GCCTGCGGCAGATGTTTTTTGCCTGCGGCGCCCGTCAATTGCCTGCGGCAATGGTCGCGCTGGAGCCGGGGACGCGTAACACCATGCCTTGCTTGATGAAGTTGCCTTGCAGGCGATTGGTTTGCGCCAGTTCTTTCACGCTAACACCAAACCTGCGGGCCAAGCTGTACAGGGTGTCGCCATCGACGACGGCGTAGTGGCGATAGGGTTGAGTCACCGCGATAAGCGGTTCTTCGGAGGTGCCACTGCGGGCTCGGGCCAATTCGGTAGGGCGTTTTATGAAACCGCTAATGCCTTTCGCGATGGCCTGGGCAATGGAGCGCTGACCCTTCGCACTGCGCAAGCGCTGCTCGTCTTGGGCGTTGGAAATAAAGGCGGTTTCGACCAGCACCGAGGGGACATCGGGTGCTTTAAGAACGCCGAGGTTAGCCAGCCGTACTTCCTTAAACCGCACCCGTTGGGAAGCCATCAGGTTGTCGAGAACGTCCTGTGCAAGGAGGTTACTGCGTTCCAGAGTGTCGGTTTGAACCAGATCGTAGAGCACGTTGGCGACGTCTGCATCGCGGTGGCTAAGGTCGATGCCGGCAAGGTTTTGCGGTTTTTTGGCGGCGGTGTGGCCGTTACCCGCCCAGCGCCTGGCAGCGTGTTCAGCGCCTGTGTTCGACAGGGCGTAGACCGAGCCTCCGCGTACCGAGCGATCGCTGATAGCGTCGGCATGTACCGAGACGAACAGGTCGGCGTGGTGCGTTCGCGCAATTTCCACCCGCTGGGCCAGCGACAGGGTCTTGTCGGTGCTGCGCGTCAGCACGGCACGGATGCCCGGTTGTTTGTTTAGGTCGGTGTGCAATGCTTTGCAAATGGCCAGGGTAACGTTCTTTTCCAGTGTGCCGCCCTTACCCACGGCACCTGGCGCCCTGCCGCCGTGGCCTGGGTCGATCACCACCACATAGTCACTCTGTTCTACCTCGGCCAAATCAACCACTACCCGGGCTGGCGCGCGCAGGGTATGGAGCGAGGCGCGAGCGTCGCCCGAAAGGCGGACTTCAAGACGCAAATCAGCAGACTTTGCAGACCCAGATGTCGGCGAGACCTTGCGCACCAGGCCTTCTCGGGCACGCAACTTGCTGGCTTTCCAGCGCGTGTTGGGCAGGTGCAATTCGTAGGTGTCCGCGCTGCTGCGAATCAGTTTGGGTTGCGTGGGGCCCGACAGGTCAAAGACCAGCCGGGTGTACTTGTTGTGATTGCCTATCCGGACGCTCTCGAGATCGCCGGCCTGCGCAATCGGCGTGAGCAGTACGCCGGTGGCCAGCGCAAGGCCCCATAAGCGGGCCGATAGAACGGGCCTTCGCTTGCTCCATTTCTCGGCGCTGGGCTTGGTGTTGGGCGTCGCAGCAAAGGCGTGCGGGAATTGGCGAGACTGGTTTTTCATCGTGCTGTTGTTATTGTTTTTCTGCAATCACCGACGGTCGGCCATGCAGTGTAGTGGTTGGATCGCCAACATGCCAATAGTTCGTTAAATCAATCAGTTATGAGAGACAAGTAAACTAGTCCGAAAGTCTCTTTGGGCCCCTGGGCACGGTGTTTGGGAACCCTAGCCCGGCAGACGTAGCCCGGTAGACCGAGCGTGCAGGCTGGGGCGGCTGGAGCAGCGGCTTAGGCGACCGCTGGCTTCCGCTTGGTGATGGTTTGCTGGTGGGTGTTGCGTCGGATATTGCGTCGGACGCCGCTTTGGACGCCGCTTTGGACGCCGCTTTGGATGGGCGGATGCGTCGCGCCATTGGCATTCGCGTACCCAGACGCATGAGCAGGCGCTTGTTGGGGCCCAGCGCCCGGTTCGAGCCGTTGCACTCGTGCCAAGCCACTGGACCGGGAAGAGAATTGCATATTTGCGGTCACTGCAGGGTTGGCGGAGTGTGTCGAGTACAGTATGCGGGTAGTGGCAAGCGACGCTCTATAGCGTCGCATCAACCTCACAGCGAGCAGCCCGAGCAGGATTGAAGCCAGCAATTCCAAGGGCATGTAAAATGCCTGATAAGACTGCCAAATAACATTGACACTCTCATTGAAGTTATTGCTTTCCATGCGTTTTCTCTTACCCCGACAAAAACGGCTGTCGCGCCGCTATTATTTTTATGCCAGTGCCATCTTCGGACTTCTGGTTGTTTAAGCGGATGTTAACAGGTGTTGCTAACTATGCCACCTAGTCTAATCACTTGCGAATTTATGTCAATATAAGTGCACTTGTTTTAGGTCGCGTTGAGCGGCTCTTCCGGGCGCTCCCCCGAGCGTTTACGCAGCGCCATTGCTTTGGTACATTGCGCGCCTTCGTAGCAGGAATCGCTTTGTTACGGGCACGCAGCGGGTGTAGCTCAGTTGGTAGAGCGCGACCTTGCCAAGGTCGAGGTCACGAGTTCGAACCTCGTTACCCGCTCCAATCTCTCGTGCCTTAGCCTGTCTAGTAGCATAATCTTTCGTACTGTTTTCCCGTCCCCAGGCAGGCGTTCTGGTGGCCCCACTAACTGTCCGGCGCGCGTGCCGGTGAGGACTTTCCTGCAGATGATGAAGTTAACGACCCAGCCAGCCCAGACGTTGTTGCGGAAGTCGTTGGGCAGCCTGGTGCTTGCCGCCGTGGTGGGTTGCGCCCAAACGGCAGGACCTGTCACCGACGCCAGTAATTCTGCGACGGGGGCAGGCGCCACCCCAGAGGTCCTTAAGAGTGGTTTCGACGTCAGCGACTTCAGTACCAGCGTGCGCGCGCAGGACGATTTCTTCGAATTTGTGAATGCCGAGTGGATAGCCAGCAACGAGATTCCCGCTGATCGTAGCCGGTACGGCGTTTTTAACGTGGTCTATGACCGTACCGAGCTGCAGGTCAAAGACCTGATTGAAGCCGCAGCCCAGACGGTGACGGCCGGCACTGCCAGCGCGGACGAGGCCCGCATTGGTAACGCTTATCTAAGCTTCATGAATGAGGCCAAAGTGGCGGAGCTTGGGCTTGCGCCACTGGCGGATCTGTTTGCGCAGATCGATTCTCTGGAGTCCCATGCGCAACTGGCTGGCCTGTTTGGCGAATTGCAGCTGCTCGACATCAACCTGCCGGTCGGTTTTTACGTTGATGGTGATGCGGCTGACCCAACGCGCAGCCTGCTGTATTTCTGGCAGGGTGGGCTGGGGTTGCCCGATCGCGACTACTATCTGAACACGGGTGAGAAATTTGTCGACATCCGGGCGAAGTATCTGACTCACATCGAGGCCATGTACGCTCTGGTTGGCTGGTCGGACGGGGCTGTTAACGCACGGTCGATCTACGCCTTCGAAGAAGCGCTGGCAAAGATGCAATGGCCGAGGGAGAAAAGTCGCGATCGTGAACGCATCTATACCAACAAGGTCACTGTGGCCAACAACGCCGACGCGACATTTTGGCAGGCGTTTTTGCAGGGCGGAGACTTTGGCCAGCCAGAAATTATTGTGCTCGCACAGGACGATTACTTTGCCGGGTTACCCAAGTTTATTGACAGCACGAACCTCGCTACCTGGCAGGCGTATCTGAAGTTTCGTGTGCTCGACTCCTTCGCCGGCTATTTGCCGGAAGCGATCGCCGCCGAGAGCTTTGCCTTTCGTGGCACAACCCTGCGTGGTCAGCAGGAGCAGCGGCCACGCTGGAAACGCGGTGTTTCTGCCGTGAATCGCCTGCTCGGCCAGCAGGTCGGCAAGCTGTATGTGCGGGATCACTTTCCGGCCAGTGCCAAGACGAAAATTGCAGACATGGTAGAAGGCTTGCGGGCTGCGTTCGGGGCGAGCATTACGGAGTTGCCCTGGATGGCGGAGGCGACCAAGGCCGAGGCTCAGGCCAAGCTCGCAGCCTTCAACAAGAAGGTGGGTTACCCGGATGTGTGGCGTGATTATTCGGACTTAACCATTGAAGTTGATGCGTTGATCGCAAACGTTCGGCGCGGACGAGCGTTTGAAAACAGGCGCCAAATCGCCAAGCTGACAAAGCCGGTCGACCGCACGGAGTGGGGCATGACGCCGCAAACCGTGAATGCCTACTACCGGCCAACGCTGAATGAAATTGTGTTTCCCGCGGCTATTTTGCAGGCACCGTTCTTCGACCCTGCGGTTGATGATGCGTTTAACTTTGGCGCAATTGGCGCCGTGATTGGCCACGAATTCAGCCACGGTTTTGACGATCAGGGGCGTAAGTTTGACGGCACGGGCGCGCTGCGTGACTGGTGGTCCGAAGCGGACAGCACCGCCTATACCGAACGTGCCCAGGCGCTGGTTGCGCAATACGAGGCCTACCAGCCGCTGGCCGACGTGAGTATCAACGGCGAACTGACACTGGGTGAAAACATTGGCGATCTTGCCGGGCTCACCATGGCGTATCGGGCCTGGCACGATGCCGCAGCCTCGACCTGGGGTGACGCAGGCTCGCCGGTTATTGATGGCTACACCGGGGCACAGCGCTTTTTTATTGGTTATGCCCACGCCTGGCGTAGCCAGATGCGCGACGAAGCCTTACGCCAACGCTTGCTTAGTGATCCGCATTCGCCCGGCAAATATAGAGTGATCGGCGTATTGCGCAACGTCGATGCGTTCTACGAGGCGTTTGATGTGCAGCCAACAGACGCCATGTACCTGCCGCCGGCGCAGCGCGTCCGTATCTGGTAGGCCGCATTCGTCCGTTAAGCCTCTATTTGCTGGGCACCGGCTCCTGGTTTGCCGCTTTTGGCATTCAGTCGGTGCTGTTTACCTGGCTGGTCGCCATGGTGCTCAACGAGTCGCCCGTGAATGTGGGCGTCGCGCAGATGGCGTTTTTGTTGCCAAGCACGCTCTTATTGCTGATTGGTGGCAGCGTAGCGGATCGCTTTGGACCCCGCAGCATGGTGCTTCGATTTCAGGCACTGGCCCTGCTGCCGCTTGGCGCTCTGCTTTATATGCTTCGGGCAGACGGCCTGACCTTTAACGGTTTGCTCGCTTATGCGTTGTGCATGGGTACCGTCCAGGCGTTTGTAACACCGGCCCGGGATGGCTTGCTCAATCAGGTAGCGGGTTCTGCTGTGCAGCGCGCGGTGGTGTTGACCAGCATGGTGCAGTTTGGTGTGCAAATGCTGGGGCTGGGTCTGTCTATGCTGACGGACTGGTTTGGCCCCGAGCCGCTGGTGGTTACGCAAATGGTGGTGTTGTTGATGGGCGTGGTTGCGTTTGCGCGCATTCCTGCCGCGTTGGATCAGCCGGCCGGGCAAAACGTTGGCGGCACTCACGGGGTCCCGGAGCAGGCCAGGAAACCTGCGTTGCTTGCGGCGGTTTTGCAATCGCTGCGCGAAGGTGCCGTCACCGTGTTTGCCTCTGCTCCCATGCGCAGCATTATTTGGCTGAATATCGCGATGGGACTGTTTTTTATGGGTGCCTACATGGTTGCCACGCCCTTGTTGATTCGCGAGTTCTTCTCCACGGATACCAGTGCGCTGGCTGGCTTGAACGCGGCCAATTCCCTGGGCCTGTTTTTAATGGTGGGGCTGTTGTTGCGGCTTGGCACTATTGGAAGACCCGGTCGGGCGCTGTTAGTCGCGCAAATGATCGGTGGCCTGGTTCTGGCTTTAGGGGTGTTGCCCATGGGCTATTGGACGTTCGTGTTTATGATCTTTGTGTGGGGGCTGTGTGGTGGGGTCGCCATGAGCATGTCGCGATCGGTGATGCAGGAACTGGCGCCGGCCGGGCAGCGCGCGCGGGTGATGAGCTTTTATAGCCTGGCCATGATGGGGGCAGGACCGCTCGGTGCGCTGTGGGCTGGATTTCTGTGCGATCAGATTGGCTCGCGGCAAACGCTGCTGGTTAATGGCCTGGGGATGACTTGCCTTGCCGCTGTGGTCTATTTGTCGCGCTCGCTGGCGGAATTGCAGTCGACAAGCGAGCAACCGGGTTAACGCCTGATCTGTTAGCGCCCGACTATTTTAACTTCCAGCCCGTCGAGCGCGTCGGTCATCTGCACCTGACAGCCGAGCCTCGAGCGTTCCGTCAGCTCTTCGCAAAAGTCGAGCATGTCGAGTTCCATGTCTTCGGGCTTGCCCACAGCGTCCCACCATTGGGCTGCAACTTCGACGTGACAGGTGGCACACGAGCAGGCGCCGCCGCACTCACCTTCAATGCCTTCCAGGCCTTCGGCCAGCGCGATTTCCATCAGGCTGATATCGTTGGCGGCGTCTACCTCGCGGCGGTCGCCGTCTAGGGTTTCAAAGATAACCTTGGGCATAGCGCAGAATGTCTTCTAGTTAGAATAAATGAGAGTGAATTGTAGCAAACGATCAGGGGTCTAATGCGCGGCGTTCGAGTTCGGCGAGCACCAGGTCTGCCACTTCCTCCAGCAGTTTGGAATCTGGGTGGGTGGTGAATAAGTCCTTCGTCAACCGCAGGAATTCCTCCCTGGGTTGGTTTTGCAGTGCTTGAACGATGTCCGTCGCAGCGAGACTGGTGGTGATCTGAATCATGTCCGAATGATCCTCTGCATACATGTTCGTAGTTAAGTGGTGCGGCAAGGATACGTCAATTCCGTGGCACAAGCGCCCCGTTCGCAGTACCCAAAATGCCGTTTGTCGGGCGCGACTATCGTTTGTGACCCGCTTCAAATAATCTGTTCCCGCTAGAATTGGAGCAATACGCCGTGTCTCAATCAACCCAGGCAGCAAGTCTGATCGAATCACCGCTCGGGCGGGAAGTGGCCTATGTCGCCACCTATACGCCCTCGCTGTTGCACTCTATTCCCCGGGCGGATTCGCGCGCGGAACTCACGGGCCTCGATCCCGAGCTGCCGTTTCACGGCGAAGATATCTGGACCTGCTATGAACTGTCCTGGCTGGCCGAAAATGGTGGCCCGCGGGGGGCACTGTTGCGCATTCAGGTGCCCATCAGCTCCCAGGCGATCGTTGAGAGCAAGTCGCTGAAGCTGTATCTCAATTCGTTCGCGCAAACGCGCTTTGCCAACATTGCCGAAGTGCAGAAGACTCTTGATAGCGATCTGATGCTGGCGTTTCGCGGCCCGGTAATGATTGAGCTGTCAGAAGCCGAGCAGCTGAATAGCGCGGCAACCGGCCTGCCCGGTGAGTGCCTTGACCATATGGATGTTGCTGTGGATGCCTTTACCCTTGATGCCGGGCTGTTGAGCGAGGCGGAGCAAGACACGCACGTGAACAAGAGCTGGCACACGCACCTGTTTCGCAGCCTGTGTCCCGTGACGGGCCAGCCAGATTGGGCGTCACTGCTTATTGAATACGCCGGCGCACGATTTGATGTGGATGGTTTGTATCGTTATCTGGTGTCGTACCGTGAGCATCCGGGTTTTCATGAGGCAACGATCGAGCAGATCTTTCTCGATTTATACAATCGCTACGCGCCCAGCTCGCTGTCCGTGTACGGACGTTTCTTGCGCCGCGGCGGGGTAGACATTAACCCGTATAGGTCAACCAACTCGGGTCCTGCGCCCGACTTGCGTGTGTCGCGACAGTAACAACTGCGTGTGACGCCTGACTAATCGTGGCGACCCGGACGAAGGCGGGAGCGCAACCACGAAAGCCAACCGTTGCCGCCCAAGAGATAACGCTCTAGTCGGTCCATTTCCTGAGGCAACTCAGGGTTCGCCAGTAGATCAGCTCGCCGCCGGCGCGGCTTGTCAGGGTCGAGTGTTTTTAAAACCTGTGCGGGGTTGCCACCAACAATCGTGTTCGCGGGTACGTTACGAGTGACGAGTGCTCTGGCGCCGACGATGCTGTTCTCACCAATTGTCACGCCCTTGCTGACCATCGCGCCTTCACCAATCCATACATTGTCTTTGAGTACCACGGGTGTGCACTTGCCAATGGGCAGGGTGCGATCGTATTGGTCGTGCCAGTCGGCGTCGGAAATATAGGCACCAGCAGCCAGCATGCAGTTGTCGCCGATGGTGACGCCAATGGCGGAGTCGATACGCACACCCGGACAAACGAGGCAGTAGTCGCCGAGCGTAATCGCGCCTTGCTGGTCAGCAAAGTTCCATGTGGTGAGCGCCACCTTGCGATCACTCGCGGCAATGATGTGCACCTGTTCGCCAATGTGAATGCCTGCACCGTAGAGCTTCACATGCCAGGGTTTCATCACCATGGGGTTGGCGCCAAAGGCGTCTGCCTGGGGTGCGAGGAAGTGTTGCACCCAGCGCGACTCAAGGCGGGCTAATAGGCGTTTTAGTAGGTAAGGGCGGTGATCCTTTCGCATGGGCGTTGCGGGTTCGCTGCTTCCAGACAAGTTGGCGGAGAGGGAGGGATTCGAACCCTCGAAGAGTTATTCACCCTTACACACTTTCCAGGCGTGCTCCTTCGGCCGCTCGGACACCTCTCCAGAGGGGTATGGCTCACACCAGTATTTGTGTGTCAGTCCATATATGGCGGCAGCCCATCCAGCCACACCTCGGCGCTCGAGTCAGCTGTCTCCGTTGCTCCCTTCCGGGCCTGGCGGGGTGTACAGCGTATCGCCGCGAGGGGACCGAATGGGCCACCATTGAAGCGGCGGTATCCTAACAGCGAGCGCGATCTGGTGCTATGCGCTACCATCAAATTCATCGTACTTTTGGGTCCAGGAGAGCAGCATGTCATACCACCACATGGCCATCGTTACCAAAGACATGGCGGCGACCCACCAGTTTTATACCGACGGTATGGGCTTCGAGCTGGTGAAGGTCGAAAAAGCGCCGTCGCCGACGGGGGGTTGGGCGAAGCATTTCTTCTACGACACCGGCGATGGCGAAATGATGGCCTTTTGGGAGCTGCACGACGACACCATTCCCGCAGAGCACGACACCGCGATTGCCACCGGACTGGGTCTGCCCATGTGGACCAATCACATCGCCTTTGGGGCGCGTGATCTGGACGAGTTAGCCGCTGCTAAAAACCGACTGCTCTGTGCGGGGCATGACGTGATGGAGATCGACCATAACTGGTGTCAGTCGGTGTACGTGACCGACCCTAATGGCATTATGGTTGAGTTTTGCGTGACAACCGAAGCCTTTAGTCAGGCGGATAAAGACGAAGCTTTTGCCGCGCTTACCAGCGATGATCTGGCGGACAGTCCGCCGTCGAAAATTCAGCTGCACCAGGCAGGTGCCGCAGCCGATTAACAGTGGGGTAACAGCGCACTAGCGAGCGGCTCGCGTTACGAGGCAACCTCTTCGTTGCCTGCGTTCAGCAGGTCATACTTCTTCAGCAGACCGCGCAATTGATGGTAAGTGAGGCCGAGCAAGTCTGCGGCCTTGCGCTGGTTGAACCGCGCTTCTTTCATGCCTTGTTCGATCAACGCAATTTCATGTCGCTTCAGTTCTTCGCGCAAGTCGAGTGGCAAGGCAAGCGGCGAGGCAAGGGGTGAAGCAGGTGCGGGCGCCCCGTTGGCAATGTCTTTCGCAGTTTTAGTTTCAGCGTTATCAGTAGTAGAAATTGCGGTCACTTGGGCCACGGGCGCACCCGGCCGAAACGGCGAGTCGAAGGCATCGAGAATAATGGCATCGATTGCTTCATCTTCCACCGCCCGATAAACACTGCGTTCTACCGCGTTTTTCAGTTCTCTGATGTTGCCGGGCCAGGTGTGGTTGTTCAGTGTCTCGCGCGCGTGGTCGGTAAAACCTGGAAAAAACTCGCGCCCCAATTCAGTCGCCATGTTGATGGCAAAGGTTTGCGCCAACAGCTCAATGTCTTCCTGGCGGGCGCGCAACGGCGGCAAGGTGACAACATCAAAGGCGAGCCGGTCGAGCAGGTCGTGGCGGAAGTCGCCGGCGTCAGCGAGACCCGGCAAGTCGACGTTGGTGGCCGCCACCAGGCGAACATCGACGCGCTGGGTTTTTTGTCCGCCAAGGCGTTCAAACTCGCCGTATTCAATCACCCGCAACAGCTTCTCTTGGACGCGCATCGACGTGGTGGCCAATTCATCGAGAAACAGTGTGCCTTTGTTCGCGCGTTCGAAGCGTCCCTGATGCGCGCGGCTCGCGCCAGTGAACGAACCCGCCTCGTGGCCAAAGAGTTCACTCTCAAGCAGGGTTTCGCTGATCGCGGCGCAATTCACCTTCTGGTAATCCGCCTCCCAACGGTTCGACAGGTAGTGCAGGCGGGCGGCGATGAGTTCTTTGCCGGTGCCCCGTTCGCCTACAATCAGGACGGGTTTCTCCAGCGGCGCAATGCGCGATACCTCTTCGAGCACCTGGAGAAAAGCCGGCGCTTCGCCGATCATGCGCTCTGAGTCTTGCTGCCTGGCCAAATCCGCCTACCTTGATGAATGAACTTATGAATGAGAGTTTGAGAAAGCGCTTTAAATCGTGCCAACAGTTAGCGAATTTAGCCATCGAAAACGCTGGGCATTTGGGTGTGTTTGGGCTCTAAGGTAGAAATATCTTTAAAATACAAAGAGTTAGTAGAATTTAGAGACTTGGCACGAAAAGTGAATTAACTAGGTAGACGCCGGCGAAACGCATCAAGCGCCTAACCGGTCCCCGTTGCTCGCACAGCTTTATGGAGACAGTGGACATGAGCATATTTTCTCGCATGTCAGACATCGTGAATTCAAACATCAATGCACTACTCGACCGGGCGGAAGACCCCGAGAAGATGGTGCGGCTCATCATTCAGGAAATGGAAGAAACGCTGGTTGAGGTGCGCACCACCTCTGCACGCGCCATTGCTGACAAGAAAGAGCTGACCCGCAGGCTGACCTGGCTGAACGACGAAGTCAGTGAGTGGGAGCGCAAAGCCGAGGTTGCGGTAAGTAAAGGCCGTGACGATCTGGCGAAAGCTGCCCTGGGCGAGCGCAACAAGGCGGAAGAAACCCGCCAGGCCGTGGCAGAAGAAGTCTCTATGCTCGAAGGTACCCTGGAGACGCTCGCGAGTGACACCAATGCCTTGCAAGCCAAAATCAAGGACGCCAAGGCGCGCCAGAACGCAATTGTGATTCGTGGCCAGGCAGCACGCACCCGTCTTGGGGTTCGCGAACGCCTGTCAGAGCACAACATCGATGACGCCATGCAGCGGTTTGAAAGCTACGAGCGCAAGATGGACGACCTTGAAGGTCAGGTGGAAGCCTACGACATGGTGCAGAAGACGCTGGCGGAGGAAATCAGCGATCTCGAAAACGCCCAGGGTCTGGATGACCAGTTAGCGGAGTTGAAGAAGCGTGTTGGCTCGGGTTCTGCAAAATCGTCTTCCAGCAATGGCGCGCCTCACTAGTTACGTCTGCGTGTTTTTCGCGGGCATGAGGCCCGCCCTAGCCAACTAAGCAGGAGAGGTTAATGGACGGTAACGTGGTGCTGTTTTTTGTACCAACGGTCGTTTTTATTGTCGTGGTGCTGCCGTTTTGGTTGTTCATGCACTACCGCACCAAGCAACGCGCCGTGTCTGCGTTGTCCCAGGCCGAACGCGATGATCTGAATCTGCTGGTAGGTAACGCAGAGCGAATGATTGAGCGCATCGACACGCTCGAAGCCATACTCGATGCGGAATCGCCGGGTTGGCGCAAGCGCATGGCAGATGAAGAGCTATCCTAGCCCAGCAGTAGACGAAGCAAATACAAGGAACACGCGGTGAGTAAAAGCGGTAACAAAAAACAAGACATGCAGCGAGCGATGAGCCGGCTTGAGGATGCGGTGAAAGAACTGGGCGAAGCAGCGAAAGGGAATTTTGCGGATCGTGCCGCAGAGGTGTTGGAGCAGACCGCAGCAAAGTTAAAGAGTGAGCAAAAGGCAGCCGACGGTGATGGTTTTCGTGCAGATGGCAACGGCAGCATGAGCCACTGGCAAGGCGTGCGAGGCACCCGCCCGTTTCGTGATTTGGATAATGCCCGGCTGTGGGGCATCTGTGCCGGCACCGCTCCTTACCTTGGGTTGGAAATCTGGGTGGTGCGGTGTATTGCGCTGACCTGCGTTGTCTTTATGCCGCAGGTAATCGTGCCGGCGTATCTCATCGCCTACTTTGTGCTTGATGCCCATTCCGAACTCGACGAACAGTTTGGAGCCACCAAGCTCCGGAGTACACGCAGGAGTCGAAAACTGCACAAGCGCAAGTTGCGCCGCATGAAAGCAGCGGAACGAGCGGAGGCCCGTGCCGGTGAGTCGCCAAAGCGGCCCTCTGGTGGCAAGAGACGCAAGCGTCCTAGTGCAGCACCGCCTGCGCCGCCTGCACGGAGCCTGTTGCGCAACGTAAAAGGTACCCTCAATGAAGCCGAGTTGCGGCTACGACGCATGGAGGGACACGTCACGTCCGGGCGTTATGAGTTACAAAAGGAGCTACGTAAAATAGATACTTAACACCACCGCACGACCAACCCTCGTTAGCCAGTTTTCAATCAGGAGTAAGAATGAACGACGTCTTTATCATGGTAATCGCTATCGTTGCGCTGAGTGTTGGCGCGGGGATGTATCGGGACTATCTGAAAACCCAGCGGCAGATCGGTAAAAATGCCGAGGCCGATGTCGATTTGCGTGAGGATCTCAACCAGCTGGCGGAACGAGTGGCGGTGCTTGAAGAGATAGTCACGGACGGCAAATACCAGCTTAACCAGGAGCTTGAGAAGCTCTAGGTCGCGTCGCGGTACCTACTTGGCGATCGCGGCCTGGGTAATACGATCGGGTCGATCGGTGAACACGCCCGTCGCTCCATCCCGCGCCAGCCGCCTGGCCGAGCGCAACGAATTTACGGTGTATACCACCGCACCAAATCCCGCATCTCGAATGGCGGCCAGCCTGCTGGCAGTTGCAATGCGGCTACTCAGATTTATGGCACAAGCGCCGAGTTCAGCTCCGACCTCCAACATGTTTTGCGCGCTCCGGTGGAACAGGGGTGCCACCGGCGTGCTGGTGTTTACCGCGCGGAAGTCGCGCAACTGAGCGTGATCAAAAGACGACACCAGCACATCGTGGGGTGGGAGCCAGAGTGCGAGTGCGGCGGCCACCGGTGCGGCACAGGCCGGACCTTTCAGTTCGAGATTAATGGCCACCTGGGCGGGCACGCTGGCGAACACCTCAGCCAACAATGGAATTTGCGCCCCGGCACCGGCGTCCAGTTGGCGCAGCTCAGTAATGCTCCGACGCGTGAGCTGCCCGCGGCCATTGGTGGTGCGATTGAGTGTGTCGTCATGGATGATCAGTAACTCACCATCATGCCAGTAGATATCCAGCTCGATGGCCGCGACACCGAGTTCAACGGCGCGCCGGAACGAGGGGAGTGTGTTCTCAGCCACGAGGCCAGCCGCACCGCGGTGGCCAATGATGCTAAATCCCTGCTGCCAGCGTGCGCCTGCCTGGGGCGGGCGAGCTGAACCGCGGGGTTGGCGGCGAGTTTGCGTGGTGGCTGCTGCTTTGGGCATGTCAGGGTCCGAGTGGTTTGCCATGGGCTGGATGTTGCCACGAAGCCTTGGCCACTAGTTCTTTACCACTA
>CAZSYU010000043.1:20706-22149 GCA_964611345.1 uncultured Pseudomonadales bacterium
CCACTAGTTCTTTACCACTATTTATAGCACCTGCGTCGCCAGCCCCCTACAATAGTGCGTTATGACGTATCAGGTTCTCGCACGCAAGTTGCGCCCGGTTGATTTCTCCGCTCTGGTTGGCCAAGACCATGTGGTGCAGGCGTTGTCGCACGCCCTTGATAACGATCGTCTGCATCACGCCTATCTGTTCACCGGCACGCGTGGCGTCGGCAAAACCACCATTGCGCGAATACTGGCGAGGTGCCTGAACTGCGAGCAGGGGGTGAGTTCCACACCCTGTGGCGAATGCGCTACCTGTATGTCTATTACCGAAGGGCGCTTTGTTGATCTCATTGAGATGGATGGGGCATCCCAGCGCGGGGTCGAGAATGTGCACGACCTGCAGGATGGCGCGCAGTACATGCCCAGCAACGGTCGCTTCAAGGTCTATCTGATCGATGAGGTGCACATGCTCACCACGGCGGCATTTAACGCGCTGCTAAAAATTCTCGAAGAGCCCCCAGCCCACGTCAAATTTTTGCTGGCCACCACTGAAGCGAAAAAGATTCCTGTTACGATCTTGTCGCGCTGTTTGCAGTTTCAATTGAAGAACATGACGGTTGATCGCATCAGCAGCTATTTGGCGGATGCGCTCACGGCGGAAGCTGTCCCCTTTGATGCAGGCGCTTTGCGCATCATTGGTACCGCGGCGGCGGGTAGTATGCGTGACGCACTTAGCGTGACTGACCAGGCGATTTCCTTCGGTGGTGGGGCGCTGGAAGAAAGTTCGGTGGCGCGCATGCTGGGTGTTACCGGACGCGATGAAATCACGGCCGTGCTGGATGCCCTGGCCACGGGGGACGCCGAAGCGGTGTTGGCGTGCTCTGCGGAACTTGATCAGCGGGGCGTTGACTTTGCGGCGGTGCTCGCCGATCTGTTGCATGCCTTTCATGACATTGCGGTGGCCCAGATGCTGCCGGTTAAGCAGAGACAACACGAAGGTGCAGAAACTGCCACCAGTTCTGACACTGGGTCTGGCACCGATCTGGTTGCGGATAGTATTGGCGCCAACTTTGCAGCCCGATTTACACCCGATGTCGTGCAACTGTTCTATCAGATTATTCTGCGCAGCCACCGGGACCTTGCCTTTTCCCCCGATCGCAAGATTGGGTTTGAAATGGCGCTGTTACGAATGCTTGCGTTTGCGCCGGCAGACATGACGAGCAACGTGCCTCCCCTGGCCACTCCAGGTACGGCGGGAACCCCTGGGGCTGGACCGGATTCGGCCCCCACTAAGGCAGGTAGTGAAGCAGCAAGCAACGAACCCGTTGGAGCAGTGCCCCAACCGTCAGCAGCAGCGCCGCCTACAGCGCCTCGGAGGCGTCCGAGTGTGCCTGGTCAAGAGGCTGCCGCGCTGGCGTCCTTGCGTCCCACCGCAAAGCGCCAACAGACCGGTGGACAAAC
>CAZSYU010000043.1:22249-30262 GCA_964611345.1 uncultured Pseudomonadales bacterium
ACAAACTGTTGAGCAAAACGGGGAAATTTCTGATTTGCCCCCCGCGCCCGATTCATTTTGGTATGAGTTACAAGGCCAGTTACCCGCACAAGGCATTGTGGCGATGATCATGCGTAATTGTCGATTGGCCAAGCGTGTAGAGACAGACACTGGCGAAGATTGGCACTTGGTGCTCGATCCCGACCACGACGGCATGTTGAGTGATCGTCATCCGGCACAGATTGCAAGTTTACTGGGTAACGCAACCAACCTTTCGGTAACCGTAAAGCTCACTACGGGTACGCCCACGTGGGAGACACCAGGTATGCAAATGGTGCGTGAGCGTAACGAACGGCAAGCGGCTGCAGTTGAGGAGTTGCGCGCCAGCGCTGTGATGCAATCGCTGGCGACCACCTTTGGCGCACGGCTGGACGAAAGCACGGTTATCCCTCTTGAATCTCCCGTTGCAAGCGACTGATAAGCACCCGAATCCAGCTATGAGAGGCACCAAGGCGTGAAAGGTATTGGCGATTTAATGAAGCAAGCCCAGCAGATGCAGGAAGGCATGCAGGAAAACATGCGCAAGATGCAGGAAGATCTGGCGCGCATGGAGATTGTCGGCGAAAGCGGTGCCGGGCTGGTGAAGATCACCATGAATGGCAAACACGAGGCGCGCGGCGTCGATATCGATCGCTCGTTGCTTGGCGAAGACAAAGAGATCCTCGAAGACCTCATTGCTGCTGCTATTAACGACGCCACCCGGCGAGTGGAGGCGGCGAACGCCGAGAAAATGGCAGAGGCCACCAGCGGTCTGAATTTGCCACCCGGTATGAAGTTACCTTTTTAGCATCGTGTCGCTTAGCCCTCTCATCGCTGAACTTGTGAGCGCCCTGCAGGTCTTGCCTGGCGTAGGACCCAAAGGCGCCCAGCGCATGGCATTGCACATGTTGCAGCGGGACCGGGAAGGCGGCGCGCGGTTGGCAGAACACCTGGCCCAGGCCTGTGACAAAGTGGGCTATTGTGAACAGTGCCGTACGCTTAGCGAACATGCGGTGTGTGGTATTTGTGCCGATGAGCGGCGCGACAAATCCCTGTTGTGTGTTGTTGAATCGCCGGCCGACATTCTCGCTATCGAGGCTGCGGGCGGCTTCTCAGGTCGCTACTTTGTTTTGCATGGCCATTTATCGCCCATCGATGGGATCGGTCCCACCCAGCTTGGTCTGCCGGAACTTGAGGCGCTGTTACGTGCTAGCCCTTTGGAGGAACTTATTCTCGCAACTAATCCAACCGTTGAGGGTGAGGCCACGGCGCATTACATCTCACAACTTGCCGAGGGCAGTGTGCAACAAATGTCACGCATCGCCCACGGCGTGCCAGTGGGTGGCGAACTGGAGTTTGTGGATGGCGGCACGATTGTGCATGCACTGGCCGGGCGCCGGAGCATGGGCTCGTGAGCCTTGTGCGCCCTGAGCTTGAGCGGCACTATCTTGCGAGCAACGATGATTTACGGGCAGCCGCAGATTCCTGGCAAGGCCCAATTGCTTTCGACACAGAGTTCATTCGCACGCGGACCTTCTTTCCTATCCCCGGCCTTTACCAACTGGCCACTGAGCGCTACAGCTACCTGATCGACCCGGTCACCATTGATGCCTGGGCGCCGCTGATTGCACGGCTCGATGCAGCAACGCCTGTGGTGATGCATTCCTGTTCCGAAGATCTCGAGTTGTTGAATCATCACGTCAGTGTGCAGCCCGGCGCGCTGTTCGATACTCAGGTGGCCTATGGCTTTATCACTGACAAATACAGTGCAAGCTATGCCGCGTTGGTTAGTGATTACGCGGGGCTTGAGCTCGACAAAGGCGCAACGCGCTCTAACTGGCTGAAGCGGCCCTTGAGTGATGCGCAGGTGCATTACGCGCACGAAGACGTTACCTGGTTATTGCAGATTCGCAGCCGCATGCTTGAGCAACTGGAAGGGCTCGGGCGTCGCGAGTGGTGCGAAGAGGAGATGCGTAAGGTGACTACTTACACTACGCTCGATCCAATGCAGTATTACCTGAACCTTGGTTCGGGCTGGCGGCTCAAAAATGGTCAGCTCGGTGCATTACGCAGTTTGTGCGGTTGGCGCGAGCAGCAGGCGCGGGCCGAAGACGTACCCCGGAACAAGGTGGTTAGCGACGATATCTTGCTTATGCTCGCGCATAAAGAGCGGCTCGACGACGCTGTGTTGCGCGACAACTTGCCCGCGCCGTTACGGCGCCGCTATGGCGATGATTTACTCGACGCCCACGAACGGGGTCTGCAAGACATCGATCAACTGCAGCCTATTTCGAAACCACTGACTAGCGGCGAAAACAAGCTGGTGAAAGAACTGCGCGAAGTCGCGAAGTCTCGGGCAGAGGGTTTGGGTATAGCTCCCGAGTTGCTCGCACGGAAACGCGAAGTGGAGAAATACGTGCGCTGCTTACGCGAATCCAGAGACTCCTTGCACAACTACTCCGACTGGCGCGCGCAGTTGGTGGGTGATGAGTTTCGCAATCTGTCCGTCCAGGCTGGAAGCTGAAAGATGGCTATCAGTGCGTCAGATAAGGTGTTGCTTGCCGTCTATAAAAGCCCGCGGCACGATATGATGTATCTCTACTTGCCGGCTACCAGCGACACTGAAGACGATGCGGAGCAGGCCGATCTAGGAGTAATTCCAGCAGAGCTGCTAACGCGCTTCGGGCCGCCGGTGTTCGCCTTGACACTTGAACTTTGGCCAACGCGCAAGCTTGCGCAGGCTGACGCAAGGGCGGTTCTAGAGGCCATAGATGCGCAAGGGTTCTACCTGCAGATGCCACCGAAGGTTTCCTTGCCAGCCACGCCAGACGCACAGAATGTCCACGGTTAACTGGTGGGAAGCGCCTCTTGCGAGTCTCTCCCACGAGCAGTGGGAGGCGTTGTGTGATGGCTGTGGCCGTTGTTGTCTAGTGAAGCTGGTTGATGCCGACGACGACAGTCTGCATTTCACCTCGGTGGTGTGCCGACTGTTCGATGAAGACAGTTGTCGCTGTACGGCTTACTCCGAGCGACACGTTAAGGTGCCTGAATGTATAGAGTTCGACAGCGAAGAGCTGCAACAGCTCGACTGGCTGCCTAATACCTGCGCCTATCGACTCCGCGCGGACGGCAAACCATTGTTTGACTGGCATCCGTTAATATCTGGCACCCGTCAGAGTGTTATAGATGCGAAGATTAGTGTGCAGGGGCGTGTAGTGAGTGAAAACCACGTGCATCCCGATGACACACAAGATTTTGTAATTCGTTGGGTGGAGGCTTGAGACATGCCTGATGTAAACGACTCCCTCGCATGGATGGTTGTAGGCGGTGCTGGATTAGTCCTGTTTCTGTGCATGATGTTTGTTACCCGCAACCTGAATTGGTGGTGGTTGAAATGGGTGCTGCGGCTGGTGCCGACGGTGGCATTGCTATTACCGGTAACGGTGCCAGGGCAGCCTGGTTTTTATGCGCCGGCTTTTCTGGTTGCACCCTTTGAGGCCTTTTTACAGACTGATGGCCAGCCCGATGAGGCCATATCGCGTTTGCTTTTAGTGCTGGCTGCACTGCTTGGGATTATCACGCTGGCGGCAATCGGCCGCTGGCTGCGCCATCGAACGGCTGTTTCAGCACCCAGCGCAGCAAGCGCGCCGGCCGGTGCCGAAAATGCAACCGTCGAGCGCCAGGATCCGGTGGTGAGCTAACCCCTGCTTTGTTGCGTGAGACTGCGTTGCTCTTTAGAGTAGGTAGATTGTGCACCTACAGGAAAACGGCAGTTTCTCATGATATTTGACAGTACCGAAGAGTATATCTCCACCGACGAACTCAGCATGGCTGTGGACGCCGCTGTGAAGCTGGAGCGGCCCCTGCTGGTGAAAGGTGAGCCCGGTACCGGTAAGACCATGCTCGCGGAGCAGGTAGCCGCGTCGTTGAACGCGCCGCTTATTCAATGGCACATCAAATCCACCACCAAGGCGCAACAGGGACTCTATGAGTACGACGCGGTATCGCGCCTGCGTGACTCCCAACTTGGGGACGAACGTGTAAAGGACATCACGAACTACATTCGCCAGGGCAAGCTGTGGGAAGCCTTTGAGGCCGAAGATCGAGTTGTGCTGCTGATCGACGAGATCGACAAGGCCGATATCGAGTTTCCTAACGACCTGTTGCAAGAACTCGACAAGATGGAGTTTTTTGTCTATGAAACAGGCGAGACGATTAAAGCCGTGCGCCGTCCTGTCGTGATCATTACGAGTAACAACGAAAAAGAACTGCCTGACGCCTTCTTGCGGCGCTGTTTCTTTCATTACATCAATTTCCCGGATCGGGAGACGATGCAGCAAATCGTCGATGTGCATTTTCCGGAAGTGAAAAAAGACATGGTGAAAGAAGCCATGGACATTTTCTTTGATGTGCGCAAGGTTCCTGGTCTCAAGAAGAAACCCAGCACCTCAGAGCTTATTGACTGGCTCAAGCTGCTGATGGCAGACGATATCCCTGACGAAATTCTTACTAACCGTGATACCAGTAAAGCAATACCTCCTCTTTATGGTGCGCTGGTTAAGAACGAGCAAGACGTCCACCTGCTTGAACGCCTTGCGTTCATGAATCGCCGCGACTCCCGAGGCTAGGAGCAGCCATGCTGATCAACTTTTTCCTGACTCTGCGCAAGTACAAGATACCTTGTACGCTTCGCGAGTTGATGGATTTGCTTGAGGCGCTGAAACAGCGCCTGGTGTACGCCAACATAGATGACTTTTATCTGTTGTCGCGGACCTGCCTGTGTAAAGACGAAAAGCACTACGACAAGTTCGACCGTGCGTTTTCGGCCTACTTCAAAGGGCTGGATGATTTGCACGGTATGTTGGAGTCGATGATTCCCGATGAGTGGTTGCGCCGCGAGTTTGAGAAGTCCTTAACACCCGAAGAGCTTGAGCAGATCAAAAGCCTGGGTGGCCTGGAAAAGCTGATTGAAGCGTTTCAGAAAGCGAAGGAAGAAGAAGAGAAGAAGGCTGCAGAAGAGGCCAAGAAAGGCAAAGAAGGCAAGGACGGTGAAGAGGGCGACGCGGATCGTGAGGGAAAAGACGGTCCAAACGGCCCCGCGAAGGGTAAAAAGAAAAAGGCTAAAAAGGCCTGGAACGATCGCCAGTACAAAAATCTTGACGATTCCGTTGAACTAGGGACGCGCAACATCAAGATGGCACTGCGACGGCTGCGTAAGTTCGCGCGCACCGGTGTTGAAGAAGAACTGGACCTCGATGACACTATTCGGTCGACGGCGCACAATGGCGGGATGCTCGATATAAAGATGCAACCCGAGCGCAAAAACACGGTTAAGGTGCTGCTGTTTCTCGACATCGGTGGTTCAATGGATGCGCACGTTAAGGTGTGCGAAGAGTTATTCTCGGCAACGCGCACCGAGTTTAAGCATCTAGAGAGTTTCTATTTCCACAACTTTATTTATGAATCGGTCTGGAAAGACAATCGCCGCCGCATGGGTGAACGCATTCCAACGCTTGAGGTACTCAACAAGTACGCGGGCGACTACAAAATCGTTTTTGTGGGTGACGCCACGATGGCGCCCTACGAAATCACCCACGCCGGTGGCTCCGTCGAGCACTGGAACGAAGAACCTGGTACCGCGTGGATGGCGCGCTTCAAAGAAATCTACGACAAGCTGGTATGGATTAATCCAACGCCGCAGGAGACCTGGGAATATTCGTCATCCGTTGCACTCACCCAGGAGCTGGTGGATGGCCAAATGTTTCCATTGACCGTTCGTGGCCTTGAAGAGGGCATGAACGCTCTGTCGAAATAATGCGAGGTGGTGTTCTGAATGCCGACCCCGCCGCGCAGCGCCAAAAGCGCAAAGGCCAGTAAAAAGCGCAAAGGCCATAAAGAAGACAACGAACGTGTCGAGCGCCGGCGCGCGTCTGTCCCTGAGCTCAGTTATCCCGCTGATCTACCGATCACCGCCCATGTCGATGAGATAAAAGACCTGCTGGTTGACCACCAGGTGGTGGTCGTCGCGGGGGATACGGGGTCGGGAAAAACCACCCAGTTGCCGAAGATCTGCCTTGCCGCTGGGTTTGGTGTGCACGGCATGATTGGTCATACCCAACCACGCCGTCTGGCGGCGCGTGCTGTTGCAAATCGTGTCGCTGAAGAACTGCAGGTTGAGGTCGGCAATCAGGTAGGTTTCAGCGTCCGTTTTTCTGATCACGCATCTGATGCAACCCTTGTGAAGATGATGACGGACGGCATTTTGCTGACCGAGATTCGGCATGATCGAGACCTGTGCGCCTATGACCTCATTATTATCGACGAGGCCCACGAGCGGTCGCTCAATATTGATTTTCTGCTGGGCTATGTGCGTGACCTGCTGAAGCGTCGGCCGCAACTGCGGCTGGTGATTACCAGCGCCACCATTGATGAATCGGCCTTTGCCGAACATTTTGGCGGCGCACCAGTCGTGCGGGTCAGCGGCCGCAGCTACCCCGTAGAAGTACGCTACGTTGATCACACTAATGACTACGCAGAACAGTTGGACCACTGCTTTCAACAGATCACCCGCAAGCCCAATCTGGCGGCGCGTGATGTACTGATGTTTCTGTCGGGTGAGCGAGAAATTCTTGATACTGCCAAACTTCTGCGCCGCCAGTTAGGAGAGCGCTGGGAGATATTGCCACTGTACGCGCGCCTGTCAGCCAACGAACAGCAACGCGTTTTTAAGACCGGGACCAAACCACGAGTCGTGCTGTCTACCAACGTGGCGGAGACCTCACTCACGGTGCCCAATATTGGTTATGTCATAGACCCAGGTACAGCCCGGCTGTCACGCTACAGCTACCGTTCAAAACTGCAGCGGTTACCCATTGAGCCGATCTCTCAGGCCAGCGCAACGCAACGCTCCGGACGCTGCGGGCGGATTGCGCCAGGGGTGTGTTTTCGGCTCTATGCCGAAGCCGATTTCAATGCGCGTGAAGCCTTTACGGAGCCAGAACTGCGGCGGTCTAATCTCGCGGCGGTAGTGTTGCAAATGCGTGCATTTCGATTGGGAGATATGCGCACCTTTGGGTTTTTGAACCCGCCACAGTTGAAGGCCATTACCGATGCAGAGCGGCTGCTCACTGAGCTGGGTGCTCTGCAGGGTGAGCGCATGAGCAAAACAGGCGACAGGATGGCTCGCTTACCCGTCGATCCGCGCCTTGCCCGAATGCTGGTGGCAGCCTCCCAGTTCGGCTCGCTCACGGAGTTGTTGATTATTACAAGCGCCCTGGCAAGCCAGGACCCCAGAGAGCGACCGCTGGATAAACAACAGGCCGCGGATACGGCCCACGAAATGTTTGCGGATGACCGCTCAGATTTTATGGCCTATCTGAACATTTGGCGCTGGGCTGAAAAACAACGCGAAGAGCTGGGTAGTTCGGCGCTCCGACGGGCATTCAGCAAGCGCTTTTTATCCAATGTGCGGATGCGCGAATGGCGTAGCCTGCACAGTCAGCTCACGCGGGCTTGCAAGCAGACTGGATTGCGCCAGGCGGAGGCGCCCGCCAGCTATTCCAACATTCATCAGGCACTGATTACCGGCTCGCTCAGTCTGCTTGGGCAACACGATGAACGTGGCCAGTATCTGGGCGCACGCGGTAGTCGCTTTCAGATTTTTCCCGGCAGTCACCAGCACAAACGCAATCCCAAATGGGTGATTGCGGCGGAAATCGCCGAAACCAGCCGTGTGTACGCACGTTGCGTCGCTGGGGTAAGTCCGCAGTGGCTGGAGCGCGCATCGCGACACCTGCAGAAACGCTCGCATAGCGAACCGTTCTGGGATCCTGAGCGGGGCGAAGCCATGATTTACGAACGGATTGTACTGTATGGGTTAACGCTGTCAGAGCGCAAACCGGTGCGGCTGGCACCCATCGATCACAATCTCGCCCGCGAGCATCTGTTGCGCGACGGTCTGCTGCGAGGGGGAGTGAGAGGGGGAGTGAGAGGGGG
>CAZSYU010000044.1:0-4799 GCA_964611345.1 uncultured Pseudomonadales bacterium
CTTATGAGGCGTTTGATTTGCCCATTGCTTGCGAAGTGGAGGGACTCGCCACCGATCCGGATCGGTCTGCGATTGTGGCTGGTGTGCAAGTCGTTCGAAGATCCAGCGCTATCCAAAGCGCTTGTGCGCATGCACGCCTGGTCTATCGCGGACATGAAGCTTAGGCCAGAGCAACAGCTGAATCTCGATCTCGCAGATGTCTTGGCACAGACCGATCAGAAAAAATTCAAACCCTCGGGCGTTGCGTTCATACCCGGCGCTGACGGTATGCAGCTACTTATTATCTCAGGTGCGCAACGCGCATTCGCCCTCTGGGATTGGGCTGAAAATGCAGTTGAGTTTGTTAGCGCGGCGCGGCTGCCGAAAGACCACAAACAAGCCGAAGGTGTTGCCGTTGCTCCCGATGGTGGAATCCTCTTAGCGGACGAAGGCGGTAGCAAGCGTGCACGCCTGCGTTGGTATGCTCCTGGAGAACTGTTTTGAACCCAAATCGGCGAATTGTTCTGGTCCATGGTGGTAATGCACTTTGCGATGCAGAGAAATATCGAGACCTCTGGTTGCAGGCTATTCGGGCAGGCATTGAGCGCGACTGCGGTGAAAAAGTACTAGAGAGCCTGGCGGAGACTGAAGTGGTAATGCCCTGGTACGGCGATAAGCTGCAGGAACTTCACGACCCAATAGATCGCGATCTTGACTGGTTAGATAGAAAAGGCGCCCTTGCCACACTGGCGGCGCTCTCCAATACCAAGGCGTTTCGCAGAGTTAACTACGAACGACTGCCAGGCAAGTCTGCGTTGTCAGAGTTTCTGGCTGACGTTGCTGCTCCGTCGCTCCGCGCGATTGGTCTTGGGCAAAGGTCTGTAGCAGCAGCGCTGCCGGAGTTGGGAGCCTACTGGAGCAACGCGGACGACTTTCACTCAACGGTACACAAGCGAGTAGTACAGGCGTTGCAGCACGCGCTAGAGGCTGCAGATTCGGTAGCGTTGATTGCACACGGCACCGGGGCGGTTCTGGCCTACGATGCACTCTGGCAAATCGCCCAGGATATGCCGCGGAAAAAACTGAGTTTGTTTCTGACACTGGGGGCACCGCTGGCAAACGACACGGTGCGCAGCAAGCTGGCCGGCGCGCAGGAGTCAGTTGCACAGCGCTATCCGGGCAATATTTATCAGTGGATTAACATTGCGGCTGAGGACGATTTTTTGTGTCACGACAAAACCGTAGCGGATGACTTCGCGCCGTTTCTTCAGTCGCGCAAGATATCCGATATTTCAGATCGCCTCATTTATAACCTTGCTGTCCGCTATGGGCGTAGCGCACCGGGGTACAGCGCCGGTTACCTGGTGCATCCAAGAGTTGCCGAGCAGCTAGCCAATTGGCTCACTGCCGACATCGATCCTTGATGCGGCGTGCAAACTCTTTGGGGTTGTTCAGAGTGGCGTAGAAACCTTCGGTATAACGGCTGAGTTTGCGGCGTCGTTTTTCGGAAATATCAGGGTACTCCTGAATAAGCGCCTCGATACTTTGTTGCGCTGACAAAAATGCCTCCCTGGCTGCGGACAATTCGTCTTGATGGCGACAAAAACCTCGATACAGGCGCTGGGTGACGGTGCGCAGCCGCAGTTTCTCTGCAGGTGCGGCGTAGCGTGGGTCAACAAAACCGGTCGAATCAAAGTCGTAGGGCACCGGCAACACATCCTCATTGCTCCGCAGAGCAATTGAGTTATGACAGCACTCGTCGGCTGTGGGGCCGCGGGTAAAGGAGTAATCGGTGTTACCCGCAAAGTAGGCGAACAGCGCACCAAGCTCGGCCTGATAAGCGTTCAATGACTTGAGTTTAAAAACTGACTCTTCAGCCAATGCTGTTGCTGTTCGGTTCGCCAATGCAGATTTGTGTTCGATCACGAATGCTGGGTGAGTCACAGCCCGTTTGTTGGAATCACCCGGATAGGCGTAGGTAATATCCAGTCGTCGCGTTAAAAAGCTGTTGGGCGTCACCAGGTTAAAAATGCGATACAACAAATACTCGCTGTGGAGTTGGTCGCTGTACGTTTGGCTCTTGTTCCCAAGCCTTGTGCAGTGCGTGACGAGCTTCAGTTTGTCCTGGCCCGCAAACACGGTACCAGTCATCTGCTTAGTGCTGAAGTTCAGACGCAAGGGTGGAAAGACGCAGTGTTCCTTAAGGCGACGTGATTTACCCCGCGGTCGAATTTTCAGGGGTATGGGGGCCTCGAAAGATTGTCCCGCTACGGCAGTCAGAGCTGCTTCATAGTAGGGTGGAGATTTTCGCTGATCCCGCGTAAGCCCATTCCAATCTGCAGTTAGGGTTATGGCTATCGGCGCATGGGAGGCGAATAGTGGCACCGGTTCGGCCGTTTCAGCGTAGGTCCATTGAGCTAGCAAAAGCGCGATAAGCATGGCCGAGAAGATCTGCCAATTCATAAACTCACCTCCAGTGGTCAGCTTTTCGTTGAGCCTGGGTCCGGTTGGGGTAGAGAAGTCCAGTTGAGGTAGAGAATTAGAGGGCAAAAAAAAGGCCAGCGCAAGAAGCGCTGGCCGATTTGGTTGGCTATTGCTCGCTAGGCCGCGAGCCAGCCTCTACAGGCTATCCGGATCAATCACCTGCGAACCCAGAATGATATTGATTAGCCGGGCCCGGGCACTTTCCCAAACATCAGGATCTGTGGACCAGGTTGGTGCCCTCAGAACGAAGGTCGGATCGTTCGGGTCTGTCACCCCAAGTTCCCACATGATCTCAGGCACCATCTCATCGATGAGGGCCTGAGTAGCGGCAGCATTCACCTGCATGGCAAGGGTGATGTACTGAACATCCTGAATACCTCGACGCCAGTGCTTCATACGCAATGACGCAATCGGTCCGTCGATTCCGCGGCTCTCCGCCGGGAACACCAGGTCTGTTCCGGGGTACATCAGCACACCGTCGCCGTTCGAGTAGTTGAAGAAGCCATTTTCTCCGATGATTGGATCGAAGTTGTTATGGCTACCGAAGGTATGCGCACTCTTGAACACGTTGGTATGGCTGCCGAGACGGAACTGGGTAGCTTCTGGGTCTGCCACCTGGGTCAGGTCGCGTTGTGCGGGCCCGCCGAGGAAGTTGTTCCAGTAGTTTGAGTTCCAGTAGAACCAGCGTGAGATGCCCAGCTTCTGCTGGCCCCAGGCCAGTTCGCGCAACGCAACACCATCGTCGTCTGTGGAGAAGGTGCCTGAGCCCGGACGGCGGCCGTTGTACATAAAGTAACGACGATCTGGATCCGCATTGAGAGCCGCGGTAGCTTGCTCCCACGGTTCTGTTGGATCCTGGGCAATCACGGTGCCGAGGATGTTTAAGTTTGGCAGCAGGTCGTCGTAATCAAGCGGCGAGGCCGTGATGAAGGTATCGAGGTTGCCACCAGGGCCGGGGTTCTCCGCAACAAACTGGCCGACCAGGTCTGCGTACTCAATTGGCAGGCGCGGACCAGAGGTGATAAACGACACGGCAGGCTCATCATCGACGTACAGGTAGCGCACCGTTTCAGGTGAGTTTTCCTCAAACCAGGTTTCCCATTGGTCGGTGCGGAACTCAAGTTCACTGCGCAGTTCTGACAGCGGCGCGTTTGGATCAAAGACATCCGTCTGCTCGGGATCGAAGCGGCGCAGTCCCCACAGGTTAGACCAGGAGCCATAGCTGCCGATGCTGAACACATCATGTGCCAGACCCTCGCCTGGGCCGGCGTAGCCGTTCGCTGCGGTGTAGAAGTTAGTCGTAAGCCGCTCCGCCCAGTCTTCGTTAGGGTTATTTGCGGGCAGGACCTTGTCAGGCACCAATTCGTTCAAATCGGTGATCGATAAACCATGGCGCCAGGCAAGCTTGAAGTGGTTGTCCACAATCTCGCGATAGCGAGCATCGTCAGCGTCGGCTATGACGCCGCCACCCGTACCAAGGAAAAAGCGCTCGGCAATTGGCTCACCGGCCATGTGCACCATGGTTCGCGTCGTACGCTCATCAGGCAGCGTGATATCAACCACCTGGATTTCAACCGGGATCAGCTGCTGTAGGCCGCCATTGACGATCACTGTGATCTCACCGGTTAGTACACCTGCTGGAGCGTCCTTGGGAATGTACACATCCACCCAGAAGCTTTGCGAGTTGCCGCTGGCAACGGCCACACTGCCATTGATTTCAATCGGTTCTGCGATATCAGGATAGGACTTGTTGTGGTTCGGTCGATCTTCCCAGCCGCCGATACCAATCGCCCCTCCGCCGGCCTGAGCGGGATCGAACGGACGCTGCATTTCTTCGGGAATATGCGTTTCGTCGTACAGCTCGTAGGCAATGCGGGACAGACCAAGGATGCGCAGATAACCCACCGCGAATACTTCGATGGGCCGTTGGGTCCAGTCGAACAGCGAATCAGCGGAAGTGTTGGTGGTTGCGATAGTGAAACCACCATTACTGAGTTGTGAGAATTCGATGGATACTTCGGACAGGTCGACGTCGTTGTTATCGACAACCACGTTGAATGCGACTACCTCGTTACGAGCCCCAAAGGTGCGGATAGTGGTGCCATCCCAAACAGAGTTAAGTACGTCTGACCCACCTGTGTAGGAACGAATCTCTTCCTTTACTACCTTGTCGCCACCATCGTTCGCCCAAACCTGAACGTCGGCATTCGACGTTGGCAGCACGGGGTCATCGCCGTCGTCGCCCGTCTGGCCGTCATCGCCAGGCTGACCATCGTCGCCAGGTTGGCCGTCATCGCCAGGCTGACCATCGTCGCCGGGTTGGCCGTCATCGCCAG
>CAZSYU010000044.1:4899-29386 GCA_964611345.1 uncultured Pseudomonadales bacterium
GGTTGGCCGTCATCACCGGGCTGACCATCGTCGCCAGGCTGACCGTCATCGCCGGGCTGACCATCGTCACCAGGTTGTCCGTCATCGCCAGGTTGACCGGGAGGTGCCTCTCCGACTGTTCTGAGCGCCACGCTGGTCTGTCCGGTAGTGATGCCACCGCTGACAAATTGAACAAAGGCTCGACTTAAAGCGGGATTGTCAACGACATTCACGCCATTACCCTGAACGAAGATGGCGAAGGTCTGGGTAGAACCGGCAGCAGATGTTGTTGCTACTGATGCAGCGGGTGATGTCGGGTTAATGCAAGACCCGGTAGCTGGATCGGTTTCGCAGAGAAGGAAAGCTACGCCAGGGCCGTTGGTGCCCGAGTCGGCAGTGACGGTTAGGTCGCCGGTGTCGCCCACGTTGCTTGTCGCGACTGAGAAAATGCCAGTGCCGTTCAAGCCGCCGATCTCTGCGTAACCGCTGTTTTCCAAGGTGGCGGCAAGCGCTACTACATCCGGAATACTGGCGGCTGAAGAGGTAAGCAATATGGTGTTGATACTAGGCAGCACCGCGGCAGTCCCGCCATTGCTGCAGGTGAATTGCGGCTCAACCAGGGTGGTAGGAAAGGTGCCGGTCATGGTGAAGCTCATGACAAAACTCTGGCTTTGCCCGACCACCAGATTTACCGGGGTATTTGGTGCGCCAAACAGCGAGTTATCGGAGTTGTTGGTTGTTTGATAACTGAAATCAATGGGCAAGCCATTGTTAATGCTGATGCCACACTGTTCGGCAGTTGAGGTGCCTGCGTTAATAATGGTGGCAAAAGCGGTCACCGTGTTGCCGGTCTGAGTAGCCCGGCTCGTCGGTAACACGGCAGAAGCGAGTAAAGGGTCAGCAAACACGGGTGCTGACAAAGCGCTCAAGCCGATTAAAAAGGTCAATAAGAGACTGCGGGACATGGTGTCCTCCACGTTGGGTTCAGATCAATCTAACAATAGATAGGCGTCTAACAATAGATAGGCGTAATTTTCGCACAAACACAGGCATTCGGTTGTATCAATTGTAAAGTCAGTAAGAACACAGTATGTGACTAAATGTTCATCTGACCCGACAAGATTTCCTACAACTCCCTAAAGATTTTAAGCGATTTAACATTGTTTGGCGGAAAATTAGGGGATATGTAGAATAGAGCTGGAATGGAGCTAGGAAACCGGAAAACTGCACTGGGGCAGGTCGCTACTGGCGGTTTTCTACTGCCACGCTGGTTGCGCCGCGAACCTCGCCCTCTGGGTCGCGAAATCTGAGAAATACCCGACTCCTTGCAGGGTCGAGTGCGATGGGCTCTGCGGATTCCGCAAATACAGCGAAGGTGGGTGAATCACCCGCAGCTATATCTACCAGGACAGGGTCTGGTGCTGCTTCCGGGGGATTGAAGCACACAGACGTCACCGGGTCCGTTTGACACAGGTTTAGTCCGATGGGCAGGTTTGCAGCGCCGGTATCTGCACTTACCGAAATTTGTGCTGCTGAGCCAACATTGATCGAAGCGGCTGCGAAAACCCCCCTGTTGTTGCCGAGTTCCATTACGCCGTTGTTGGTGGCGGTGGCCGCAAGCGCAATGAGGTCAGGAACGGGTTCGGAGGAGGCGGACAGTAAGAATGTGTTGAGACCAATGATACTCGCCGCGTCTGCTGCGTTCGTACAGCGAAACTGGAGTGCTATCTGGGTGGCTGGCATTGCTTCACCCAGTGTTATGCCAAACACGAAGGAACGTGCCGTGCCCGCGGGGACATTCAGCGGCTGGTTCGGTTCACTCAATAACTCATTGGTCGTCGGGTCGGTGGATTGGTAAAAGAACTCGGTGACCCTTCCTGCTGGGGCTGCCGGGGCTGCTAGGGCTGCCGGCAGGTGCAGAGCGCACTGAGTCGCGTCTGTGGTGCCCGCATTGATTAGCGTAGCGAATGCGGTTGCGGTTGTGCCCACACTGACCGATCTGCTGGCAGGTAACACTGCGGATAACAGGTTGACGCTCGGGTCGAAAATCGTAATCGAAACCTGTACGGGTTCGCTAGTGTCCTGCTGATCACGCACGGTGTAACTGAAGTTGTCCTGTCCGGTGTACGCCGCATTCGGGGTATAAACCAGATTGGGAGCTTCTCCAGACAGACTGCCATTTGCGGGTGGGGTCTCAACGCTGAACGCCAAAGGGTCGTTATCAGCGTCGCTGCCCCCAAGAACAATCACCACGGCCATTTGCTGGGCGGTTGAGACTGACAGCGGTGCTGCACTCGGAACGTTGTTCTCTGGCGGTGGTGGTACTGGGGCGGCTGCAACCTCGATCATTACAAGGGTGTCGTCACTGCTATCAATGCCATCAGTGACGTTGAACTCGAAGCTATCGACACCTGCGAAACCAGGGTCAGGCGAGTACAGCAAATCAGGCAGTCTGCCCGTGAGATTGCCATTGGCAGGAAAACCGACGATAGCAAAGCTGAGTTGCTGGTTGTCCACATCATCCGCGGTCAGCCTGATTGCTATTGGGGTGTTTGCGGCAGTTGTGAGTGACTGTGCTACCGGAACAGGTGGGTCGTTAATGGGCTGTATGGTAAGTGTTACGGTGACCGGCTCACTGGTGAGTGAGCCATCCGATACCGCGAAACTGAAAGCATCAGTGCCATTAAAGTTGTTCGCTGGAGCGTAATTCAGGTCAGGTGCACTGCCAGACAGCGTGCCGTTGACCGGCTCGGAAGTCACTTCAAAGGTCAGCGCGTCGCCGTCTAAATCACTCCCTTCCAGAGTGATGGCGACCGCCGTATCTTCGGCGGTGAAAACCTCCGTAGGCCCAAGACCAACCGGGACGTTGTTTACACGGGTCACGGCGATCTGGATGCTTGCTGCTGCACTGGTTGTCTCACCGTCGCTGGTGGTGAAGGTAAAGGTATCGGTGCCGATAAATCCCTCTACGGAGGTATAAGTGAGCTCCGGTGGGGTGCCACTGAGTGTGCCCTGTGCGGGTTGGAAGAGGACTGTAAATTCTAGGTCGTCACCATCCGGGTCAAAACCGCTCAGTACGATTCCGAGGTCCTCGCCACTAGGCACGCTCAGGTTTTGCGGGTTCGCAGATGGGGAACGGTTGTCCTGATTGCCATTGAGGCCGTTTAAATCGCGCAGGAACACATCAGAGTTACTGCCGTTGTTATCGTCTGCGAAGTTACTGGCGGTAGAATCCCAAACCAAAATTGAACCGTCGTGGTTGGTACTGGGCCAGCCACTGTCTTCCAGGCCGCCTTCAGTGACTCGTTCGAAGCTCGCAGCGGGCGGAGAAGATTCGCTCCATGGCGCGGTGCTTAAGTCGAGACGATAGATGTCTTGAACGGCACCGTTGGTATCGGGTAAATCGAGGTCTGTCGAGTTGGATGCCAGAAACAGAAAGCGTTCGTCATCACTGAAATCTCCGGCGAGGCGAGTGGTGGTGTCCAGGCGATATTCCTGATCGTTGTCGAGGTCATACAGATAAACCGAAGGCTGCAGTGCCGCGTTTGGATCTCGAGGTGTATCCAACACGGTAACCCAGCGTGCGTTGGCGCTCAGGTGAGGGACCGACCCATCGATGGTCAAGGGAAAGTTGCCCACTTCACGCCGCTCGCCGCTGTTGAGGTCCATAAAAACCAGTGTCGAGCGAGGGGCAAACGCCTCGCTATTGAACACCAGGTGGTCCCCCACCTCGCTGAGTGCCGGGGCGCGGGCATCGCTCAGACCGCCCTGGCTAACGTTTAGCAGCAGGCGGCTGCGGCGATCATAGAGCAGGATGTTGCTGTAGCAGGGCTCGACGCTTGGGTCAGTGGGATTGCACTCCAAGGGCTGGTAGTTGCCTTCAGCAAGGTTGTTCGACAGCGTATCGAAAGCCAGATGAGAGCCGTCAGCATTGATGGTTGGAGTGCTGCTTGGACCATTGGCTCCAGCGGTGACCAGAACCAGCTCGCCACTGCCCAGGTTCGCCAACACGATGTCTGTCATGGCGCCATTGGTATCTGGTACATCTGTCGGCAGGTTGGTGGCCTGGGTTGCGAAAGCCAGCCACTGACCATCCGCGCTCAGCACGGGATTCTCGCTGTTGCCGTTGCCACCGCTGGTTAGATTAATGACCTGGCCGGTGGCGCGATTGAGTACCAGAATATCCCGAATGGCCCCATTGGCGTTTTGATCAGCCAAATCAGTCGCGTCGGTACTAAAAGCAACCATCTGGGCGTCGGCGGAGAGCGAAGAATTTCGACTGTTGCCGTCACCACCGCCCAGGCCATCCGAACGTGCGCTGATGAGTTCAACCGGCAATGGGTTGTCTGTTGTCGACACAACGGTTAGCGAAGTAACTTCGAATTGAGCCTCAACCCGGATACGACTCAGGCGCGGGGTCCGGCTATAGATGAAGGTGCCAGTGGCACCGGTAAAGGGTGCAGCACCGTTTGCGAGTAGCGTGTTGAGCTGTGCCAGTGAACCGGTCAGTGAGTTGCTGCCCGGAAACGCCGTCGCATCGGGATCGGACAGGGTGAAGGCGAGGCTGTCAAAGGGTAACTGGGTGCCGCCGCCGCGGGAAGATTGACTAAAGCTAAACAGGTCGCCACCTGGAGAGTCTTCCAGTCGCACCCCAATCGTAGGCTGATTAAGGAACAAAGGAGTCAACTCGGTACTGAACGGCCCAGATACAAATTCTGCCGGTAGAGCCAGGTTGGGCAGGGTAGCGCCCACCGAAAGGCGCCATTGTGCGCCTGGCAGATTCTCTTGGGTGGCATTACTGCTATCGACATTGAACTGATCGATCTCGCCTCCGGGGATTGAATCCGTCGCGCCAGCATTGATCGAAATCGAGCCAGTGATGGGCGTGCCGGGTTCGTACGATACGTTTTCGTCAGTGCCAAACACAGTGCTCTCAATGAGCGACGTGGTAATGCGACCGGTAAACTCAATGTCGATGAGTTCTGCCCGCGCGGGCTCTACGGATAGGCCGAGAGCTGCAGCGAGAACGAGAGATACGAGCACTGACGCCCGGCGTAGGAGGAAGTGGGACGAACAGCGTGATGAGAAGGAAAACGCAGGGGCGAGGAACATTGAGCCAGAACAACCGCCGTCGTGTCTTGCTAATGGACTCATGCTGAGTATCGCTACCTGAAGTTGAACGCTACTTTTCCTACTACCGTACCGCAAAACTACCATGGACGACGGTCTGGTTTAACACCAGGCTTCTATCCTTACAAAACTATACACTTCAATGCTGTGGATCTGCGTCAAATTTTGCGGCGAACCTCCGGTGGTTGGCGCATTGACTGGATCCAAAGTTGGACAACTCCGGTGACACGATCATCCAGTTCGCCGACTTTTATTCCCAGACGCCTGGCGTAGGGGCGCCGAAAAATTCGGTAGCCGCGCAGCGCTGCGTTAAGGGCCACCTGTAGTGCTTCCAGATCATGCCCACGATCGATTGCGCCGTTGATTACCTCCTGGCGCAACTGGCTGAGGGCAGCTTCGTAGGCTGGCATTGGGTCGACGCTGTCATCGCCGTCTATCACCAGCAATGCGCGTAGTTCGCTATCGCGGGATGAGTTTTTTGCGCGAAACGCTCGCAGCCGCCGTTCCATGAATGTTCGCGGGTTGCGATCGGTCTTTAGCGCGGCGGTCATTGCCGTAAAACGGTGACTGATCGCGGCACGTAGCAAGTCTTGCCGTGAACCAAAGTAGTGGTAGATGTTGCCGCGGTTCACTCCGGCGCCTTCTGCGACCTCGCGGAGGTTCAGCCCGGCCAGAATGCCTTTCTGGCGAATGAGGTTCAGAGCAACGTCAATCAGTTTTTGCTCGGTTGCTGCCCGGCTGCGTATGGGCTGGTTTGCTGCTGAATTGGTGGGGGAATTTGCCATGGGCGATCCATAAGACCCTTGTTGCGAGAAGTGTCTGCGTTGGCCATAATGTTGCCACAATAAATTAGCATAATGCTAAATAAAATTAGCGTATTGAACAATCTGGAACTGCTCCCAATAGGCCTTTGAAATTCGGGGACAGGTTAGGGTGAAGGGTGAAGCCAGGGATGAGATTTCGATTGGTTGGACTAGCACTGGCACACCTACTACTGAGTGGGTGCGGTCGCGACGATGCGCCGAATCTGAACCAGGGCAGCGCAGCGCTTGCACAGCCATTGTTTGCCACCCAGCACAAGATCGTTAGTCGGGCGCCAGTCGCTAACCCCCAGCGGAACGCCTATTTTGGGGATCTGCACGTGCACACCACCTATTCGTTCGATGCTTATGCCTTTGGCACTCTGGCTACCCCTCATGATGCGTATCGATTTGCGAAGGGCGAAGCCATAAAGAACCCGGCGGGCTTCGACATGCAGTTGCGTGAACCGCTGGACTTTTACGGGGTGACCGATCACGCCATGTTTATGGGGGTTGCGCCCGTTGCGGCTGATCCCGGTAGCGATATTGGTCAATATGAGTTCACCGAAGTTGTGCATAACCTGAACGCACCCGACAACATGGGGCGTATGAGCTTTCCGCGCCGATTACGCGGTTTTCGAGGTTTGCTCGCGGGACTAATACCAGCGATCATCGCTGGCGAAATTGACCCGGAGGAAACTCTCTCGATCACGCGACGCGCCTGGGCAGATACAGTAAATGCAGCGGATGCGCATAACGACCCTGGGCGATTCACAACCTTTGTTGCCTACGAGTACACCACCACTTCAGAGGACCAAGGTAATCTGCATCGCAACGTCGTCTTCAAGAGCAGCGACGACGTTCCAGAAATTCCGTTTTCGCGTTTGCATTCAAACAACCCCGAAGACCTGTGGAGCTGGATGGATACTCTGCGCGAGGCGGGGGTGGAGTCACTGGCGATTCCCCATAACTCTAACGGTTCCAATGGCCAAATGTTCAAACTGGTGGATTGGGCGGGGGATCCGATCGATGATGACTACGCCGTGCAACGGCTCCGCAATGAACCGTTGGTGGAAATTACCCAGATTAAAGGCACGTCAGAAACTCACCCCGCACTGTCGACTACGGATGAGTGGGCTGACTTTGAATTGATGGAGTTTCGGGTGGCAACAACGCTGCCTAGCAAGCCGGCAGGCAGCTATGTGCGCGACGCTTTGCGGCGCGGGTTGGCGCTCGAGGCGCAGGGGATTTCTAATCCTTACGCCTTTGGTGTGATTGGTTCCAGCGATACGCACACGGCGGCGGCGCAAAACGATGAAGCAAAGTTCAGTTCCAAGTTGGGGGTTCTCTCTGCAGATGCGCAACTTCGCGGCTCTGTGCCTTTTGGTCCCATTGACTCTCTGCTATTCAACGCTGTCGCGCCACAGGCGATTACTGAAGTGGATGGCGAGACGTACATCGGTGGCGCGCAACCCACCTTTGGCGCATCCGGGTTGGCGGCGGTATGGGCGGAAGAAAACACGCGCGAGGCGATTTATGCAGCACTGCGACGCAAAGAAACCTTTGCAACCTCTGGACCAAGACTGCGGTTGCGATTCTTTGCAGGGTATGACTTTTCTGCTGACTTACTGGAGCGCACAAATGGCGTGGCCGAGGCCTATGCGAATGGTGTCACTATGGGGGCGGTGCTGTCGCCTAAGCCGGGTAGCACGCCAAAATTTGCGGTTTGGGCGCAAGCAGATGTCAACAGCGCACCACTCCAGCGAGTACAAATTATCAAGGGCTGGATCGACGCGGCGGGCAACACTCATGAAGCCGTCTTCGATGTCGCCTGCGCTGGAGGTGTGGCTGTAGACCCCGCGACCAACCGCTGTCCAGATAACGGCGCTTCTGTTGATCTGGAGGATTGCAGCACCCGCGCCAACACCGGGGACACTGAGTTGCGCACTGTCTGGAGCGACCCGAACTTTCGACTCGACCAGCGCGCTTTCTACTACGCTCGCGTTTTGGAGAACCCGACCTGCCGGTGGAGTACATGGGACGCGATTCGGGCAGGGTCGGCGTTACGTCCAGATTTGGCAGCAACCCTGCAAGAACGGGCATGGTCTTCGCCAATTCAATACGCACCCTAACTCAGGTGGGCACCTGAAAACTCAACTGATATTTTGGAGTAGATAAGTGATGCGCTATAGCAGAACTGCGTTAGTTGGATTTGTATTGCTCGCGGGGTTCCTAAGCGCCTGTGGTGGTGGCTCTGGTGGGCCAACACCTGAACAACGCGCGGCGCTCGCAACACCATTGTTTGCAACCGAACACACCATTGTTGATCGGCAGTCGGTAGCAGCCACCCCTGCCGCTCCGGGCACGTCGAGTAGCAACACCAACCGCAATGCCTATTTTGGCGACCTGCATGTACACACTAAATACTCTTTCGACGCTTATGCCTTTGGCACACTGGCAACGCCTTCTGATGCCTACCGCTTTGCAAAGGGCGAAGCCATCAGCCATCCAGCGGGCTTTGAAATGCAATTGCGCGAACCGCTCGATTTCTACGGGGTGACCGATCACGGCATGTTTATGGGCGTTGCGCCTGTTGCTGCTGATACCAATAGTGACTTTTCGAAACACTCTTTTGCCGAGGTGTTACATGACTTGAATGCGCCCGACAATATGGGTCGCATGAGTTTGCTCGATCGGATGCGGAGTTTTGGTGTAGCGCGAGCTTTGGCTCTCGCGATAGTGGGCGGGGAGGTTGACCGTGAAGAATCGTTAGCCATTACGCGGAGTGCCTGGGCTGATTCGATCGAAGCTGCAGACAAGCATAACGACCCAGGGCGGTTCACTACGTTTGTAGCCTACGAATACACAACCACCTCAGACGATAGCGGCAGCCTTCATCGTAACGTTGTGTTTAAAGGTAGCGATTCCGTTCCTGAGGTGCCGTTTTCGCGAATGCATTCCCGAGACCCCGAAGACTTGTGGGACTGGATGGACGTGTTGCGCGAAGCAGGTGTGGAGTCGCTTGCTATACCGCACAACTCCAACAAATCGAACGGCCATATGTTCAAGTTGGAGGATTGGGCGGGTGACCCATTCGACGATGAATACACGCAACAGCGCATTCGCAATGAACCGTTGGTGGAGATTACCCAAATCAAAGGCACCTCCGAGACCCATCCGGCGTTGTCCAGCCGTGATGAGTGGGCCGGGTTTGAATTGGTGAGCACTCGCGGCGTGGGCTTGGGCAAACCTATGCCAAGCAAGCCCGAAGGCAGCTATGTACGTGAGGCCTGGCGGCACGGCCTGCAGTTGGAAGCCCAGGGTATGACTAACCCCTTTACGTTCGGCGTTATCGGATCGAGCGATACGCATACGGGGGCAGCGCAGAATGATGAATCCAATTTTTCATCGAAGTTGGGTGTATTGTCTGCGGAGTCGCAGATGCGGGGTTCGGTCCCGCTGGATTTTGTTGACAGTATTGTGTTGAACCTGCTGCCCGGGCAAGACGTTCAGAAAGTAGACGGTGAGAACTTTGTGAGTGGCCAGCAAACCGAATTTGGTGCCTCCGGCCTTGCTGCTGTCTGGGCGGAAGAGAATACTCGCGAAGCGATCTATGCCGCTTTTCGGCGCAAAGAGACCTTTGCCACCTCTGGCCCGCGCATTCGAGTGCGGTTGTTTGCTGGCTATGGCTTGCCGGATGATCTGTTAGACACGCCCGAGGGTGTTGCCGCCGCTTACGCCCGTGGTGTCACCATGGGTGGAAACCTTGTGTCCAGTGGAGAGGCCCCACAGTTTGCAGTCTGGGCCCAGGCGGATGCCAACAGTGCGCCACTCCAGCGACTGCAAATCATCAAGGGCTGGATCGATGCCGCGGGTGATACCCACGAAGAAGTGATCGATGTCGCTTGTGCGGGAGAGGTAGCCGTTGACACAGACACGAATCGTTGTCCAGACAATGGTGCCAGAGTGGATTTAAGCGATTGCAGTATTAGTGCCGATACGGGTGCTGCTGAGTTGCGAGTGGTGTGGAAGGATCCAGATTTTGATAATCAGCAACGTGCATTCTATTACGCGCGGGTGCTGGAGAACCCCACTTGTCGGTGGAACACCTGGGATGCGCTAAAAGCTCGCACTAAACCGCGCTCGGATCTTGCGGCTACTTTGCAAGAACGAGCCTGGTCTTCGCCAATTCAGTTCATTCCCTGAAGTAATGGCCTGATTTGGCTGCAAACCAAACTCATGCGTTTGCTCGATATGTTCGCTATATTGCGCCGGTGTGAGCGCGCAGGGGCGAAAAGCGCATAAGAGACAATAAGGACATTTCGACAAGCCGTGAGGCTTCAGGTGTTGCGCTGCCACTGCTCGCATTGTGGAATTTCGCTTACGCGCAGCCACTCTTCGATTTATTGCTGAATAACAACACCTACCTTGTTGCCCACGGACTGCTGGGTTGGCCGCTGCTGCTGTTCACTGTCGCCGTGAGTTTTCTCATTCCGATTCTGCTGCTTCTGGTCTGGCTCGCATTGACGCCACTCCAGTCACACTTGCGCTGGCTGCCGGCTTTCGCTGCCTGGGGGTTAAGTTCCGTTGTCCTTATGCAAGTTATCCGGGCTGCGTTAGAGACGTTAACGCCTGTGCTCGAGTTGTTCATAGCAATTTCGATCTCGGCGGCAGCAGTCTGGTTCTTACGAAAATACGAAACCACCGTACGCTTTCTGCGGCTCGCTGGGATCAGCGCCCTGATTTTTCCAGTTTTGTTTTTGGTGCAGTTGCCTAGTAACTATTTGCTTCAGGACATTGCTACTTCTGGCACCGACCCAGACAGCACCGGAACCAACGCACCCTTGCCTGATATCGTGCTTGTTGTTTTTGATGAATTGGCGCTCACAACACTGCTCAATGATGAACTAGAGATAGATGAGGCGCGCTATCCCAGCTTCGCAAAGTTCGCCGCCGTGTCTACTTGGTATTCACAGGCTTCTTCTTCTGCAGCGAGTACCAGAGTTGTGCTTCCCGCTATGCTTTCCGGTAGAACGCCCAGTCTCGGGCTCTCTCCGGATGCGACGTCCTATCCCGAGAATCTATTCAGCTTTGCCGCTCCTCGTTACAGATTGCATATCGAAGAACCGATCACAAAACTGTGCGATCCAGAACGTTGTCGCCAACCCCGTAACTGGCGACTAATCGCAATCGACACAGCGGTACTGCTTGGCTACATGACCCGCTTTCGCGTACTAACCACGCATTTGCCCCCGGTTGGAGCCAACTGGATGGGTTTTTTAAAAAATTGGTCGCTAACAGGCAAGGATGCACGAATTGCCAGTTTGGAGCGCTTTCTTACTGGGCTCCAGACCAGTGACGGCCCTAATCTGCAGTTTTTGCATCTCGTGTTGCCGCATATTCCTTACACTATCCTGCCTTCGGGACAGCGCCTGTTCCCTCACGGCGCTCTATCAGGACATCTTTTGGATGGTCAGGGAGATCGATTTATTGATCAGCCCTGGGCAGTCATTGAAGCCCGTGAACTCTATGAGTGGCAACTGCGCTTTGTCGATGCGGCGCTGGGTCGAGTGCTTGGCACGCTGCGTGAAGCAGGACGCTACGATGAAGCGCTTGTTATTGTTACCGCCGATCACGGCGTTCGATTCACGCCCGGAATGTCCCGGCGCGAACCTACTAACAGTTCATTTGTAGATATTGCGTCTGTGCCTCTGTTTGTCAAATATCCGCAGCAAACCGTCGCGCGTCGAAGTACCTCACCCCTGCAATCGACGGACTTACTACCGCTTATAAAGCACGTCGTCATGGAAGGAGCCGAGCCTGATGACCAGTGGCTGGATGCGCGGAAGCAAGAAGCAGGGATTCCGCGGCGCATTCTTTCGACTCTGGGTTGGGTTGAGCTTCCCAAAAAGTTCGATTTTTCCGTTCGGGAGAATCCATCCCGGGCATCCATCGATGCTGCGCTAGTGGCGTCTTTGCCTGAGTTGCCGCGGCCAGAAAAGCCAGGTGCCTGTCTGCCAGGTCTCAGTATCGAGCCAAACGAGAGTCAGCTGTACATGTCAACTGATCCACGGCGATTTCTAGCGGCCCATGTTGTGTTTCAGCTTGGCCCAGAAGTTGTACCAGAAGTTGTACCAGAAGTTGTACCCGAAGTTGTAGAGGCGAGTGGGACTCTGGTGCTGGAATTCAATAGGGAGAGCTTTGTAGTCAGGCAAACAGGAGCGCAGCGATACAGCAGTTTTGTCAACCCGAAACTCTTTAGGTCGGGTTTTAACCACGTCCGGCTTCTATACTATCGTGACGATGGGGCATGCACGTTGTACGATAATCACACTGGCCGTAAACTTGATTCGTAGATTGTAGGATACTTCACATGACCAATCGGCTTATTCTCGCGATATTGGCTGCAAGCTTCACTCCGTCGGCCTTTGCCTACATTGATCCAGGCTCAGGTAGCGCGATCATGTCTGCAATTGTTGGCTTTTTTGTCGCAGTTGGCCTGGCAGTTAAGACCTACTGGTACAAGTTAAAGGGACTATTTGTCGGAAAAAAAGCTGCTCAAGAGGCTGCTGATACAGACGGTTCTGATCAGGGTGAGGCGTAGTGTCGAATGACAAAGATGATGCGCTCAACAGCCAATATTGGGATGAGTTCTACAAGCAAAACCACGGGCACCTGCCTTCGCAGTTTTGTGTGTCGGTACTCAGCGACACCGATCCAGCCAACGGTATCGTCGAACTAGGCAGTGGTAACGGCCGTGATGCCCACTATTTTGCCAGTCAAGGGCGAATAACCACAGCAATGGATATTTCTGAGCAGGCGGTTATCAGTTGCGAAACCTATGCTGCCGAGGCAAAGATTCGACACTCCTCGTTTTTGCGGGGTGACATCACCAACTCTATAGATCTGTCTGCGCTTGTGCGCACAGCCAGAGCTGCGCTCGCAAACCGGGCTGTCACTTTTTATTCGCGGTTTGTCATGCATGCCTTGAACGATGAGCAGGAACAACGGTTACTGCGGTTGTTACCCGAGCACGTGAAGTCAGGCGAGCAGGTGTTCTTTGAGTTTCGGGCAAAAGAGGATGCTGCGCTAAAAAAAACCTTCGGTGGTCACTATCGTCGATTTATCGACACCGATACGTTTGTCGCTCAACTCACCGACGAGCTTGGATTTACGCTTGACTATCGCGTGACGGGGTGCGGCATGGCAAAATACAAAGACGAAGACCCTGTGGTGAGTAGAGTTGTTGTGCGCAAGCGTTGATTGTTGTGCTTCGAGCTTTCTTTCATCGAATTCGTAGCGTTGTCTCTTTCTTGCAGCTCGACAGGTCTCTTCGTCGCCTGACCTTTTACTCTGAAGGGCGGAATTACTGGCCGCACTTACAGGGCTTGATCGAGCAAGTTTTGGAGCAGTCCGACTTGCCGATTTGTTACCTGAGCTCGGCCGAAGATGATCCCGGTTTGCAGTTTGATCATCCGCGATTCTACTCGTTTCTCATTGATGAGGGTGCCATTCGCAATTGGCTGTTCGCGAACATTGAAACCGATGTCATGGTGATGACCATGCCTGATATCGAACTGTATCAGGTGAAGCGTTCCAGTTACCCCGTTCACTATGTGTACGTTCAGCATTCGCTGGTAAGCCTGCATATGGTGTACCGTCCCGGAGCACTTGATCACTACGACACGATTTTTTGCGCCGGACCACACCATGTTGAGGAGTTGCGCGCTCTGGAGGCGAATGCCGGGCTAGCACCCAAGGCCGTCTTTGAGCATGGCTATTCCAGGCTCGATGCAATCCGCAGAGAGGCAGCCACCAGAGCATCAACAAGCTCGGTCGGCGATGGTTCCTGGCACGTGCTGTTTGCGCCGTCATGGGGCGAAACCGGAATTATTGAATCAGGATTGGGCCAGACGCTAGTAGCAGATCTACTCGCCGACGGCCATCGGATTACACTGCGGCCGCATCCCCAGACGATCAAATTTTGGGGGCAGAAAGTTAATGCCATACGTACGGAACACACAAACGACCCGCGTTTCAAATTTGAAGCAAACGTGGACGGACAGGAGTCTCTTCAGCAGTCAGATGTCATGATTAGCGACTGGTCGGGCGCAGCCCTCGAATATGCATTTGGGTTAAACAAACCAGTTGTCTTCGTCGATGTGCCACGCAAAGTTAACAACCCTGACTACGAACAGATTCCACTGACGCCCCTGGAGGTGAGCGTCCGTGATCAGATAGGACACGTGTACCATCCGGATGATGGCAAGCTCCAATTGCGAACATTAAGTTTCAACATTAGCCCGCCGGAACAGTTTGTCTTTAACCTCGACAACTCCGATGCAGCAGGTGCGAGTGAACTGGTGAGTCTGGTTAAGAGAGTTAGTGATTCGAAAGCTTAGCAATCCAGTTCGATCGCTCGATGCTTGCATTATTTTGTCGGCGATAGGGCTGTTCATCGCCTTTGCATGTACTCGCAATGTCTCGGCAGATGTGGAAGAAAACGCGTTCTCCTTAATCGCCAGTGACGAGGTTAGCGAGTCTTACCAGTTTTCGGGATTGGCCAGCTTTTACAGTGCAACGCGAGTCGATCTTGTTACTGAAAACGGTGTTGACGGTCGCGAACCAGACGGCGCAACCAACGCGCTAGATAATGAGTGGCTGGTTGTATCGGGTCGCTACGAGGCGCACGCGTTTAAAGCTCCGGGGCTAGAGTATCGAGTAACCGAAGAGGGTGTGTGGACAGATCAAGCTGAAGGGTTGCCGCTGCCAAACTGGGTGTCATATCGACTTCCTAAAGCGGAGCTTGGATCGATAGTGCCACAGCTTGAGCGAATGCGCTACGTGCACTTGTGGGGCTGGTTGGCCAGTTTGGCCAAGCTGGTAGAGGCTGCCTTAATCTATATCCATGGACAGCTATTCGCCTCTATGAACGGCGGTTGGGGTATGGCGATTCTTTTACTTGCACTCACTATGAAGCTACTCCTGCTACCCGTGTCTGTGCTGACAGCTCGCTTGCAGCGACGTGTGACGCAGGTGCAAGCCAGTTTGCTGCCAGAGCTTGCCCAGATAAAGGCAAAGTTCGATGGTGAAGAAGCGCACGAACGGATCATGGCCGCGCATAGTGAACATGGCGTTAGTCCTTTCTACACTCTCAAACCAATGCTCGGTACTCTCATTCAGGTGCCCGTGCTGATTGCGGTGTTCAACGCACTCGGTGAAATGCCAGCTCTGCGTGGTGAGAGTTTCCTTTGGATAGACGATCTTGCCTACCCAGATGTGCTGGGTGAACTGGGATTCTCGGTGCCTTTGTTAGGTAATAAACTGAGCCTGTTACCTGTTTTGATGACCGCAGTCACGGTGTGGAGCACACTCGTTTTGACCAGAACAGGGGTAAGTAAAGTTCAGCTTGATGCAGAGAAAACTCGACTCCTGCTTATGTCGGTCGGGTTCTTTATAATGTTTTACCCGTTTCCGGCGGCCATGGTTTTGTATTGGACCTGCACTAACCTGCTGCAACTGCCGTTACAAAGGGTGCTCAAAGCTTAATGTGTCGGTAGGCGCAAACATTGGTTCCCGATGTCTCGCGCTCTAGCTCAGTCCACGCTTCTCAAGCTCTTTCGGCATGCGTTCTGCATCGGCTTCAAGCAGCGGACCACGCTCCTCGTCTGTCAGTTCGCCCGCAGTGTCTTTAGCCATCTTGTCGCTGTCGAGCATGATCCACTTCTCTGGAACAATCTCGATGATAACTCGTAACGGTGAATCCAGACGTTCGACAAAGGCGTCTGCCTGGGCTTTCTCTTCTGCCGACATCTCGCCTTCTTTGCCTGCCCGAGTGTAGGGTCCATAAGCCAGTGCGGGGTAGAACCACTTTTTGGTTTCTTCATCTTCATGAATGATTGCCCGACCTTTGAAGGTAATGGCACCGTTGGGTCCGTTTGGAGCTGCGACGCCGCTCACGACCACGGAGCAGCGTGGATCTCTGCGGATGGCGGACACGCGGTGGCGGTGTGTGCCGCAGGTAATCCAGCCTCTGCCGTTACGCCACACAAAGGCATGAATGACACCCACGGGCCAGCCATCTTTGGTTGACCAGTTGAACGTGCATTCCCCAGCCTTACTGAGTAACTCTTCTTTGGTCTCGTCGGTAAAGGGGTATATAGATACAACTTCGTGTTCCGCATTAGACATGCTGCTCTCCCATTTTTTCTTACTTGGTCATTGTGGTGTAGCGCAGGATCTCCAAAACCTGCTTGATATCTGTTGCCCATGCGAGTGCTGCGCCGTCTACTTCCTTGAGAGGATGGATGATGTCCTCGTCGTGCAGTGTGATGTAGGGTTTGCCCAGAGCTGCGCAACGGCCGGCATCAAACGCCGCGTTCCATTGTTTGTACTGGCTGCCAAACCGCACAACCGCCAGATCGCACTTTTCAATCAAGGTGTTGGTGCGCAGACCGTTAACCTTTGCGGACTTGTGGTCGCGCCAAAAGTTATTCGCCTCCTCACCCAGTACATCACCGGCGGCGTCGCTCGCCGGGTGGTCGGTAACCGCGGAGGTAAACTCAATGGGCAGTTTGAGTTTCGCGGCACCATCGATGAGTTGCGCTCGCCAGTCGGTGTGTATCTCGCCGGAAAGGTAAACGGTCCAGTTCATACTGTGAAAGCCTGTTGTGATGAATGCCAAAGATCTGGGAGCATTATATCAAGGCGCGGGCGGCCAGTTCACAGGCTATTCGGTTTCCAGGTCACCACGTCGACGCCCTCATCAAGTACGCGCACTGGATCAGGTGTAAAGCCGTTCGCTGTAAGTACAGCTTCGGCCGTGTTACCTGTGGCTTCCACTGCTCCGAAAACGCCTGTGCCACCCGGCAGTTCTACCCCATGCACCCGGCTTAGATGAAAGGCGGTGTATTTGAAGGGTCCCGTGAGGAAGTAGTCAAACACCGCCTGGCCGCCAACGATGGCCAGGTGACCCAGGTTTGCATCGAAGACGGCGAGGGCGTCTGTTAGATCTGTTTCAGCAGGGTTCCAAAACAAGGCGCGGTCTTGATCGATTACCCCTGTGGTGTCGACCGAGCGCGTCATCACGATGCGTCTGCGGTGTTTATGATTGGGTGTGGCTGCGTGGGAGCGGCGGCCAAGGATGGTGACATCCGATCGATTGAGACCGGCCTGGAAAAAGGCCCACTCGGCATCGTTTTTAAGCGCGGCTGGAAGTTTGCCATTGTGATCGGCGAGCATGTCGTCGTCACTAACGACAACATAGGCTTCTATTTGCATATTGGGGTTGTAGATTGGAGGTTGGAGGTTGGAGACTACTGGAAAGAGGATCACCCGCGTACCGCCAGAGTTGGGGCACGCGGGTGGCAGGTACAGACTAGAACCGGAGTGCAGCCTCCAGGAAAATCTGCCCGCCGCGGCTCAAACCAACGAGTTGGTCATCACCACCGGGTGGACGAAACGGCGCCGGGCCGGCAAACGTCAGGTAGCGTTTGTTCGTCAGGTTGGTACCGATAAGTGACAGGCGCCAGGATTCGCTCGGCGAGAACAGGGACACGTTGACATCAAGTGTTGCGTACTTGCTTTGTCGAATGTCCCCAAGGGGGTTCGTTACCGCATCGAAGGGTTCGACAGATGCCCCACCAAGGATGTAACTGCTCTTGTAGGCGACGTTGGGACTGATGCGCAGGTTCAGGCCATCACTGAGTTGGGTTTCCCAGTTGATTGCTATGTTGCCTGAGAACTTGGGCGACAGGCTGCCACGGCGGCCGCGCAAGTTTTGACCGTTGGCAGCAAACAGGTCGCCGGTAATTTCAGTATCCAGGTACGCCCAGGAACCGGAGAAGCTTAACCCTGGGGCTTCCGTTAGCCAGAAGAAGTCTAGCTCTATACCCTTGGTTTCGACCTCGCCGGCGTTGAAGGTGGAAAAAGCAAACACTGCGGGGTCGAATATCTGGACCTGCTGGTCTGTGAATTCGTAGAAATAGGCAGTCAGGTTGAGCGTGAGGGCGCGATCCAGAAATTGCGAGCGCAGACCCACCTCAAAACCTTCGGATTCTTCCGATTCAAAGCGCAGCAGATCTTCGGCGGCAGTACGAGCAGCCACATCTGAACTCGTCAGGTCGAGTACCGAACCGGTTGGCAAAGTGTTGTTATCAACGCCGCCAGACTTAAAGCCAGTTTTATAGGCGCCGTAAACAGATATGTCGTCGTTGATCAGGTAGCGCAGAACCACTTCTGGTGACCAGTTGTCGTCTTCAAACTCGATGTCGCCAGTTTCAAAGCCGGACGGTACGGCACCGAGCGCCACAACACCGGCGTGAACAAAGGGGAAGGCGATAGAGGTGCTTTTTTCTTCATCCGTCCAGCGCACACCGCCGCTAAGTTCAAGGTTGTTTGTTATCTGGTAGTTGATGCTGCCAAAGAATGACAGGGCTTCCGCTTCGATAGGACGATCAGCGAGCCAGTCAAAGGTAAAGCCGGTGGCTGGGTCGGGCCCCAGCGGGAACGGGACAAAGGGCTGTAGCGGGCCAAGTAGTGATGGGTTGAAGGCGTTCTGTGAGGTTTCGTGTCCGATGTCTCGGTCTTCCCAGAAGGCGCCCAGCTGGAAATTAAACGGCCCATCGAAGCTACTGGCGAACCGGGCTTCAAGGGTAATCTGTTCCAGCGTATTCTCAAACGGCGCCACTAAACCGGCTGCACTGCCGTCAGGGTTTGCACCTGTTGAATTAAACGAATCGTTGTACTCATTATCGAGATCGATGTAGCCCACCAACAGTGTGGTGTCGAAATTTTCATTGACCGCCCAGTCGAGCTGCAAGCGAGCAAACAACGTATCGGTGTTGTTGTAGGCCTGGGAGATATCCGACCGGTCTTCGCCCGGTGACCCGATGGGTACGGAATTGATCAGTGCATTGCCGTCAGGGCCAACAAACTGCCCGTCGTTAATATTGCAATCGTGGGTTGGCAGGAACAAATCGATGCCCGGAGTGGCGCCAAAGGCGCCGCCCAGCAGAACGGAAGGATCGGGCAACCCATCACCGCCACAAAAGATGTCCAGGTTGCTGTTCAGGATTTCTGAGCGTTGCTCATTGTAGTTGACCTTCAGGTTGGCCGTGAAGTTGTCTAGTGGCTCCCAGTGAAAGGTTGCCCGCGCGATGATGTTCTCTAACCCGCGGTTGCGATCTTGAGTGGGGTTGCCGGCTTCAATCTGCGTGAACTTATCGAACTCCTGCACTTCACCTGCGAGTCGAAAGCCGAGCGTTTCGGTAATGGGCCCGGAAATGTGCCCACCTATAGTATTGCCGTTCTCCTCGAATTCATGCGAAACCTTGATTCTGGTCTCCCACTCGTCGGTGGGGTTGGCCGATGTTAACGCCAACACACCCGCAGAGGCGGCCTTGCCGAAATACAGCGATTGTGGTCCTTTAAGAACCGCCACCTGCTCGACATCGAAAAAGGCACTTTGCAGCAAGCGCTGGGTGCTCACTGAGATGCCGTCATAGTTCAGCGCTACGGCGGAATCGAATGCGTTAGAGATGAACGAAGAACCGATACCTCGCAGGTTCACGCCAGCGCCCGCGCCAGACCCGCCTATTGATATGTTCAGGGTGGGTATGCGGCTAACCAGATCGGTTGCCTCATCGATGCGGAAGACGTCGAGCGTCTCTTCAGTGAGAGCGCTGACCGCCAGTGGGGCCTCTTGCAAGGTCTCTTTCTGGTTACGGGCAACAACGATGATCTCTTCGATGCCTTCATTTCTGGGGTCGTCCCCAGATTGGGCGAATGACACTGTAGGCAGTGCCACAGCCACTGCGGCGAGCACCCCGATACCGGCAGCGGACAGCGGCTTGCGCCTGGACTTTATGGCCTCATCTAGAGTCCCTTTTGTAGGTGGGCCATCAAAAATAGTTTTCAAATCTTTCTCCCCAAATCTCTAACGAAAGTTGTTGGCGACAGGTAGCTGGAGTACGTTGCTCCACCCCTGAACCCAAATCATGAAGTTACCACGAATTTACCGTTGGATGGGTAGACATGGTGGGTTGTCCGTCGAGAGGCCCTGAAGTCGCTGGGATGCTTCTGTATAACAGTTAAGCATGTACGCAGTAGAAGCTGATCAGGGGGGCGTTGCGAGCGGATGAGGTCAAGAAACGGTGCTTTTTAAGTCACTTTTCTGGGCCAGTTACCTGGCTCTGCCGTTGCTGCTGGTTGGCCTTGCTGTCTTTCTCAAGCAATGGCGATTAACTCAGCGGGGAGCGATGTTAGTGGGAGCCCTAGGGGCCTTTATTGCCGCTAGCGTCTTTGCCTACGCGCGGTTTATCGAACCACGCATTTTACTGGTCAAGCACTCAGATATCGTCCTGCAGCGGGCGGCAGCGCAGGGCCACGGACCCACTCTCAAGCTGGCATTGTTCTCTGATACGCACTTTGGGATATTCACCCATACGATGCCCATGCGGCGCATTGTTGACCGAATCAACAAAGAAGCACCAGACGCCGTAATGATTGCGGGGGACTTCCTCTACTATCTGCCGCCTGACGAGATACCCGGGGCACTCGCTGCTCTGGCAGATCTTCATGCCCCCACCTTTGCGGTGCTCGGCAATCACGATGTGGGTTTTCCGGGTCCGATCTACACCGAAGAGCTGTATGCCGCGCTGAGCGCTCTTGATGTTTCACTGGTGGAGAATCGCGCGCAAGTTGTGACCCTGGCCGGGCATGAGGTGATAGTTGCAGGAACCTCCGACCTCTGGGAGCAACGGCAGGACTTTGGGTTCTCGGCAGACTTGCCCAGCCTGCCGCTATTCTTGCTAACCCATAACCCCGATATGGCGTTCAATGTTCCGGCCGGTTTGGACTACGATCTGATGCTTGCCGGTCATACGCACGGCGGTCAGGTCAGGATTCCTGTCCTGATTCACAAGGTGATCCCCACGGAGCATCCCTTTGATAAGGAGCTGCATACTGTGCAGATAGGACCTAACAAACGGCTGATCTTTGTCACCACAGGAACGGGTATGGTTGGGGTGCCGTTCCGGTTTAACATGCCGCCGCGAATCGACATTTTGACTATTATGTTGCCTTCGTGAGATTGGTACCGGAGTGCTGGCGTCACTCTGGCCACCTGTGATTGGGAAAGGGAATTCAATGATAAATACGCTAGTAAATATCTTCGCGGCACCGCAGCAAGCGTTTATGCAGTTACGCAGTGAGCCATCCTGGTTGCCACCGATGCTGTTACTGCTCTTGATGACCGGCCTGGCCACCTTCGTCTTCTTCTACTCTTCTGATCCAGAGCTGCTTACTGAGGATATGCTGCAACAAGCCGGCAGCGATCTGACCGAAGCTGAGCTTGCGGAGGCCCGGGAAAGGTTCGATGCCATGCCTGAAGGTCGTCTTATGTGGGCGAGCACTATTGGTGCTGTGGTCGGCACTGTTGTTATTGCGCTGCTGCATAGCGGCTACTTCGCGCTGGCGTCGATGTTCAGTGGCACCAAGATCGGTTTCAAATCCTGGCTGAGCTTTGTGACCTGGTCGAACATGCCAATCCTCTTCTCGTTGATCGCCGGGCTTGCCACGTTGTTCTTTGCCTCGGGGTATGTGTCGTTTTCGGGGCTGAACCCATTGAGCATGACCAATTTGCTGCGCATTGACCCGGCTAACTCTGCGCTTGTGCGCTGGGGCGACAATTTGGATTTAACGCGCATCTGGTCTGCTGGACTAATGGTTTTCGGCTATCGGTTATGGACTGAAAAATCCTGGCTGCACTGCTGTTTGATAGTGCTCGTACCAATCCTGTTACTGTCCGGCGTCTTCTTGGTGATGGCGCTATAAGCGTTTAAGGAGATGCCTTCAGACATGCCTAAATCCCGCATATTTTTTGTAGTTTTGCTGGTTGTTTTGGCGGTTGCTATTCCATTGCTAAACCGTGGGTATGGTGGCGGTAGTGGGGTATCAGTTACCCATGACGAGCCGGTGTTTCGAACGATTAGGCCGTCGATACTCGCCAGCGGCAGCCTGGCGCATGAGAACGAAGTAACCTTAACCAGTGAAGTCATTGGCCGCGTGACAGCCGTGCACGTGTCTGAGGGCGATAAGGTCACAGAAGGTCAGCTGGTTTTGCAGATTGATGCTGAAGCCTTTACTGCCCAACTGCAGCAAAACGAAGCCTCCGTGCGCTTGCAGGACATTGCGATAGAAGGTGCCAAACTGAACCTTGAGAACCTCAAGCGGCGGCGCAATCGCAGCCAACAGCTGTTCGAACAAAAATTGCTTGATGAAGACTCTCATGAGGCGCTCGACCATCAATACAAGATGGCGCAGGTGGACCTTAAGAGTTCACTGGAGCGCCTGGTACAGACCAAAGCGCAACTCCAGCAGTTTGCCGATCAACTCGCCAAGACGCAGGTGCGAGCACCCATAGGTGGCGTGGTCACCTCACTCGATATTGAAGTGGGCGAGACAGCGATATCGAGCACCACCAACATTCCGGGCAGTGGTTTGATGACCATCGCGGACCCGAGCAGCATTATCACCGAGGTTTACGTAGATGAAGCCGATGTGGCGGATATACGCATCGGTCAGTCGGCAGAAATAGTTGCTATCGCCTACCCAGACCAACCGCTACTTGGTGTTGTGGAGTTCATTGCCAACACCGCCAAAACAGAATTAAACCGCCGCGGTTTGACCTTTTTGGTGCGTATCCGCATTACCGAGAGTAACGGTATTGCGTTACGTCCGGGTATGTCTTGTCGGGCAGCTATTTTTACTGAGTCTGAAGAAGAGGTGTTGTCCCTCCCCGTACAGGCAATTGCAACCGAAGAAATTGGCAGCGCCAGAACGCAGCAACACTATGTTTTTGTTGAACGCGATGGTCGCGCGCACAAGCAGATTGTTACCGTCGGCTTATCTGACGATCAGTATCAGGAAGTGACGTCAGGCCTCGATGTAGAAGACAAGGTTGTCACTGGTCCTGCCAGAACCTTGCGTCGACTCAAAGATGGCGATGCTTTGGACGCGCAGGAGGAGAACAACACAAATGTCGGCGGCTAGCGTTATCCGCATGGCGAATGTGACCAAAACCTATGTGATGGGCGATCAGGACATTCATGCGTTACAGAACGTCAGCGTAGACATCAAACGCAATGAATACGTCGCCTTTATTGGCTCTTCTGGCTCTGGTAAGTCGACCATGATGAACATCATGGGTTGCCTCGACCAACCCAGTAGTGGGCAGTACATCCTGAATGAGCGTGATGTTGGTGAGCTCAACGACGACGAGCTTGCGCAAATTCGTAACGAAGAGATCGGGTTCATTTTTCAGAGTTTCAATCTGCTAACCCGCACCACTGCACTGGGTAATGTGATGCAGCCTCTTATCTATAGAGGTATTCCGTTCTCCGAACGCCGCCGTCTTGCAGCGCAAGCGCTTGAGCGGGTTAGTCTGGGGCAGCGTAGTGATCATTTGCCCAACCAATTGTCGGGTGGGCAGCGCCAGCGAGTGGCTATTGCGCGGGCTCTGGTAACCAACCCCTCTATTTTGCTGGCAGACGAACCGACCGGAAATCTCGATTCGGATACATCGCGCAACATCATGGCGTTGTTCGATGAGTTACACACGGATGGCCAGACTATTATTGTAGTTACGCACGAAGACGAGATTGCGCAACACTGTCATCGCACTGTGGAACTGTTGGACGGCCAGGTAAAAGCGGATCTTTTGACAGGCGCTAAAACTGGAGGAGCAGATTCTGTTTACCCTGTTTGAGAGCGTTCGTTCCGCATGGGAGTCGATCATTGCCAATGGCCTGCGCAGCGTTTTAACAACACTGGGCATTGTAATTGGGGTGGCTTCGGTGATTGCGGTAGTTTCTCTTGTAGAAGGGCTGCGTGAATCAATTAGCGCGGAGTTTCAGGGGCTGGGCACTAACTCGCTGTCGGTTCGATCCTTCACACCACTCAAAAAACGCTTACAGGGCCAGGCTGCGCGACTCACCCCAGAGGATCTGCAACTGCTGCAAGATCGAGCTGATGGCATTTCATCGATAACCCCCGTCTTGTTCTCCAGCACCAACACGGGCGGCGAGGTTCGATATCGCGGGCAGTCCACCTTTACCCAGGTGCAAGGCACCACCTACAGTTATCAGGACGTGGGTAACAACTATCCTGCGTTGGGTCGGTTTTTGTCTGCCACTGATAATCAAAAACGCAGACGGGTTTGCGTGATAGGGGCTAAAACAGCAGAAGACCTAGAGCTACCCAGTAACCCCGTTGGCGAGTTTATTGAGGTGGGTGGTGATTGGGTAAAGATCATTGGTTTGATGGAATCGCGGGGGGAGATGTTCGGTTTCTCCCAGGACGACTACGTGCTTTTACCTTACCAAACCATGCGCAGCCTGAATGGCGCACAGTCGCAACCCGACATCGCCATTCAGCTTGCGGTGACCAATGTTGATGACATCCCCGAGGTTTCAGAACGCATCCGGGTGTTGCTCCGACGCAGTCATCGTCTAAGCAGTAGTGCGGCAGATGACTTTGTGGTGAAAAGCTCCGAGCAAATTGCTGCCACCTTCGATCAG
>CAZSYU010000045.1:0-28989 GCA_964611345.1 uncultured Pseudomonadales bacterium
GGTACATACACCTCTTCAGCCCGCATTATTTTGCGGTGATCTGTACCGGTGGCCGCCTCGCCCATGAGCAACTCTTCATAGAGCTTTTCACCCGGCTGTAGTCCGGTAATTTCAATCGCGATATCGCCCTCGGCATCTTCCTCGGTCTTGGGTCGAAAACCCTTCAACCGAATCATGCGCTTGGCGAGATCGATAATGCGAATGGGTGTGCCCATGTCGAGCAAGAAGACATCGCCACCGCGAGCCATGCTGGAGGCCTGTAACACGAGTTGCGCAGCCTCAGGAATGGTCATGAAGTAGCGCGTAACCTCGGCATGCGTCACTGTGACGGGTCCGCCCTGTTCTATCTGTTCGAGAAACAGGGGCACCACAGATCCGGACGACCCCAGTACGTTACCAAACCGCACCATCGAAAATGTTGTGCTCTCGGTCGTGTCTTGCAACGCTTGCAACACCATCTCGGCCAGTCGTTTGGTGGCGCCCATGACACTCGTGGTGCGCACCGCTTTGTCGGTGCTGATGAGAATAAAGTTATCTACCTTGGCGTTAATGGCAGCCTCGGCCGCGTAGAGCGTTCCAAAGGTGTTGTTCATAATGCCTGGAATGACATTGCGCTCAACCAAACTCACATGCTTGTAGGCCGCAGCGTGATAAACCGTATTCACGTGATAGCTGCGCATGGTTCGCTCAAGCAGGTTGCGGTTGGTCACCGACCCGAGCACCGTAACTATGGTTACGGGCAGTTCCATGCGGCGCGTAATTTCTTTGATCTGCTTGTGTGCCTCGTAAAGACCGTACTCAGACTGGTCAAGCATGATCAGCTGCGTAGGGCCCTGCGCCACAATTTGTCGACACAGCTCAGCCCCAATCGACCCACCGGCGCCGGTCACCATAACCGCCTGGTTTTCCACTGATCCGCGCAGCAAGTGGGTAAGTGGTTCTACGGCATCGCGGCCCAGCAAATCCTGAATTTCAACTTCGCGTGCGTTGAGCAATGAGTCGCGTCCCGACAACAGTTCGGTCATGTCGGGGATGAGTTTTACGTGCACGGCGTGCGGCTCAAGTGTTCGCAAAATACGTGATCGCCTTGATGTTGCCACACTCGAAACGGTCACCAGCACTTCGCGCACATTGTTCTGTTCGAGTACTTGCGCAAGCTGTTCTGGCGCATAGACAAACACACCATCGATGTAGTTACCCTGCACTGCGGGCTCATCATCTATAAAGGCAACAACTTCGAGTAGTCCCTGGGTACGCGAAGCTCGGACCAACTCTGCGCCATTGGAACCTGCGCCCCAAACAACAATGGGTTCACGTATGCCATCGCTATGCAGCTGCCAGGTAAACAAGCCACGCACCGCAAACCGGGTGCCCGCTACGTACGCCAATGCGAGCATCCAAAAAATTACGGGTACGGAACGCGGGAAGCCACGCAGCGGGATAATGTAGGCAACCGCCGCGATAACCAGTGCCGTAATAGTGACGCCTTTCACTACAGTGAAGAAGACATCGGGTCCCACATAACGAACCACCTGCCGATACAGGCCCAGCCGACCAAACACCGGAATGCAAACGAGGGCGGCGACCACAAAGGCAGGCCAGTACTGCGTGACCTCGGGATTGGATTGTCCCAGCCGCAAGGCCAGCGCGGCCCAGAGCGCAAGCGGCAGAGCAACGCTATCGGTCATCACCGCAATCGCCTGCTTCTGCCGGCGACCGAGCCTATTGAGTACCCCGCGATGCAGCGAAACGCTGTTCGCTGTACCGGCTTTGAGCCTGTGCGCGGCGCGGCGGCGCAGATGCCGAAGGTTGCTGGTCATCTCAGGGCGCAGCCGAGAAAAAGGCAATGAGACAGGGAAGAACTAATCATCATAAGTGTAATATAGCTTGCACGTTTCTATGCTGCGGGGCGCCGCTGATGCGCTCCGCTCAAGTCCTTGTTCCGACCTGCCAATTATGGCGGTTAATCGAATTAATGCCAGCGCGCCTAGCCACTCTGTGCCTGACTTTGCGGCTTGAGCTGACCGGCTCTAAACCAGACACAACCAAGCGCCAAAGGCAGGCAGGCCAACAGCACAAGCCACCACAGGCGTAAATCAAGTATGGCCCAACTCTGCGGGCTCGTGCCCGAGATCTCCGCCAAATAGAGAGCACGACACCACCACACTAATGGCCACTGCCAGAGCACAACCAGACCGAGATAGATGGCGGTCGTCCGGCCGTGACCAAAACGATCCGCCAGCCGCTGATAAAGGTGGCTGCGGTGCCCTTGGGCAAACTTCTGTCCTGTGATGATTCTCACACAAAGGGTGTAAGTCGCGTCAAACCAAAAGGCGCTCAGCAGCACCAAACTCGCGACGAACGGTAGCGCACCAACCAGGGCGAGGTGCAGCGCCATAAACCCTATTAGATAGCCCCAGAACGCACTGCCCACGTCGCCCATAAACAACCGGGCGGGTGCCGCGTTGAACACCGCAAAACCCAGGCTGGTAGCAAGCCCCACCCACAAGACCCTGGTTGCCCAACCGGCGTCACCCAGCATGAATAGTAAGGCGCCCAGGCAGTACGCGCCGCTCTGGGCCGTCGCGATACCATCAATGCCATCCATAAAATTGAACAGATTTATAAACCAGGTGAGCCCGATTAGCAGCACAAGCCACAGCACGAAGACCGGCAACCCGGCAATAACCCCGCCGGCTGGATCGGCACCAAGCCTATCTATCGCGCCGAGCGCCCACAGCACCACACCCACCACCAGCCATTGAATCGCTATGCGCAGTTGCGCAGACAACTCAACAAGATCGTCAGCAAGACCAAGCGACGCAATAACGAGCCCCCCACCGGCCAACCAGCCCGCCCAACCGACGCCCAACCAAAAGTAACCGACAAGCACCATGGTCAGCACAACAACAATAGCCACCCCGCCGCCGGTGGGTGTGGGTTGGCTGTGGGAGCTGCGCGCATTGGGAATCGCCACAAGCGCTCGGCGCGCTGTGTACCGCAACCAGTAAGTCAACAATATGACAGTGAGGAAAAAAGAACCCAGCGCCAGCAACAGCACTACAGGATCGAACACCCTAGCGGCGCTGCTCACGAACTTTTTCGGCTTGCTCCGCGCGCGATAGCGGCCGTCGTAGCAGCTGTTGATAAACAACGAAGGTATCACGCACAACATCTTGCACTCGAAACACTGCCTCCGCTTTGGAAAGAGCAGCACGTGCAAGCCGCTCACGCAGTTTGGCGTCGTTGCCTAAGCGCGCCATAGTTGCCGTAAGATCTTCGACGTCGCGCGGTTCAACGATGAGCCCTGTTACGCCATCGGTAACTACTTCGAGACAACCTGCAACGCGCGAGGCAATCATCGATCGCTGGGAGGCTGCCGCTTCGAGCAGCGTTTTGGGCAGCCCCTCGCGGTAGTACGAAGGCAGCACGACAACGTGAGCGAGCTTAAGCACCTCGGCGATATCTTCCCGATGCCCCAGCCAGTGAATAACACCCTCGTTATCCCAGGTCATCAGATCCTCAACACTTAACGAGGAAGGATTACCCGGATCTACATCCCCTACCAACCAGAAGTTCCAGTGTGGATAACTGGGTCGCAGACGGTTAGCGGCTGCAACGAACTCACCCACGCCCTTATCACGCAACATGCGAGCGATAAGCACAAAAACTATGTCATCGGTGGGTGGCTCAGGGGTAGCTTCAAACTCCTGAAGATCAACTCCGGACCCACGAATGAGCACGACCTGTGCCGGATCCACAATAGACCGCGACAAAAACGCTGCCCGATCTTCGCGATTCTGAAAAATCACCCGCATATTGGGATGGGTCACGGCCAGCCGATAGAGTTGAAAAACAAACCAACGCCGCACGTGCGCGCGAACGCCCCGGCGGGTGAACACAAAGCCCATACCCGGGATGGCGTTGACCACACCCCGCACGCCGGCGAGTCGGGCAGCCACCGTTCCGTACAGCACAGGCTTGATGGTGACGTGATGCACCAGATCTGGCAGCAGCTGCTTGTAGAGCTTTAACAGTTTGAAAAATGTACCCAGTTCAATCAGAGGGTTTGCCCCGCTGCGCGACATTGGCAGCGTCAGGTACTCAATGCCGTAGTCTTCCAACCGGTGTTCGCCCGTGTTCTCGCCACAAATCAATACCACATTGGCGCCGCGCTCCTGTGCTTCGCGAGCAAGCCACAGCCGGTGCGATATAAAGAAGCTGGCTTCGTTAACCACGTAGACAATCTTCACGAGGCGGCCCCTGTGACTTGAGTCACTGGATAGGTTTCGTGCAGCTCGCGATAGAGGGCCATATAGGAATCATGGCAGCGCGCTAGTGAAAAGTTATCACTCACATGTCGCCGGTTGTCCGTAACAAGTGCCGCACGCTCTTCGGCAGAAAGCGCAAGCAGCCTTTGCAGCGTGGCGCCAAGTTGTGCGACATCACCCGGAGCCACCAGCCATTCGTCTTTGCCTACGCAGCGGGCCGCATCACCAACTCGGCTAGCCACCACGGGAATACCGCTGGCCATTGCCTCGAGTAAAACGTTCGGGGTTCCTTCGCCATACAGAGACGGCAACACAACAGCGGAAAACTGCGGGTATAACTCCGGCATGTTCGCAACCAGACCAAGTGGCGTGACTTTTTCGCCGCACCCAACGCGGGCGATGAGCTCCGCAAGCTCTGCGTTCTCGGCATCCATGCCCTCGCCAACCAGCATCAACTCGCACGGCTGATCAGCTTGCATGGCGGCGTGAGCGGCGAGCAATGTGGCAAGGCCTTTCATGGGATGAAAGCGTGCCACGCAACCCACCACGGGCACAGCACCCGGCGCCGCAACCGACCCAGAATCAGAACCAGACTTCGTGGTGGTGGAAAATTTTTTAATGTCGACGCCGTTGGGAATGATCATCGATGGCTTTCTGCCATACCCAGACTGAGCATGGGTGCGCCACCCCGAATACGAATTGTATACCACTCGCCTCGGCTGGAAGCAGCCCAAACGTCCCAAACCGATCACCCACCGCAAGACCTTCGTCTCTTTCTCAGGTTGCTCGAGCGAATGTCTGATTGACCAGATCACTGGCACTCCGGTTTTCCAGCCCACATAAGACGCCACCAAATTACCGTGGTACATCCAGCCCTGGATAACGTCGGGTCGAAAACTGCGGGTGTGAGCGAGCAAGCTGTTAAGTGCAGCCAATTTTTCGGCCCTCAGGTCACAAATCAGCGCCGGTTGGTGCAATTGGCTCGCCAGAGCGCTCGCAGCAGTTAGGCTGGCCACCTGCATGACGTGACCGGCAGCAGACTCGCTGGCAGCGTTTGCCAATTGCAGCAAACTGCGTTCTGCCCCGCCTGCACCCAGTCCGCTTGTAATGTGAAGTACCCGCATTGCGCGCGCAGTGTCGACGCGCGCCAAGCGCTTTGCAAGTGCGTTAGCTGGGGGTTAGTTCGGGGAAGCGCTGTTCCAGCAATTCTACTGGCCCAGCTGCAGCATCGCTCGCACCACGCTTGCCCAGCGGCAGCACCTCTTTAACCGACTTTTTTAGCCGCGCCAGTATGGGCTGGCCAGACTCGCTACCCAAGAGGGCACCCTGCAAATCCAGCTGGGGTCCGCGCCACTCGGCAGGGGCGCACAACAACCAACTCACCAATTCCTGGTCAAGCAACGGCGATCTGGCTTCAATGCCATGCCGCTGGGCTTGCCGATCAAGCTGCATGAGCTGATGTTCTGGCACCAACGTCTGCAGATCGAGCCGCTGAAAGCGCAATGTTCGTGGCAGATCGGCCCGATAATACTGTTGGTAGTACCAGTAGTCATTGTAGTCTGCGGGTATGTCCCATGCGGTTTTTTGGGCCTGCTTTGCCGAGCTTGGCAGCCCACCCAGCAGCCGCGTGTAGTCGTGAAAGGTATCAACAACGGTGGTAGAGGCATCTGCTTTGGTGCCGCCCAGTTTGCTCTTCAGCCAACCCACAGTACCAGGGCCCTGGCGTCCAGCACGGGCGTACCTGGCGGCATTACCAAACACCACATGCGCCCCGATATCGGTCAGTGCACAACTGGCGGCACCAACCAGCTGCTGCAGCAGGTCTTCGCGTCGGGAGAAGCTCACATCAGCAAAGGGTTCATCGAACCACTCGCGCAAATTGTCGGCAGACACCATCGCCTCTTGCGTGGTCGTCGGCGCCGTTACATCGTTTGCCAAAGTCAGCGGCCGCACCAACGGTTTTTGCGCACTCAGCCAATCGGCAAACCCTGTATCTCGCCGACACATCGCCCCTATCGCTGTGAGTCCAGTGGTTCTGTTATCTATCGCTTGCCCCAGCAGTTCTTTGCCGTGCTCCAAAAATTCCGCCTGATCGGTGTAGGCGGCCGCATCAACGTCGGGCAGTTCCCAATAACATTGCGTTGCAGAGTGGGAGTTTGTCAGGTCAATACTAAAGCACTGCCCCGCTGCCAGCTTTCGTACCTGGGTGTAGAGTGTTTTGGGTGCCGGAATATAGCGGTAGGTGAGGTAGTCGTAGAGCGCGGTCTGATCGACCTTTAACAACGACGAATCTGCCAGCGCCTCGATGCCCTTTAGTTCGGAGGCAAACATAAGGCTGCCCGACGCCTCGTCATGCAGGTAATAAAGTGGCTTGGTTCCAAGGGCATCGCGTGCCAGTACCAGACGTCCCTCGGCCCGATCATAGATTGCGAGCGCAAAACTTCCTCGCAAGCGCCGCAACATGCCCTCCAACCCCCATTGCAAGTAGGCTTGCAGCACAACCTCGCTGCCACCGTTGCCGTGAAAGGTGTTGCCCTTGCCGAGTTCGGCACGCAACTCCTGGGCATTCACCAGGTGCCCATCGAGGGTGACGGTAACACTGCCATCACCCGCTGCCAGGGGTAGCCGTCCAACCACACTGGAGTCGAGTTGCGCCTGTTCGGTATGCCCCAGATACAGGCGATCGTCGTACCAGTCGCCCGCAAAGTCGGTGCCACGATGGGCGAGCGTATCTCTAGCCGCGCGCGCGCGTGCCACGGCAGCACTGCGATCGGCAACATCTCGCCAATGCGCCCCCAGAAAATTTGTTCCCACAATTCCAGACATGCCCTGCCCCTTTCAATGGCCGGACCTCAGTGTACCGAAGCCACAGCCTGGGCGGGCACCGCGCCTGCTTTGAAAGGTAAATTGAACGGTAAATTTCTCCTGTCGCTGGCAGATTATGACTGCCCACCGGGCTGGGCTGGCATCTGGGCTGGGCTGGCATCTGGCGTAGAAAAGGAAAAGATCGGTCCGGAAACACCGCCTGGTGCGGCCCACCGCGGTCGCGGCACAGCCGTTTCCGGACCTTTGGGCCCAAACTGGCTGTTCAGCTAGTCGCTTAGCAGGATGCGCGTGGCGTTCAGCTCCAGCGTGCGATCGCCGACACCCTTGACCTTGCCGAGGTCATCAACCTGCTTGAACGCGCCGTGCTCCTCGCGATACGCAACAATTGCCGCCGCCCGACTGGGACCGACCCCCTGCAACACGTTGCTAATGGTGCGAGCGTCGGCAGTATTGACGTTTACCGTGATCGGCAAGGTCGGCAGATCGTTCGCCCCGTCGTTTGCCCCGTCGTTCGCATAGACGTTGCCGGCAAAGCTTGCGAGCACTGCAACAACCAAACCCGCAAAGAGGGTTCGCACATTGGACCACCGACGCGCCCGCGCAGCCGTGACAGAAGAGGAAGCGATAGAAGACAACGAATAAGACAACATGAGATTACCCTGAGTGGTGAATGAGGGTGAATCCTAGTTGTTGACGGGCGTCAGGAGAGGCGGAGAACAACGCCCCGTAGCGTGCGAGTTAACCTATTCTGGCGCTGGGTTAGCGTCCTGTAGTGCTTTAAGTTCTGTTTGCGCCTGCAACTTTTGCTTGCGCTCGCGACGTTCGGCGAGTTTGAGGCTGAACATCGAATAGCCAGCAAGCACCCAACCCACCAGGATACCGAACACCAAGGTGATCAACAGGTACCAAAACAGGTCCATTTCGGGTGTGCGCCACTTAAGAAACTCGAGACTCACCTGTTGCTGGTTAACAGCAAGCAAACCAAACGCAATCACCGACAAGATGATCAAACCGAGTATGAGGCGGAATATCCAACGCATGTACTAGTTTTCCTTTAGGTTCCTTGCTGCGGTCATGAGTGCAAGCAGTTATGAGCCATTAAGAACCATTGACGGCCTGTGCCGCGAGATCGCGCTGCAAGCCTTCGTTCACACGGTCACGCAATTCTTTGCCAGGCTTAAAATGGGGGACGTGTTTGCCCGCCAACCCTACTGACTCACCGGTCTTCGGGTTACGGCCTATTCGTGGTGCTCGGTAGTGCAACGAAAAACTACCAAACCCCCGAATTTCAATGCGATCACCCTGCGCCAGTGCCTGGGACATCTGCTCAAGCAAGGTCTTGACCGCCAACTCAACATCTTTACTGCTGAGCTGCGATTGATGCTCCGTGATTCGCTCTATGAGCTCTGACTTTGTCATCCCATTCGCCGTCCGTCCAAAGCGCTTGCGCGTATCTTTTATTAGTGTCGAGCCGCGTAACTGCGGTTTAACAGCCGCGATCTACGCCGCGTGCGCACGCAAGGTAGCACAGCGGGCGCCGTAAAAACAAGAAATATTCTTATATTTCAGCCAGTTGCACCACGAGTGAACGGCGTTGGGCGGGGTCTGGAAGGCTTCTTTAGAGGGTAGATAGAGGTCAGAACATGCACCGTCCTGACCCCATATCAGCGCTTGCGCTAGTCTTGCTGGTCCATCTGCGCCTTGATCAGATCACCCAGCGTGGTTGCTGCGCGTTCTGGCTCGGCGGCCTTGTGCTCTTCAACGGCAGCCCGCTCTTCCGCTTCATCCTTGGCCTTGATAGAGACAAAAATGTTGCGGTTTTTGCGGTCGATATTGATGATCTTGACCTCGAGCTCCTGACCTTCCTGCAGCTCCATCCGGGCATCTTCAACGCGATCGATCTTGATTTCGTTGGAACGCAGGGTGGCCTCTACATCGTCGGCCAGCTTCACAATGGCTTCGCGCTGGTCAACCGACACAACCGTGGCGGGCACAATCGTGTTGCGCTCGTTTTCGGTGGTGTAGTCGCTCCAGGGATCGCCGTCGAGCTGCTTGATACCGAGCGAGATACGCTCGCGATCAGGGTCGATGGACAGAATAGTGGTTTCGATTTCTTCGCCCTTCGAGTAACGCCGGACGGCGGTTTCGCCCACTTCGTTCCAGGAAATGTCAGACAGGTGCACCAGACCGTCGATACCACCGTCGAGGCCGATGAAGATACCGAAGTCGGTGATCGACTTGATCTTGCCGGACATCTTGTCGCCCTTCTTGTGCAGAGCGCCGAACTCTTCCCAGGGGTTTGTGCGGCATTGCTTGATGCCCAGTGAAATGCGGCGCCGCTCCTCATCGATGTCGAGCACCATCACCTCAACGGCGTCACCAACAGTAACAACCTTCGAGGGATGAATGTTCTTGTTGGTCCAGTCCATTTCAGACACGTGCACCAGACCTTCGACACCCTCTTCGATCTCGGCAAAACAACCGTAGTCGGTGAGGTTGGTAACAGTCGCCTGAACCCGACTGTTCTCCGGGTAGCGGCGAGTGATTTCAACCCAGGGATCGTCTCCCAATTGCTTCATGCCGAGCGATACGCGGTTCTTGTCGCGATCGAACTTCAGAATCTTGACGTCAACTTCGTCGCCTACGTTGACCATCTCGGACGGATGGCGAATACGGCGCCAGGCCATATCGGTGATGTGCAGCAGACCGTCTACGCCGCCAAGGTCAACAAACGCACCGTAGTCGGTTAGGTTTTTAACGATACCTTTAAGGCTTTGACCTTCCTGCAACGAGTTGAGGAGCTGTTCGCGCTCAACGGAGTTTTCAGCTTCGAGCACTGCACGTCGTGACACCACCACGTTGTTGCGCTTCTGATCGAGTTTGATGACCTTAAACTCAAGCGGGCGGCCTTCGAGGTGCGTGGTTTCACGCAGCGGCCGAATGTCAACGAGAGAGCCAGGCAAAAACGCGCGGATATCGTTGATGTCAACGGTGAATCCACCCTTGACCTTGCCATTGATAATGCCCTTGACCACTTCGCTCTCGGCAAACGCAGCATCTAGCATGTCCCAGGACTCTGCACGACGGGCTTTTTCGCGTGACAGCCGCGTTTCGCCGAAACCGTCGTCCACAACTTCCATCGCAACCTTGACCTGGTCGCCAATGTTGAGGCTGAACTCGCCCTCTTCATTCAGGAACTGATTGCGTGGAATAACGCCTTCGGACTTGAGTCCGGCGTGCACAATGACCCAGTCGCTGTCGATATCGACAACGGTGCCGGTGACGATGGCACCGGGGGCCATTTCAATGGTGTTTAGACTCTCTTCAAAGAGGTCTGCAAAAGATTCGCTCATAAATAGATGGTTGGCGCTAACGTCGCTTCACATCGCTAGCCATTGCTAGCAGCAAGAAGCACGTTTCGGCCTGCTCCAGGGGTTAAAAAATGAATGTAACGTTGCCTCACCTGCTCGTGCACCGGTTTGACCCTGTGGGGCTTGAGCATGTCAGACCAGTCGGCGATCCTTTGCGAGCGCAAGCGCCCGGTCGATAACCGCGTCGATGGTCATGGCGGTACTGTCGAGGATAACTGCGTCCTCGGCGGGTACCAATGGCGAGACAGCGCGCCTCTTGTCCCTCTCGTCGCGCTCTTCGATGGCTTCGAGAAGGGCGCGCAGACTAGCAGGAGACCCCTTTTCTTTCAACTGCTTATGGCGCCTTTCGGCCCGTACCTGGGTACTCGCTTCGAGGTAGATTTTCAGTGGGGCGGCGGGGAACACAACGGTGCCCATATCGCGCCCGTCAGCCACCAGCCCCGGGGGCTTGCGGAGGCTCTTTTGGACCGAATCCAGAGCACTTCGAACCGCCGGCAGCGCCGCGACATGGGATGCCGCAGCACCCGCCTCTTCGGTGCGAATATGCGCCTCAGCCCCAATGCCATCCACCCAGGTCTCCGCCCCATCGAAGCGCAGCTCAAGCGTGAGTGCCATGGCCGCGAGTGCGGGACCGTCATCGAGCGGTATATCACGCTGCTGGGCGGCCCAGCCGACGATACGATACAGCGCGCCGCTATCCAGCAAATGCCAGCCGAGCCGGTTGGCAAGGGCCGCCGCCAGAGTGCCTTTGCCAGATCCACCAGGCCCATCGATGGTAATCACCGGCGGCAGCGTGGGTTCAACGGGCGGGTTATCCATCATGGTATCCAGACTCTGGGTGCCGGGTTTTTGCCTCGAGCTCAATCCGCTCATCGCGGCGGGCACTTAAATATGCTCTTATCGCATCCACATCGCCCTGTTCAATGAGCGCCTCCAGACCTTGCAACGACTCTATATAGCGCGCAAGCACGGGGCGCCAGGCGGCCTGATTGGCCTGCAACACCTGGCTCCACATTTCAGGATTGGCTTTCGCCAGCCGGGTAAACTCCATAAAACCAGCGCCTGCCGCGGCCACGTCTGGTGTCTCAACCGCCATGTAGGCCGCTGCCAGCAAGTGCGGCAGGTGGCTGGTGTAGGCCACCGCGGCATCATGCGCCTGCGCGTCAATGTCCTGGGTACGCGCTCCAAGCGACTGCCAAAAGGCGTGCGCGAGTGCGGTAAGTTCTGGCCGGGCGGCAGAACCTTCCAGCACAAAAACCCAATGGCCCACAAACAGTTCGCTGGCGCTACTGCCTGGACCTTGCTGGTGCGACCCCGCCATGGGGTGACAAGGCACAAAATTGTCAACGCTGTTGGTCCCAGGATCTGCCTTGCTGGCCAGTTTCGCCAGTGCGTCGACCACTGGCGCCTTGATGCTGCCGACATCCATTACCAGATCACAAAACGGCGCCAGTTCGTGAACCGTTTGGGCAATGAAAGCAGGTGGAGTTGCGACAATACCAATAACCTGTTCTGCCAAAGGCGCGAGCTGCGCTCTTAGATCAGATGGGGAAGAATACAGGTGGTCATAAACCGCGAGCCCCCTCGCCTCAGTGAGTGCGATGGGATTACTATCGATGCCGACTATCAGCGTTTCGGTGGCGTTGAACTGTTCGCGATAGGCACGGGCAACCGACGTGCCAAGTAAGCCACAACCCGCAATAACCAGCATTTTTGTTCGTTCGAGTGTTTTTACCCGCTCGCGATCCGCCAAATTGTATCGAGCATGCTGCTCTGTCATGCGCCGTTACTCGCGAATCGCTTTGGGGTAGGAGCCCAACAAACGTACGTCCATCACCACCAGGCTGACCTCTTCGAGTACGGCGGCAATGCCGTCATCATCGGTGTGCCCATCAAAGTCGATAAAGAACACATAGGACCAGTTGCCGGTTTTGGAGGGTCGGGTTTCGATGCGCGTCAGCGAAATTCCATGGCGTTGGAAGGGCTCGAGTATTTTCACTAGCGCGCCAGGTTCATTGCGGGTGGATACCAAGAGCGAAGACTTATCTTGCCCGCTGGGACCGACGTCTTGCTCACCCAGGACCAGAAAGCGCGTAACGTTGTTTGGTTCGTCCTCGATGTTCTGCATGTAGATCGCAAGACCATAGGTGTCAGCGGCCGCCTCACCTGCCACGCAAGCGAGCGTGGGGTCTTCGGCGACCAGGCGTGCGGCTTCAGCGTTGCTGCTAACGGCGACGCGTTCAACGCCCGCAAAGTGCGAATCTAGCCAGCGCCGACATTGGGCCAATGACTGCTGATGGCTCACAATGCGCTTAATGTTGTTGGCATCGCCACCCGCAGACAACAAAAACGCGTGATGAATCGGCAGTTCAACTTCGGCGCAAATCTTAAGCTTGGACCCGACAAAGCAATCCAGCGTGTGGTTCACCATGCCTTCCGTCGAATTCTCAACGGGCACCACCCCGTAATGTACGGCACCAGATTCAACTTCCCGGAACACCTCATCGATGCTGCCGAGTGCACGCCTGCGGGCAAACTGGCCAAACTGCTTAATGGCAGCTGATTCAGTGTAGGTCCCTGTTGGGCCGAGGTAGGCAATCGACAGCGGCACTTCAAGCGCGAGACAGCCTGAGATCACTTCCCGAAACAGGCGCTCCACAGTGTCATTTTCAAGCGGGCCAGCGTTCAGCTCCCGCAATCGATCAAAGATCTGGGCTTCGCGTTCAGGACGATAGAACACGGGCGTATCGTCGCTACTGGAGCGCGCCTTGATCTCGGCCACTCGCTCGGCGCACTTGGCACGCTGATTTAACAGCTCAAGCAGCTGCACATCGATGGCGTCAATGTCTTTACGGACGTCTTCGAGCTGATCCACCCCTGTCTCCCCGTCTGTCTGTACCCTGCTCTTTCCTGCAGTTTCTCGACCCAAAGTGGCCGAAAAAAGTGGCCGCAGCGGGGCATTACCCGTGACTGCGCTCGAACTCGGCCATGTAATCGGTCAACGCATCCACCGCCGTTTGACTGATTGCGTTGTAAATGCTGGCACGCATGCCCCCCACACTGCGATGACCCTTAAGGTTCAGCATGCCACGTTCAGCGGCACCGGCAAGGAAATCACTATCGAGGTCAGAGTTGCCCAGTGTAAAGGGTACGTTCATCGTTGAGCGATATTCCGGCACCACAGGGCAGCGATAGAAGTTGCTGTTGTCGATCGCCCCATAGAGCGTGGCGGCTTTTTTCGCGTTGATCTGCGCCATTGCGTCAAGCCCGCCTTGCTCGAGCAACCACTCAAACACCAACCCCGCCATGTACCAGGGAAAAGTAGCGGGCGTGTTCGACATCGAGCCGGCGTCTGAGTGCACCTGATAATCAAGCATGGCAGGAAGAGGCGTACTCGAGCGCCCGAGCAGATCGTCACGTACAATCACAATGGTCAACCCTGCTGGCGCAACGTTCTTTTGCGCACCCGCGTAAATCAGACCAAACTTTTCAATCTCAAGCGGCCGAGCCAGAAAGTCGGAAGACATGTCGGCAACCAGGGGCGTATCAGGGTGGCCCAATGCCGCCATGTCGGGAAATTCGTGAAACTGCACCCCGCCGATGGTTTCGTTGCTGCAAACGTGCAGGTAGCTGGCCCCCTTCGTGAGCGCCCAACTGTCTTGCGCCGGAACATGGGTGTAATTTTCTGTCTTCGAACTGGCTGCCACGTTTACCGAACAAAACTTGCCGGCCTCTTTGATGGCTTTACTGGACCAGGCGCCCGTATCTATATAGTCGGCGGGTTCATCTGCACCGGCAAGGTTCATGGGCACAGAGGCAAACTGCAGCGTCGCACCACCTTGCAAAAACAACACCCGGTAGTTATCTGGTATCGCTAACAGCAAACGCAGGTTTGCCTCGGCACGCTCGGCCACGCCGATGAACTGCTTGCTGCGATGGCTGATCTCCATCACAGAGGCTCCAAGTCCCTCAAAGTCGAGCAACTCATCACGGGCTTTTTCCATCACCGCATCAGGCAGCGCCGCCGGACCCGCGGAAAAGTTAAAGCTGCGCGTGCTCATTCGCTGGCGTCTTCTTCGCCCTCGACAGCAGGGTCGTCTTCGCTTTCATCGATGCGTTGCAAACCCACAAGGGTTTCTTCGTCGCGCAGATTAATCAGCTTCACGCCCTGGGTATTACGCCCCAGTTGCGAAATGCCATCAGCAGAAGTGCGCACCAACGTGCCCTGATTGCTGATGAGCATGACCTCATCACCTTCAAACACTTGCGTTGCACCAACAACATCGCCATTGCGCTCGGTCACCGCTTGCGCAATAACGCCCATAATTCCGCGCCCCTTCACTGGGAAGTCGTCAACCACCGTGCGCTTGCCGTAACCGCGTTCGCTCGCGGTAAGAATCGCGCCGTTTTCCTTGGGAATAATCAAGGAAATGAGTGTTTGTTTGTCAGTCAGCTTAATGCCTCGCACACCGCGCGCGGTTCGACCCATCGCGCGCACATCAGATTCTTTAAAACGCACTGCCTTGCCGCTGGACGCCACCAACAGCACGTCGCTGTCGCCGTTGGTCAACGCGGCACCCACTAGCTGATTGTCGTCATCAAGTTCCAGCGCAATCAAACCGGCAGTACGCGGCCGGGAAAACTGCTCTAACGGTGTTTTCTTGACCGTGCCATTCAGTGTGGCCATAAACACAAACTTGTCTTCGGTAAAGTCTTTGATGGGCAAAATAGCAGTGATTCGTTCTGCGTCATCGAGCGGCAGCATGTTAACCAGCGGCCGACCTTTAGCGCCTCGACTGCCCTGGGGAATCATGAACACCTTGAGCCAATAAACCTTGCCGCGATCTGAGAAGCACAGCAGCGTGTCGTGCGAGTGCGCAACCAGCAGATGTTCAACAAAGTCTTCATCTTTAACTGCCGTGGCGGCCTTGCCGCGACCGCCACGGCGCTGCGCCTGATACACATCCAGCGGTTGCGTCTTACCATAGCCCTGGTGCGAAATAGTCACCACCAGATCTTCTTCGTTGATAAGGTCTTCGACGGTTAGGTCTTGCTGGGTGCCAATGATTTCGGTGCGGCGCTCATCGCCGTACTGGTCACGCACTTCTCCCAGCTCGGTGCGAATTACGTCAAGTAAGCGAGACTCATCGCCAAGAATATCTTGCAAGTCGGCAATCTCATCGAGAATCGACTGATATTCCTCGATCAACCGATCTTGTTCGAGGGCTGTGAGGCGCTGCAACTGCATTTCAAGAATGGCAATGGCCTGCACTTCGCTAAGCCAGTACTGACCATCACGAAAACCAAACTCGGGGCCGAGGTCTTCGGGGCGACAGGCATCCGATCCGGCACGCGATAGCAGCTCTTGTACGGTGTCTGAGGTCCAGCCGCGCGCCATCAAGGCAACACGAGCTTCTGCCCGGTTCGGGGATGCCTTGATGAGCTCAATCACTTCATCAATATTGGCAAGCGCAACCGCTTGGCCTTCAAGAATGTGGCCGCGAGCACGGGCTTTACGTAACAGGTAAATCGTGCGGCGAATAACGACTTCGCGCCGATGCTGCACAAACGCCTCAAGCATTTGCTTGAGATTGAGCACCTTGGGCTGCCCATTCGTCAGCGCAACACAGTTAATACCAAACACACTTTGCAGTTGGGTTTGGGCGTACAGATTGTTGAGCACCACCTCGCCAGAGTCACCGCGGCGAATCTCGATCACTATGCGCATGCCGTCTTTATCCGACTCATCGCGCAGCTCGCTGATGCCTTCGATCTTTTTCTCTTTTACCAGCTCAGCAATGCGCTCGATCAGGCGCGACTTGTTTAGCTGATAAGGAATCTCGTGGACGATGATGGTTTCACGACTGTTCTTGGCATCGATGATCACCTCGGCCTTAGCGCGCACATAAATACGCCCGCGACCGGTGCGGTAGGCCTGCACAATGCCGGCACGACCATTGATGATGCCGCCCGTTGGAAAATCAGGACCGGTGATGTGCTCCATCAGGTCATCGATGGACATGGCCGGGGTATCGATGAGCGCCAGACAAGCATCAATCACTTCGCGCAGATTGTGCGGTGGAATGTTGGTGGCCATGCCCACGGCAATACCCGACGAACCATTCACCAACAGGTTTGGCACCCGCGTTGGCAACACGTCGGGCATCATCAGTGAATCGTCGTAGTTCGGCATGAAATCGACGGTTTCTTTGTCGAGGTCTGCAAGCAATTCTGACGACAGCTTGGTCATGCGAATTTCGGTATAGCGCATGGCAGCTGGCGGATCGCCATCGATGGAACCGAAGTTACCCTGGCCATCAATTAGCATGTAGCGCATGGCAAAGTCTTGCGCCATACGCACTGCGGTTTCGTACACCGCAGAATCACCATGCGGATGGTATTTACCAATCACATCGCCAACGACACGCGCTGACTTTACATAGGGCCGATTATGCACATTGTTGAGTTCGCTCATCGCGAACAGCACCCGTCGATGCACCGGCTTCAGACCATCGCGCACATCGGGCAAAGCACGACCCACAATGACGCTCATTGCGTAGTCGAGGTACGACTGACGTAACTCTTCTTCGATGCTTACGGGCAGAATATCTTTACTGCTGCCACTGCCACCAGCACCACCATCGTCACTGCCGGATCCGGAACCGCCAGAACCACCTTCTTCAGGAGGCAACTGATCGTCTTCAATCTCAGACATCAGATCTGTGCTCCTGAGCGCCAGTTGCACTTGCTATTGCAAGCAGAGCCGGGCGAATAAAGACAGTGATTGGGAGTTTTTTTAGCATAATTCTCTTGGCTAAAGTATGGGCTAAAGTGTTGGCTGAAGGATGCTTCTGCATGGCTGTAAACAGCGCCCAGAGCATCCCAGGCAAGGCTGCAAATTAACGCCAAATTTTACCATAAAAGCCCCACTAAAAACTGCTTTTTCCGTGCTTTAAAGCGGTGATCGGGCAGACTTACCGTATACTTGCGTGATGACCGAGCAAATTAATGTAGACCCTGCTGAGGTTGCCAAATTTGAGGCTCTGGCGTCCCGCTGGTGGGACACCGAGGGTGAATTCAAACCACTCCACGATATCAATCCCGTGCGCGCAAACTACATCGCCGAGCGCGTTGATCTGACCCGCGCTGACGTGATCGAAGTTGGCTGTGGGGGTGGCATTTTGACCGACGCGCTGGCCGCCCGTGGGGCCACGGTAACCGGCATTGATATGGCTCCTGGTCCGCTCACCGTTGCAAAGCTGCACGCGCTTGAAAGCGGTAACGTGGTCGACTATCAACAGATCACCGCTGAGGAACAATGCGCAAAAACGCCAGCGGCGTTTGATCTTGTGGCCTGCCTCGAAGTGCTCGAACACGTGCCCGATGTTGGCTCTACCGTACAAGCCTGCGCAGACCTTGCCAAACCGGGCGGCGAATTGGTATTCGCCACCATCAATCGCACGGCTGCGGCGTACGCCCTGGCGATTCTGGGCGCCGAATACATCATGAATATTTTGCCGCGCGGCACCCACGACTGGGACCGTTTTATCAAGCCTTCCGAATTGTCGAAGCATGCCCGCAACGCGGGGCTCGAAGTGCGCGACATCACCGGCATGCGCTACAACCCGTTCACCCGCGCAGCCGGCACTACCGACAACGTCCAGGTGAACTACATCATGCACGCCCACAAACCCTGAACCGGCCCAATCTATGACCGCACCCACGCCGACCGGCAGCGACTGGTACCCCGCGCTTACCCTTGCTCGCGAGAACTGGAAAATAGCGCCGCCCGATGATGCTCTACACGACAAGGTGATTCTGGTGACGGGCGCAGGCGACGGCATTGGCCGCGCCGCCGCCAAGACCTTTGCCCGCTTTGGTGCGCACGTTGTCCTGCTGGGCAGAACCCGCGAGAAGCTTGAGGCGGTGTTCGATGACATTAGCAACAACACCAACACCAACCCGGTCATCGTGCCGGCCGACCTGCGTTATCTGGCCGAAGAAAATGCCATGGCCCTGGCCGATTCCATTCAGGATAGCTTTGGGCATCTCGATGGTCTGCTGCACAACGCCTCAACGCTTGGCCAAATGCTGCCCCTGGCGCACTACCCAAAAGCAACCTGGGAAGACGTGTTCGCGATTAATGTGACCGCCACCGCGGTACTGACTCGCCACCTGCTGCCACTGCTTGACCTGTCCGCCGCCGCCACCGTCGTATTCACTTCCTCTGGGGTCGGCCGCGAAGGACGCGCCTATTGGGGGGCCTACGCCGCCAGCAAGTTTGCGACGGAAGGCATGATGCAAACGCTCGCCGACGAAACCGAAACCGCCGGACGCATAAAGGTGAACAGTTTAAACCCGGGCGGCACCCGAACGGCTATGCGCGCTCTGGCCTATCCGGCGGAAGATCCGGCGACATTGCCAACCTGCGAAGATCATATGGATTTGTATCTGTATTTGTTCAGCGCTCTGGGGCGCAGCCATCACGGCGAAGCGCTGGATGCACGGAACTGGACGCCGGTCGGCGAGAAAACCTAGCGTTTACGCCAGTCTTTGTTCCGCCCAGCTTGGGCACCACTCTTTGAACTGCTCTTTGCACCGCCCTTCACGCGAGGAGAGCGCGTACGCTTGTTCACAGACTTTTTTTGCACTCTTTGCTGCTCTGTTTGATTAAGAGGTTGCGCGGCTACGCTCGGCAATTCCGGGTAAGGAATGAGCACCGAACGATCCGCCAGCCCGCGGCGATCACCCCGTCGTGACGGTCGCTCCGCTGGCAGCTGCACCGTCATTCCCAGCGTTTTATACAGTGCAAGAACGTCTTCATTGTTCAACTCAAAGCGCTGGCCCCGGCGCAGCCAGGAGGGCAGTACCACCGGCCCGTAGCGCACCCGTTTGAGTCGCCTGACCTCTGCACCCACGCTCGCAAAAAGGCGCCGAACCTCGTGGTTTTTGCCCTCGAGCAACACAGCGTGGTACCAGTGGTTTGCACCCCGTCCATCAAAGTAGCGAATGTCCGCAAAGCGCAGCGTTTCACCGTCGCTCTCCACACCTTTCTTCAACAGGGCAAGCTGCCCGTCTTCCAGCACTACATCGGTACGCACCGCGTACTCGCGATCCAATCCGGTAGAGGGATGCATTAAGCGGTTCGCCAACTCGCCATCATTGGTGAGCAGCAGCAAACCGGTGGTTGCGACGTCCAATCGCCCCACGCTAATCCAGCGGCCACCGCGCAAACTGGGGACGTCGGCGAACACAGTTTTGCGGCCTTCTGGATCGCGCCGCGTACAAATGACCCCTTCGGCCTTATTGAGCAACAACACCCGTGGATGGGACCCTGTGGCGCGCGCTCGAGTTCCAAGCGCCTTACCGTCAACCTCGATGCGCTCAGCACCACTCACCCGGTCGCCCAGTGTCGCCTGCACGCCGTTGACACTGATCCGCCCTGCTGCGATCCAGCGCTCAAGTTCGCGCCGCGACCCAAGCCCTGCGTCAGCGAGCAACTTCTGCAATTTGACGGTGGGTAGCCCTGGGTCTGCAGGCCTAGTTTGGGCAACTCCGAGTAGAGAGTCAGCGGAGTTATCTAAGTTGGAGTTGGAACTCGAGTCTGGCGCCGAAGTCCTTGCTCGTTCCCGTCGAGCACGCGCGGCGGCCGACTTGGATCTGGCATTGGCCCAGGGACTGCCTTTGCCGGGCCGGCGCTCGCCTTGTTTGTTGCCTTTACTCCGTGGCGGTCCGGAGGACCTCGCCATCGACCTACTCCTGGCGCTCGGCTCTCGGCAAAGCGTCTGACTCCGCGCTGTCGTGGCTCTCTGCACTGTCCTGGATCTCGGCGCTTGCCTCTTCGCTCACGACGACCATCTCGTCGTCAGCAAACACCGGCTCAGGCGTTGTCTGCTGCACCGCGGTCGCATCAGGCCCGGCAGTTGTTGCCTCTGCGTCTGCTGTCACACCGGCATCAGCGCTGGGTTCCGGCAGTGGCGGGGGCTCCACCAGCTCGCGGATCTCCGGCAGGCTCGGCAACTGATCGAGAGAGCTCAGATTGAAGTAGTCGAGAAACTCTTTGGTGGTGGCGTACATAGAAGGTCGGCCCGGCACGTCGCGCTGGCCGACTTCGCGAATCCAGCCGCGCTCGAGCAGTGTGCGCATGATATTTGAGCTGACCGCGACACCGCGCACTTCTTCAATGTCGCCACGGGTTGCAGGCTGCTTGTAAGCGATCAATGCCATGGTCTCAAGCAGGGCACGCGTATAGCGTGGCGGCTTTTCTTCCCACAGGCGGCTTACCCACGGGCTGTAGTTTTGGCGCACCTGCATGCGATACCCGGAGGCCACTTTTTTTAGTTCGAAGCCGCGACCCTCGGCGGCCTGTGCCAGCTCCTTGAGGGCATCGCGCACCTGGGCACGACCGCCTTCTTCAGCGAGTTCACCCGGCACAAAGAGTTTGAACAAGCGGTCGAGCGTCAGTGCCTGATCGGCCGCAAACAAGGCCGCTTCGATAACGTTGCGGATGTGCTGCGCGGACAATACCTCGGTGGGGACCACACTTAACTGCGGCCCCTCGTCGGGATCCTGTGCCGCTGGCACCTGCGCCTCGGACTCTGCAGCAAGTTCTGCAACCGCTGCATCGATGGTCTGTTTCTTAACCCCGCGGCCCCTTGCTTGCTTGCCGCGCTTCTTTGCACTGGGTTTTTTCGTGTCGCTACTCATGGCTCTACTCAGGGGTCTCAAAGGCCGGTTCATCACCCGCCGCTAGTTCCAGATCATCCTGCGAGCCTTCCAGTTCAGTGGCTGCGGGACGGACGTAAATGGGTGCGAAGGGTTCGTTCTGCACAATATCAAGCATGCTCTCGCGCACCAGCTCGAGAACAGCCAGGAAGGTGACTACCACTCCCTGGCGTCCCTCGGTGTGATCAAACAGATCGACAAAAGAGACAAACTCGGCGGCACCACGGAGTTTCACGAGCACGTTCGACATGCGTTCGCGAACCGTGAGGGGCTCCATTTGCACCGCGTGCTTTTGAAACATGTCGGCCTTGCGCAACACCTGCCCAAGCGCCACCAACAGTTCGCGCAAATCAACATCCGGGTCGGCTATTTGCCGCACGAGCTCAGGACGCTCTGCACGCGCAATAGCGATGTCACGCTCAAGCCTTGGCAGGTCGTCAATGTTCTCCGCTGCGGTCTTAAAGCGCTCGTATTGCTGTAAGCGGCGGATAAGCTCAGCCCGTGGATCATCCTCGTCATCCACCACACTCTCGGGGCGTGGCAACAGCATTCGCGATTTAATCTCGGCCAACATGGCGGCCATCACCAGGTACTCGCCCACCAGTTCGAGTTGCAGCTCGGTCATGAGGTCGATGTAGCCCATGTACTGTTCGGTAATTTCCGCCACGCTGACGTCGAGAATATCGAGGTTTTGGCGGCGAATTAAATACAGCAACAGATCGAGCGGACCCTCAAAGGTTTCGAGGAAAACCTCAAGCGCGGCGGGCGGTATATAGAGATCTTTGGGCAGCTCGGTGACGGCCTCACCAGCCACCAGGGCAATCGTTGCGCCGTCGTTACGGCGCAAATCTGCCAGACTTACATCAGCGTCCGCTACTTGCGAACTGCCAGGGGCGGCCTCTGGCACCGCCTCATCATCGACGTCCAGCGCACTGTTTATCGGCGACGAAATATCGACACTACCTTCATGTTGACTTCCAAGCTCTTGATTTGCCTCAGATACCTTACTCGCTGCATCTTGAGCATCAGCGGCCTTCGCAGCCTGCTCTGAGTTGCGGTCGCTGGCAGCTTTGGAATTTGTTGGAGTACTCACCGGCAAAGTATAAAGCTATGACGGCCAGACACCCAGCCCTTCGCGTAAAACTCCTGGCGGACTTAACGTTAGGTCAACCACCGTGGACGGAGTAATCCCACAGGTGCCCCCATCAATCACCAGGTCGAGCTGTTTCTCCAGCCGCGCACGAATCTCCACCGCGTCGACCAACGGCCGGGTTGCAGCCGGCAACAGCGCGCTGGTCGACAACATCGGCTCGCCCAATTCCTGCAACAACGCCTGCACAATCGAGTTGTCGGGTATGCGCAGGCCTAAGGTCTTGCGCTTGTCCTGTAACAATCGTTTAGGCACTTCGCGGGACGCCTGCAAGATGAAGGTGAACGGGCCCGGGGTGGCGTGGCGCAGCGCGCGATATTGGGAGTTGTCCACCCGCGCATAGGTAGCTATCACCGATAAATCCCGGCACATTAGCGTTAACAAATGCCGCCGTGACAACTGCCGCAATGCGCGCATACGATCGAGCGCCGACTTGTCACCGAGATGGCAGCCGAAGGCGTAGCTTGAGTCGGTTGGATAGGCAATAACGCCCCCACGCTGAACAATCGACGCTGCCTGGCGAATCAGGCGCGGCTGGGGGTGGGCGGGATGGATTTCGAAATACTGACTCATGGCGGTAGTATCGCAGACCAGCCAAACCTGAGCATGCCGCTCAAGTCGGCTCCGCAACCTGGACGGACACCTTGGAACAGTTAAAGAACTTTCTGGCGATCATCATCTTTGTGGGCGCCTACGTTTTGGCCGACATCTACGTCGCCACGGCAGCCCTGATGATCGTAGTGGCAGTGCAAGTCGGGTTGTTATGGCTCACTAAAAAACCCATCAGTGTCGAACTAAAAGCAATCTTCTGGGCGAGCATGGTGCTGGGCTCGCTCACCCTGTTTTTTCGCAATGAACAGTTTATTCAGTGGAAAACAACCATTGTAAACACAGCCGTCGCCGCACTGTTGATCGGCACGCACATACGCGCCAAAACCCCTGAGCGCGCCTACGGCACCGAGGTGGTGCTAAAAAAATTGTTGGGCAGCAGCGAACTTCAGCTTACCGATCAGCCTGGCGCCTGGCGCGTGATCAACCTGGGCTGGATCGCGAGCTTTCTGTTCGCCGCCGGCCTCAATCTGGTGGTGGTCTACAATTTCAGCCTCGATGCCTGGGTGACCTACAAGCTGGTGGGCGGCATGCTGATCACGTTCACCTCGGTTGCCCTCACCCTGTTCTACATGTTCAAGCGCGGCATGATCTCTGAACCAGCAGACGCCGCCGAGCCCGGCTACGAAGACACCACACTGGATCTTGAGAACACGCCAGACCCGTCATGACCAGCCTGAGCGTGAACGTCAACAAGGTCGCCTGGCTGCGCAACGCCCGCGGCGATAATCGACCCAGTGTCACTGGGGCCGCCAGAACCATTATCGATGCGGGCGCCCACGGCATCACCGTGCACCCGCGTCCGGACCAGCGCCACATAACCGCCGAGGACACTCGTGAACTGGCCGCGCTCGTCCGACAGTTCCCGGGTATCGAATACAATATTGAAGGCAACCCCGGCACCCGCGCGCGCAAAAACGGCTACCCCGGCTTTGCCAGCCTAATAGAGGAATGCCGGCCAGACCAGTGCACCCTGGTACCCGACGGCGATGGCCAGCTCACCTCTGATCACGGCTTCGACTTACTGCGCGGTGATAACGCTGCGCTGCGTCGGCACATTCGGCGCTTCCAGACTCTGGGGGCCCGCGTGTCCTTGTTTATGGACCCCGAGCCCGACCAAATTAGTGCCGCCCTCGACTGCGGCTGTGACCGCATTGAGCTTTACACCGGCCCCTATGCAAGCGCCTTCGCCCGCTACGGCGAGAACTCCCAGCACACCCAAACCGAGTTTGCGCGCTATGCAAGGGCTGCCGAACACGCGGCCAAGATTGGCCTTGGCTTGAACGCAGGTCACGATCTCGACCAGACCAATCTGCCTTTGTTTAGTCAGGTTACGCAGCTTGCAGAGGTCTCTATTGGCCATGCCTTGATCAGCGATGCCCTAGCCGACGGGCTTTCGTCAACCGTCCAGAACTATCTGCGCGTTCTGGCCCAAGCCGGCCTCTCGTAGCAGGCAACAACGCAGCCGCAAAGAACACGTGACTGTCTGTTTACTGGTTTGTTACGGTTTTTAGCACCACTTTGACACTATCCCCGACTGCCTCGCGCTAGTATCTGTGCATCACCCAGTATTGGTCTGTTTCACTCCTCAAGGCGTCCCCATGGTGCCTTGGTTACGTTTGGTCAGTTTTCGATGACGTTCCGCAGTTCGCTACCCGCACCCACAACCCCACCTACCCGACGACTGGCTGCAGCCTTCGCCGTTATTTTGAGTCTGGCCTGTATGTCACTCGCGCATGCAGATTCTGGTGGCGCAAAACCTGAAGCTGCCCCCGAACCGGCAAAAGAAACGGTAAAAGAAGTCGCGAAAATTGAATCCGAAACGATCAGCGCCAAGCCCCCAGCCATTCCTGCTGGCCCTTACAAGGTTCGCATCGAAACCACCAAGGGCAGCATTGTGGTCGAGCTGTTCCCGGAAGAAGCCCCCAAGTCGGTGAGCAACTTCCTGCAGCTGGTCGACAGCGAGTTTTTTAATGGCACCGTTTTTCACCGCGTCATCGCCAACTTCATGATTCAGGCCGGCGGCTACGACGCCAAGCTCACCTACAAGAATCCGCCTCGCACTGTGCCCAACGAATCTGCCAACGGGTTAAAGAACCTGCGCGGCACACTGGCGATGGCGCGCCGGGAAGACCCCGATTCCGCAGATGCCCAGTTTTTCATCAACATGCGCGACAACGCTCACCTCGACCCTGTGGCGGGTCGCGCGGGATACACGGTGTTTGGCAAAGTGATCGCCGGCATGGCAACGGCCGAGCGCATCGAGCTCGTTGACACCAAGCTTCAGGCCGGACTGCATGCTGCGCCAGAGCAGCCAATAGAGATCATTTCGGTAACTCGCCTGCCCTAACGCAGGTCACCCCAACCGTCCGTTTCTGGATCCGCTGGGCTCATCCCCAGCTGCTTTGCGCCGGCTAGCCATAAAGATGCCTATGTAGGTGCAGCCCGGCGTTTGCTATTATGCGCGGCTTCGCCACTCCACCTACCACGTTGTTGTCATCATGAAGAACTTTCTCACCGCCATCGTGAGCGCCTTGCTCGTCGCCGTCATCGTCACCTCACTCTACACCCTGATTTTCGCCTCTTCTGAACCAAGCCCACTAAGCCTGTTTGTCTTGAGCTTTCTGGGCATGGCAGTCGTTGCGCTCTTTAACGTCCGCCAGTCGGCACTGCGCAGTGGCCTGGCTGCAGCCGCCCCTGCCGCAGCCAGCATCGGCAGCCAAACCGGGCGGGCAAAATCAACCAACCGCCAATCCTCCGGCCGCGGCGGCCGCAATCGAGGCGATCGCAATCGCAATGACCGCGCTGGCAAGACCGACAAAAAGGACAAGCCGGCGCCACAAAACGCCCCCAAAGCTGCTGCCAACAAAACGCCCGTGGCACCCGCGGTGATTCCCGATGGACCGCGCGAAACCGGCACCGTTAAGTGGTTTAACCGCAGCAAGGGCTTTGGTTTTATTATCCGCGACAATGGCGAAGAGATTTTTGTCCACCACCGCTCGATCCGTAACTCTGACGAAGCGCGCCGCTCTAATCTGCGAGACGGCCAAACCGTAAACTATGTGGTTGCGGATCACGCCAAGGGTCAGCAAGCCGAAGATGTGGTTGGCGAGTAGCCAACCCAGGCGCGCAAGCCTCAATCGAGCAACCGGGAGACTGGGCACATGAGCCTGGGTAACTTGCGTGAGTTTCTGGACGCACGCGTCACTGCTGCCCTGGCCGCTGCGGGCGCCAAGGGCGCACCCGGCGTGGTTAGGGTGTCTGGCAAACCAGAGTTTGGCGACTATCAGGCCAACGGTATTATGGGTGCGGCCAAACGCCTGAAAACCAATCCACGGGAACTGGCCACCCAGGTCTTGCAACACCTGGATTTGACTGACGTGGCGGATGTCGAAATTGCGGGGCCGGGGTTTCTCAACATCAACCTGCACGATGCCTGGCTCAGTGCGCGCTTAAACGAACGCCGCACCTTGCTGGCGCCCAGTGCGACGCCGCAAACCGTGGTGGTCGATTACTCGGCCCCAAACCTCGCCAAAGAAATGCATGTTGGGCACATCCGCAGCACCATAATCGGTGACGCCACCGTGCGCATGCTTGAGGGGTTAGGGCATACCGTAATACGCCAGAACCATGTCGGCGACTGGGGCACCCAGTTCGGCATGCTGGTCACCTACCTGCGTGAGCTCGAGTCCACGCAGGATGGGGACGCCACCGTATTGGCCGACCTCGAGGAATTTTACCGCGCCGCCAAGGCCCGCTTCGATGCAGACCCAGACTTTGCCGAGCGCGCTCGCCTCGCGGTAGTCGCCTTGCAAGCCGGCGACCCCGAAGTGCGCGCCTTATGGCAGCAGTTTATCGACCTGTCACTAGCCCATTGCCAGGCGCTTTACGAACGCCTGGGCACCACCCTGACGCGGGCCGATGTGATGGCCGAAAGCAGCTACAACGACGCCTTGCCCGGGATCATCCAGACCCTGCGAGCCAAGGATTTACTGCAGGAGTCGGACGGCGCGCAATGCGTCTTTTTGGATGAATTTAAAGGCAAGAACGGTGACCCACTGCCGGTAATCGTGCAGAAGTCGGATGGCGGTTACCTGTACGCCACCACCGATCTCGCCGCCGTTGAACATCGCAGCAAAACACTCACCGCCGATCGCGTGATGTACTTCACCGATGCCCGGCAGGCCTTCCACTTCAAACAGATCTTTGCAGTAGCCGCGGCCGCTGGCTTTGGCACGCCACAGTCGAGCCTCGAGCACTATCCGTTTGGCGCCATGCTTGGCCGCGACGGCAAGCCGTTCAAAACCCGCGCCGGCGGCGTGGTGAAGCTTGCTGACCTGTTGGACGAGGCCGAAGAACGAGCTCGTGCTGAAGTACAGGGTCGGGGTGAACTCACCGACGCCGACGCCATCAAAGTCGCCGGTCGAACCATTGGCATTGGTGCCGTTAAGTACGCCGACCTGTCAAAGAACCGCACCAGCGATTATGTGTTCGACTGGGATGCCATGATGGCCTTCGAAGGCAACACCGCCCCCTATCTGCAATACGCCTATGCCCGCATCCAGCGCGTCTTCGAGCGCGGTGACACGAGTGCGCAAGCCGTGCAAAGCGCGGGCATTAGCGCTCTCACAGAGCCCGCCGAACACCAGCTAGCAAGCGCGTGTTTACGTTTGCAGGAAGTGGTTGAACAGGCCACTACAGAAGGCATGCCGCACTACCTGTGCACCTACCTGTATGAGCTGGCGAGCAAGTTCATGAAATTCTACGAAGCCTGCCCGATCCTGAGCTCACAGGGCGAGCAAAAAGCCTCGCGCCTCGCCCTGAGTGCTCATACGGCACAGATCCTCAAGGGCGGGCTGGAACTACTCGGCATCGACACTCTGGATCGAATGTAGCCGCTGGTTGGCTAACTTCTCGCCAGCGCCGCCTGCGGCATGGTGTAACTTTTCATATGGGCCACAAAGTCGCACAGCGCTTCTTCGCCTGACGCTTCCGCATCGAGACACCACTGCTTAAAAGCGGCAAGAAGCTCTTCGCTGCTGCCCCCACGCTTGGCCCAGATAGCCTGCAGGCGCTCACGCAATTCATACAGCGTCTTTAGGCGATCAGAGTGCTCGGTGACCTGGGTAATGCGCGCCTTGTCTGCTGCATTAACCAACGACGGTTCCCGGCATAACACGCGGGTGCCGCGCTTCAAAAGTCGCCGCATGCTGGCGTCTGCGGCTTCGTATTCCCGTTTTACCGCGGGCGCAACCACATCGTCAGCGTACTTGGCCATGACCTGAAAGCGGTCATTCAGGAGCGCCCATACCGTATCGATGTCGATGCTCGATTTTGCTGGATCCTGGCGCGACACGGGTCCAGTTGAGCGTGCCTTCGCCAGTCCAAACAGCTCGAACAGGCGAATCCAGCCCCAACCCAGGTCAAACTCCCAGGGCTTCTGCGACAGCTTGGCCGAATTGGGGTAGGTGTGGTGATTGTTGTGCAGTTCTTCGCCTCCAATGATGAGACCCAGCGGCACTATATTGGTCGCCGCATCGGGGCATTCGTAATTGCGATAACCCCAGGAGTGGCCAATGCCGTTTATGACGCCTGCAGCGAACAACGGAATCCAGGCCATCTGCACTGCCCAGACGGAGATGCCCAAGGTACCAAACAGCGCGACGTCGACCACAAACATCAGACCGATACCCAACGACGGAAATTTGGCATAGACATTGCGCTCAACCCAATCGTCCGGACAGCCCTTGCCATAGCGTTCATGCGTCTCGGGGGTTATCGCGGCCTTGTAGTGCGCTACCCCGTTCCAGAAGATCTCGCCAAGCCCTTTGATCTTGGGGCTGTGGGGATCGTCTTCGGTTTCGCAGGTCGCGTGATGCTTGCGATGCACACTGGTCCAGTCAAGGGTGCCCATGCTGGTGGTGACCCACAGCCAGAAGCGAAAGAAGTGCTGCAGTGCCGGGTGCAGTTCGAGCGAGCGATGCGCCGAGAACCGGTGCAGATACACCGTGACAGAAACGATAGTGATGTGGGTAAC
>CAZSYU010000046.1:0-28403 GCA_964611345.1 uncultured Pseudomonadales bacterium
TCACTATGCCAAAGCTTGCCAGCAGGGTAATCGCAGATGTTCCACCATAACTTACCAACGGCAGTGGCACTCCAACGATAGGTAGCAACCCGCACACCATCGCAACATTAACAAACACATAAACAAAAAAAGTAAGAGTAAGCGCCCCCGCAATCAGGCGCCCAAATGTGGTGGGCGCCTGGGTGGACATGAATAGTCCACGAGCTATCACAACCAGATAAAGTGCCAGCAGCAGCAACACGCCAACCAGACCTAATTCTTCACCAATCACCGCAATGATGAAATCGGTCTGGCTCTCAGGCAGAAAATCGAGCTGACTTTGCGTACCTTCGAACAGTCCTTTACCAAACACGCCACCAGAACCGATCGCCGTTTTTGCCTGAATAGTATTCCAGCCTGCTCCGAGTGGATCGCTCTCTGGATCAATGAGCGTGAGTATTCTGCCGCGCTGGTAATCCTCCAACAGATACCAAAGCCCAGGCGCTGCCATGGCTAGTCCTAAAATCGAGAACATCACCAGTCGCCAGGGCAAACCAGCAAGTACGATTACCGATAAGCCAGCACCTGCAACCAGCACACTCGTGCCAAGGTCTGGCTGGCGCACAATGAGAGCGGCGGGTACCAGAGTAATAAGGAACGCAACAATGAGCGTTTTGGCGTTTGGTGGTAAAGGTCTGTCGTGCAGGTACCAGGCTACCATCAACGGTACCGCGATCTTCATGAGCTCGCTGGGTTGAAACCGGGTTACTCCTGGAATCTCTAACCACCGCTGGGCACCTTTGGCACTGACGCCAACCAACAGGACCAACACCAGCATAATCAGGCCCGCAACATAGATAAAGGGCGCCCAGCGTAAATAGAACAGCGGTGAGATATAGGCGGCAACCACCATGGCAATCAGGGCAAGTCCCATGCGAGTCGCCTGCGCCTGCAACACGAGAGTGTCTCTTTCGATTGCACTGTAAAGCACCAATAGACCGTAGCTGATGATTAGCAGCAATCCACCAAGCAGTAATGGATCGACGGTAGCTCCCGGCACAACATGGGCGTCACCTAACCCCGCTCGATCAGGCATCCAGCGAACAAAATCATTGTTCATCGCATGCCCTCCGCTACTCTTTCTAGCACTGGAGCTCTAACGCCTGCCATCGCTCTAGCGCACCGCCAACGTTGGCAGCAAGTACGAATCGATGACCTGCCGTGCCACCGGCGCCGCCACAGAACTGCCTCCCCCGCCATTCTCAACCAGTACACTCAACGCAATCTGCGGATCATCAGCCGGCGCAAAGGCTATAAACCAGGCATGCTTGCGCTGATACTCGGTGAGCTCTTCCGCGCTGTACTCTTCACCCTGACGAATTTCTACCACCTGCGCGGTGCCTGACTTGCCAGCCATTCGATACGTGATGTCCTTGCCAATGTGCGTGTAAGCAGTACCACTCTGACCATAACCCTGATCACCACGGTGCACTACGTCTTCCATGGCATTCACAATACCTTCCCAATCGTACGAGCTGGGGCCAACGACGCGGTCTGGACCTGGACCGGGATCAAACTCTTGCAACGGTTCGTCACTGGACAACAGCATGCGCGGCCGCAGCCACTTACCTCGATTGGCAATCAGGCTAGAGTAAGTCGCGAGCTGCAACGGCGTCGCCAACACATCACCCTGGCCAATACTCATATTCACCGTATCACCGGGGTACCACACCTCACCCTTCATACCGCGCTTCCACACCGGATTAGGCAGCAGACCTGAACGCGCATCGGCAATATCTATCGCGGTGTTGCTACCAAACCCAAATTGTCCCGCGAACTGCGCAAACATGTTGATGTCCATGCGCGAGGCCAGGTCGTAGAAATACACGTTTGACGAGCGATAAATTGCCCGGCGCAAATCCACCGTGCCTTGCCCACCGGCGTTGTTTTTCTTCCAACTCCAGTCGCGGTATATGCGCTCCTGGTTCGGCAGCTTAAAAAAGCCCTTGTCCTGAATCGTCTCGGCCCAGCTAGTAACGCCACTGGCAAGCCCCGCCAACGCAACCACCGGCTTAAACGTGGAACCGGGTGAGTACTGGCCATGGGTGGCGCGATTAAACAATGGCGTGTCGCGCGCATCCGCCAACGCCCGATAGGCTTTGGTGCTGATGCCGGTAACAAAAGGGTTAGGGTCATATGAAGGATTGCTTACGAGGGCGAGCACTCCCCCGGTACGCGGGTCGATAGCAACTATGGCCCCCCGCCGCTCACCCAGGGCAGCATGCGCTGCAATCTGCAATCGACTGTCGAGTTGCAACGTGACGTTGCGACCTCGCTCGGCCGGATAGGTTTCCAACACCTGGCGAATTCGCCCACGCGCGTCGATTTCTACTAACTGCCGCCCTACCTCACCATGTAGTGATGTTTCGTAGAATTGCTCCACACCGCGTTTGCCAATGAACGATGTACCGCTGTAGGCAATCGGATCAAGTCGCGCCATATCTGTTTCGTTGATGCGTCGCACAGAGCCGACGGCGTGGGCAAACAGTTCGCCATAGGGATAGTTGCGTACCATTTGCGTGCCAATTTCGACGCCTGGCAGGTTGTGGCGATTCACCGACAGGCGTGCCACCTCTTCATCTGACAGGTTGTAGAGCAATGCCACAGGCGCATAGGGCCGTTGCTTGCGCTTTCTACGCTTGGCGAAGGCCTCAAGGTCTTCGGCTTCCAGCTCAACGAGCTCGCCGAGTTGTGCCAGGAGCGTGGGCATGTCGTCGATGCGTTCGGTCACAAGGTTTAATGCAAACACCGGCCGATTGTCCGCGAGCAACACGCCGTTGCGATCAAAGATGAGGCCGCGCATGGGCGCTATAGGCTGCAGCTGAATGCGGTTCTGATCTGACCGGGTGGTGTAGGTCTCGTGGTCCCACACTTGCAGTTGCACCAGACGCCCAAGCAACAGCATGACACCCAACACGGCAAGCAAAAACACAACCATTGCCCGTGCCGTGTATTGACGTTGTTCGTAGCTGCGATCTTTGAGGTTGTAGTTGCTCATGGCGCGACTGGCTACTCGCGATGGTACGGGTGATTGTTTAGCAACGACCAACCCCGATAAAGCTGTTCAGCAGCAAGCAACCGGGCCACGCCATGTGGCAGCGTAAGATTAGATAAACCCCACAGGTGCGCCGCGCGATCACGACACTCCTGCGCCAACCCGTCAGCTCCGCCAATGAGCAAAGCAACTGACTGGCCATTATCCCGCCAGTTGCCCATGCGCTTCGCAACATCCCGGGTGGTCCATTGCTGACCGCGTTCATCAAGCGCCACCACAACGTCACTGCCCTCAATTTTTGCCAGCAAGCGCTCCGCTTCTTCAGAGCGCGCCTCATCTGCTGTTGGTTTTTTACTCGCCTTGAGCGCAAGCACCTCAAGCGATGCTTGCTTCGGCAACCGCTTCACATAGTCTGCAATGCCTTCTTCGAGCCAGCCAGGTAAACGCTTGCCAATAGCACACAGACGCATTTTCACTTGCCTGACTCCGCAGGCAGATCAGTCCAGAGTCGCTCCAGGTCATAGAAGCTACGTGTTTCGGCCTGCATGACGTGCAACACCACATCACCGTAATCAACCAGCACCCACTCAGAACTCTCCCGACCTTCTACCCCGATGGGTCGCGTATCGGTTGTTTTCAGATCTTCGACTACCCGATTCACCAACGAGCGAACGTGGCGGTTAGAGGTGCCACTGGCAAGCACCATCCAGTCGGTCACGTCGCTGAATTTGGTAACGTTGATCGACCGCACATCGATGGCCTTCAGATCATCGAGTGAACTAAGCAACTGCTCCAGTAGCTGCTTGCTGTGCTGTTGGGCTTGCTGCTCAGCTGATGTGTTGTTTCCGGTCAAACCGGCGCCTCCAGATAATTGTTCTGCATCTATTGTTCTATTCTTCACTCGCTCTGTAGAGCCCGTGCCGCTCAATGTACTCTGCCACCGCAGGCACCACCGCCGTGGCACTGGGGGCAACCTGCCGCTCGCGCAGATCATGCCGAATGCCGCTGGCAGAAACCGCCAACATGGGTTCCTCCAACATGACAACGCTACCCGCCACACCTCGCGGTCTGGCGTTTGCCCCACGCGCCCAGGGTGGTGGCACAAACCCGCACCGTTGCACAATCCCGCGTAACACCGGATCAAGCTGCAACGGATAGCCTGGGCGTCGCACAACGACCAGATGCGCAAGGGACAGCAACCGCCACCACTGATACCACGACCGGAGTGTGAGCAAACTGTCCATGCCAATCACCCAAAAGAGCGCATCATGCGGGCGTCGACGCCGTTGGTTAAGCAGCGTGTCCACGGTGTAGGACGCCTTTGGTCGCCCTACCTCGCGATCATCCGCAACAAACCGGTCATCTTCCGCACACCCCAATTCCAACATGCGGAGCCGGTGCGTGACGGGTACCGGGTCACGGTGTGGGGGGCGTGCTGATAGCACCAGTCTGATCTCAGGAAGCTGCAATCGGTCAGCCACGGTAGCCGCGACGTGCAAATGCCCGACATGCACCGGATTAAAGGTGCCGCCGTAGAGCGCAGTCAATGGTAAAGAATCTCACCAAAGATTGTCGCCACCAAGAACGTCCGGGCGATTGTCATCATGGGCCAATTATACGCATTCCGGGGCCGGGTATGGGGGCTCTCGAACAGGTTCAGGTGCCTTTAGCCCTTCAACTTTTCGACAATCCGCAGCAACTCCACGAGGCGCTCCCTGGGCAATTGCATTTGCAGCAGGCTTTGCTTGATTTCGGGCTCAATAGGCAACAATTCTGCCAATCTCCAGCCCACGGAACGGGCATCGGTAAAATCGAAGGCGAGGTCCATTTTTTCAATCATGGGGTGCTTGATGAGCTCCTGCAGTATCTCTACCAGGCTGTCGAAGCGTTCATCCACCGCCGCCTGCGGTTCTTCCGGCAGAAACTCCACCTGCCCAATGAGTAACCCATCGGCTTGCAGGCGGCTCGAGCGCACCCGTAACTTGCGCTGACCCCGGGTAACAATGCCCAGCCCACCAGCCGCCAGGGCATTGAAGTCTTCAATCTGAGCCTCGGTGCCCGTATGAAAAATATCGGGGCCCGACTCCTCCCGGCTAGCGCGCACCTCGCTACCGGAGCGAATGAGTACCACCCCAAACCCCGTCGCGGTTTTCATGCAATGGCTCACCATATCGACGTAGCGGGGCTCGAAGATTCGCAGCGGCAGCTGGCCACCGTTAAACAGCACGGTGCCCAGCGGAAAGAGAGGCATTTCCAGTGGTTTAGAACGGAATATCGTCGTCAAAGTCGTCATCGGCCACCATGGCCGCGCCGTCCTGAGATGGGCTTTGGGCTGGCTGACCCTGTGGTGCCTGGTTATAGCCGCCGTTCGCCATTCCGGCCTGACCCGCGCCCTGACCACCACTCATGCCACGACTGTCGAGCATTTGCATGTCGCGCGCGACCACTTCGGTTTTGTACTTCTTGACCCCATCGGCTTCCCAGGAGCTGGTGCGCAACGAGCCTTCGATAAACACCTTTGATCCTTTCTTCAGATATTCACCAGCGATTTCACCCAGCTTCGCGAAGCACACAATGTTGTGCCACTCCGTGCGCTCCTGCTTCTCGTTCGAAGACTTGTCGCGCCAGGTTTCACTAGTGGCAATGCTGAAGTTCGTCACGGCGTTGCCGTTTTGCATATAACGGGTTTCGGGGTCACGCCCGAGATTGCCGATCAGGATCACCTTGTTAATGCCTGCCATTGTGCCTTCCTACTGTGCCTTCCTATTGTGTATTCCTTGCGGAACTTGATTGGGGCCTGTCAGAGCCCTCTGTCGACTTGGTTATTCAGTCCGCAGTGTAGCGCAGGCATCTGGGCAGTTAAATCAATGCCACCCCGTTTGAGTGACAGCGCGGGCTGAGATCGCCGTGAGAAATGCACTCGGCCATTTAAACCAACATTGCACCATAGTGCGCTTTACAGCTGTTTAGCTTGCATTAACTCAAATTCCTGTGGCGACCCTTGGGTTAACCCGACCGATACTTGTCGTGCAGACCAACACCCAGCCGAATCAGCGCCGCGCTTTTATCTGCTCGTGTCGACCGGGTTTCCGCGCGCTTGGCGGACGCCACGTGATTAACATACTCGCGCTGCCGGCCCGGCGTTAATCCGGCAAAGGCTTCGGCCAGCGCTGTATCAGCCTGCAACAGCGCCGCCAGTTCTTCCGGTACCTGGGTGGGTGCGCCACTAGCCGGTGCTTTGGGTTTAAGTCGCTTGCCTGCCTGCTCGTTGGCAATAGTTGCATCAACATAGGTACGAAACAGCGCCACATCGAGTTCATCGCCCCGCTCCAGCCGCCACTGGCGCATGCCACGAGTGCTGTCCTGGGCATTACGCAGGCGCTGCGCCTTGTCCGGGAGCACGTCGGCGAGAAACACACCGTGATGAAACCAGATCGCACAGTGGTGCTTATACGCCGCCAAACCAATGAGCACCCGCCCGTCGAGCGACCAGGCGGGACCACCCCACTTGATACTCGCCACCAGCGGTGTCGCGGCCAGCACTGTCCGGGCGGCGATTAGCTGAGTTCGCCAGTCTGGGTGCTTGTCGACATAGGCAGTTGTTGTGTCAGCCATTTCAGTCCTCCTGACACCCCACTGTCAGTACAGCGGGGCTAAGTCTTGATTCACGCGCATGTGCCACTTGCCCCGCCATTCTACAGCCAGTACTTTGATCGGTTCAGCGGCTCGCAGAAGTCGCCGAGAGACGTCGAATAACTTTGAGGACACTGTGGATAGCATCGACATACGTGGGGCACGCACCCACAACCTGAAAGACATCAATCTGACCCTGCCACGGGACAAGCTGGTGGTGATCACCGGTCTGTCAGGCTCAGGCAAATCGTCACTGGCGTTCGACACACTTTACGCGGAAGGACAGCGCCGTTACGTCGAGTCACTCTCCGCCTACGCCCGCCAGTTTTTGTCGATGATGGAAAAGCCCGATGTAGATCACATCGAAGGCCTGTCACCGGCCATCTCCATCGAACAGAAGTCAACCAGCCACAACCCACGTTCTACGGTCGGCACCATCACAGAAATCTACGACTACCTGCGCCTGCTGTTTGCCCGCGTGGGCGAACCACGCTGCCCAACCCACGATTTGCCGCTGGACGCCCAGACCGTTAGCCAGATGGTAGATCAGGCACTGGCGCTGCCTGAAGGCAGTCGCATCATGGTGCTGGCGCCGGTGGTGAGTGAGCGCAAAGGCGAACACCTGCATGTGTTTCAGGAACTCATGGGTAACGGTTTTATTCGCGCGCGCATCGATGGCCTGGTGGTTGATCTCGATCATCCGCCGGAGCTTGAGAAAAACAAGAAACACACCATCGAGGCTGTAGTGGATCGCCTCAAAGTTCGACCTGACATGCAGCAACGCCTGGCCGAATCGTTTGAGACCGCCCTCGAACTGGCCGACGGCCTGGCCAGAGTCAGTTTCATCGACGCCAAAAATGATTCACAAGACATGATCTTTTCTGCGCGCTACGCCTGCCCGGAATGCGGTTACAGCATCAGCGAACTGGAACCACGCATGTTCTCGTTCAACAATCCGGCCGGCGCCTGTGGCGATTGCGATGGATTAGGCGTTAAGCAGTACTTCGACCCGGATATGGTCATTCAGGACGTCGACATGTCGCTGGCCGAGGGTGCTATTCGCGGCTGGGATCGACGCAACATTTACTATTTCCACATGCTCAAATCACTGGCCGAACACTACAAGTTTGATATCGACACGCCCTACAAGAAATTAAAGAAGAAACACACCAACGCCATACTTTACGGCAGCGGCCGCGACCGCATTGATTTCAGCTACACCAACGACCGCGGCGACGTCATCCAACGGCGCCACAAGTTTGAAGGTGTGATTCCGAACATGGAGCGGCGCTATCACGAGACCGACTCAACCATGGTGCGCGAAAACCTACAGAAATATCTGACCGTGCGCTCTTGCCCAGCCTGCGAGGGCTCACGACTTTGTGAAGCATCCCGTCACGTTTTTATTGCTGATACGCCACTCTATGCAGTCACCGAAAACTCGGTTGTCGACACGCTCACGTACTTCAAAAAACTCAAGCTAAAGGGCAAACGCAAACAGATCGCCGACAAAATTCTGAAAGAGATTCAGGCGCGTTTGCAGTTTCTGGTTGACGTGGGTCTCAACTACCTGACCCTCGACCGGAGCGCAGACAGTCTGTCTGGGGGCGAAGCTCAACGCATACGACTGGCAAGCCAGATTGGCGCGGGCCTGGTGGGTGTCATGTACATTCTTGACGAACCCTCAATTGGGTTGCATCAGCGCGACAATGCGCGTCTGCTAAAAACACTCACCCACCTTCGCGATCTCGGCAACTCAGTCATAGTTGTTGAGCATGACGAAGAAGCGATCCGCCAGGCCGATTACCTGGTCGACATTGGCCCAGGCGCTGGCGTACACGGAGGCGAGATTGTTGCGGAGGGCAAGGTCACCAACATCTTGCGTGCAAAAAATTCGTTAACCGGCCAGTATTTGTCCGGTAAGAAAGCGATTGAAGTACCAAAGAAGCGCGGCACGTTCGATGCCGATAAAACCATCACCATCACCGGCGCAACCGGTAACAACCTGCAAAACGTGTCGCTCGCCATACCCACAGGCTTGCTGACCTGTGTCACCGGTGTATCAGGGTCCGGCAAATCCACACTGATTAACCAAACGCTCTACCCCCTTGCTGCCCGAGCTCTAAACAGAAACTCCACGGCAACCTCGGCTGAGCACGAATCCGTTGACGGTCTGAAGCTGGTCGATAAGGTAGTCGACATCGACCAAAGCCCAATCGGTCGCACGCCACGTTCCAACCCTGCCACCTACACCGGCCTATTCACACCCATGCGTGAGCTGTTTGCGCAAACGCCTGAGGCCCGCACCCGTGGCTACAAACCCGGCCGCTTTAGCTTCAACGTAAAGGGCGGTCGCTGCGAAGCCTGTCAGGGCGACGGTGTTATCAAAGTAGAGATGCATTTTCTGCCAGACATATACGTGCCGTGCGACACCTGTAAGGGCAAGCGCTATAACCGCGAAACGCTGGAAGTTAAATACAAAGACAAGAACATTAATGAAGTGTTGAACATGACGGTGGAAGACGCGCTCGACTTCTTCAATGCCGTTCCCATGCTAGCGCGCAAACTGCAAACGCTGATGGACGTGGGCCTGAGCTACATTCGTTTGGGTCAGAGCGCCACCACGTTGTCTGGCGGTGAGGCACAACGCATCAAACTGTCACGCGAGCTCTCAAAGCGTGATACCGGAAAAACGCTGTACATCCTCGACGAGCCAACAACCGGTCTGCACTTCCACGACATTGCCCAGCTACTCGAAGTGCTGCATCGCCTGCGCGATCAGGGCAACACCGTGGTGGTGATCGAGCACAACCTGGATGTGATCAAAACGGCAGACTGGATTGTTGATCTGGGCCCGGAGGGGGGCGCCGGCGGCGGGCAGATTATTGCCACGGGCACGCCAGAGCAGGTTGCGAAGAAGCGCGGATCACACACGGGCAAATTTCTGAAACCGATGCTCGCTCGGTAGGAGTTACTAGCGGGGGTTAGGACACACCCAACCAAACCAAAAACCCAGCACCCGCTGCCCAGGCGTACCACGCAAACACATAGAAGCGCTGCGACTTAAGCAACCACACAAAGGCAACGAGTGCGGCCAGGCCACTCACCAGCGCGGCTGCGCCACCGGCCCAAATGTTGGCAATCATTTCCGGTGATGCGGCGGTGATGTCTGGTAGCAGCAACACCGCTGCTCCGGCCATCGCAATAACACCCATCATAAAAGAGAACTCGGCCGCCGCCAGTGGCGCCATGCCAAGCGCCATTGCCGTTGCAAGCGTAGTGCCACTGCGGGTAATGCCCGGCAATATTGCAAAGGCCTGGGCGCAGCCAATGATCAGGGCGTGCATCCAGGTCGGTTCCTCTGCTTCACCCTTGGTGATGGTGTAGCGTGTGGTCCAGACAATGCAGCCCGTGATCAGCAACAGGGTGCCGGCAACAGCAGGTGCATTGAACTGGTGCTCGATAAAGTCTTTCAGCAGCAGCGCGACCACAATGGCAGGCAAGGTAGCCACCGCCAGCTTGCCAATATAGCGCCAGGCGTCGGCGTCCCCGGTAACTGCACCCACCGTCAAACCGCTGACCCGCTTGTGGTAATACAGCAGAATCGCGACCAGCGTGGCGACGTGGACAGCCACTTCGAACACGATGCCGCCATCGGGCGCCACCCCCATCAGGGACTGGGCCATAACGAGATGGCCGGAGCTGGAAACGGGCAGGAACTCGGTGAGTCCCTGAACAATGCCGAGGATAATTGCTTCGATAGTATTCACGCGGCGAAGCATACCTTGTTGGGGGCAAAAGAATCCTGACCCTATCCGCAATTTTGCTTACTCTGTAGGGCTGGTAAACAACAAGCTATCTGGAGAGAGTTGGCATGAATGACGCGACAGAGTTCAAACTTGTAGGTACTAGGCCGATCCGGCCTGACGGTGTCGAGAAGGTCACCGGCCGGGCCGATTATGGCGCAGACAAGCAGCTAGCCGGCATGGTGCATGGGGCTGTGGTTCGCAGCCCTTTCGCCCACGCCAAATTCACGTCGATTGACCCAAGCGCAGCACTGGCGATGCCTGGCGTGCTGGCGGTTATTACCGCAGCCGACTTCCCGGATCGCAGCGGCTTCAGCGCCGGCCGCAAGCGGTTTACCGAGAACATACTGGCCACCAGCAAGGTGCTTTATCACGGGCATCCGGTGGCAGCCGTTGCAGCCACCTCTGCGGCGCTGGCAAAGCGTGCCGCCGCTGCTGTGGAGGTGAGTTGGGAAGAACTTACACCGGTGATTGACCTGCTGGACGCCATGCAGCCCGACGCCCCGGTGCTGCACGACGACATGTTTACCCAGGGGCTCCCCGAACAGCCCACCAAACCTTCCAACATCTCCCAACGCACTGCGTTGAGCCGCGGCGATATTGAGGCAGGGTTCGCCGCTGCCGACGTCGTTGTCGAACGCACCTTCACCACACCCATGGTGCATCAGGGCTACATCGAACCGCACGCCTGTGTCGCGAGTGCGACGGAAGATGGCCAGGCCCAGCTCTGGTGTTCTACCCAGGGGCACTTCGGCATACGCGACATTGCCGCATTGGCGCTGGGTTGGGACTCGGGCGACATCCGGGTTATTGCCACCGAAATTGGTGGTGGCTTTGGCGGCAAAACCACGGTGTACCTCGAGCCATTGGCCATCAAGCTGTCGCAGCGCTGCGGTAAACCCGTAAAGATGGTGATGAGCCGCGAGGAAGTGTTTCGCGCCACGGGCCCGGCGCCAGGCACTGTTAACACCGTAAAAATTGGCGCCACCAAAGACGGCACCATCACCGCCATGTCGGCAAAGCTGCTTTATGAGTCCGGCGCCTTTCCCGGCAGCCCGGTGGGTGCAGGCGGCATGTGCATCTTTGCACCTTACGATGTCGAAAACCTGCACGTTGAAGGCTTTGAAGTGGTTTCCAACAAACCCAGAGTTGCCGCTTATCGCGCACCGGGTGCGCCACAATCAATGTTCGCAGGCGAGTCGGTGGTGAATGAGCTAGCCACGAAACTCAACATGGACCCTATCGATCTACGTATCAAGAACGCCGCCAGCGAAGGTAGCCGTGCGGCCTATGGTCCGAAGTTTGGGGCGATTGGCTTAAAAGCCTGTCTGGAGGCGGCCAAAGCCCATCCCAACTACAACAAAGCACTCGCCGCCAATCAGGGCCGCGGCATCGCTACCGGGTTCTGGTTTAACGCGGGCAATAACTCAAGCGCAGAAGTACACGTGGCCGAGTCGGGCATGATCAAAATTGTGGAGGGCAGCCCCGACATCGGTGGCAGTCGGGCGTCTATGGCCATGATGGCCGCAGAAACCATGCAGCTGCCTTACGAGCGCATTCGGGTGCGCGTAGGTGACACCGACAGCACCGGGTTCTGCAACACCACAGGTGGTAGCCGCACCACCTTTGCCACCGGCATGGCGGTTATCAATGCCTGCAAGGATGTTGTGCAACAACTTAAAGCGCGCGCGGCAAAGACCTGGGGTATCGAAGAAGATCAAGTAGAGTGGGTAGACGGCGAAGTCCGGCCACTGCCGGGGGTTAACGAAGAACTCGAACCGCTAAAGCTCGCAAAGATTGCCAGGGCTTTCCCCAAAACCGGCGGACCCATTTCGGCACGCGCGTCACTAAACGCGCAGGGCCCCGGCCCCTCCTTCGCCGTCAACTTCTGCGATGTCGAAGTTGACCCGGACACAGGCAGCACCACCGTGCTTAGCTTCACCGCCATTCAGGACGCCGGTCGCGCGATACATCCCGACTACGTTGAAGGGCAGATGCAGGGCGGCGCAGCGCAAGGTATTGGCTGGGCACTAAACGAGGAGTATTTATTCGATGAGAAAGGTGTGCAGCTTAACCCAGGATTTCTCGACTACCGGGTTCCTGTCGCCTCTGATCTACCAATGATCGATACGCAGATTGTTGAGGTGCCGAACGTTACCCATCCCTTTGGTGTGCGGGGCGTCGGCGAAACTCCGATCATTGCCCCGCTGGCTGCAGTGGCTACGGCGGTTGGAAACGCAATCGGTAAAAACGTTGAAGAGTTGCCGCTGTCGCCACCGAGAGTGCTGGCTCTTATTGAAAGCAGTTAAAGAGCGCTACTTACCCTCAAACACGGGTTGACGTTTTTCGGCAAAGGCCTTCACCGCTTCCCTGTGATCGTTAGTCGATCGGGTTTTCAGAAACCGATCTACCTCGCGATCAATGGCAGTCGCGTGGTCGATGGTTAGCGCATCATCAATATTGTCTTTGATGTAACCGTAAGCAACCTGCGGACCACTCGCCAGTTGCGCGGCATACTCTAGCGCTGCCGCCTGCAACTCACCCTCTGCTACCACCTCGGTGACCAGGCCGATCTCATATGCCCGCTGAGCAGAGACCCGCTCGGAGGTCAGCAACAGTTGGCGGGCCCGCGCCGGGCCAACAACACGCGTTAACAACCAGGCCATACCGTAGTCGCCACTTACACCGATACGCGCGTATGCCGTGCTTAAAAATGCATTAGTAGACGCAAATCGCATGTCGCAGCTCAGCGCAATCGACATCCCGGCACCTGCCGCGGGGCCAGGCAGCACAGCCAGTGTTGGCTTGCGCATTTTGTGTAACGCACCGGCAATCTCGTGGTGCCGCGCGCGCATTTCCTGGTATTGATCTTCGAAGCTGGGTGGCTTGGCTTTCGCCGCGCTCGTCGAGCGCTTACCCATTGCCTTGACATCGCCACCCGAACAGAACGCCGAGCCCGCACCAGTTAGCAACAACGCACCTATGTCAGGGGATTGGGCGGCCCACGCAATCGCCTTGCGCAGCGCCCCCGTTAGTTCTGGAGACAATGCATTCCGAGCTTCGGGTCGATTCAGCGTAATTACCGCGACTTTGCCTGCGACCTCAATCAGCAGTTGATCGGTGTCAGATTCGAAACTCGAATTATCGAGGCTCATCGCTAGTCCCCGAGGGCTGTGCCCATTGCATCCAAAAACAGCCGTACGTTGGTTGCCTTGGCTGCCTGGCCCATCAAGCCGACCCGCCACACTTTGCCAGCAAGCTCGCCAAGACCCGCACCTATTTCGAGATCATAATCATTGAGCAGTTGCGCCCTTACGGCAGCCTCGTCGACGCCATCAGGAATAGAGATGCTGTTGAGCTGCGGTAAACGACACGACTCTTCTACCAAAAAATTAAGCCCCATGGCTTCAGAACCGTCCCGCAATAAACCGTGCATATCTGCATGGCGTTGCCAGGAGTTCTCAATGCCTTCTTCTTGCAGCATCACCAGCGACTCGTGCAAGCCGTAGAGCGCATTCACTGGTGCGGTGTGGTGGTAAGCGCGTTTGGCACCACCTCCCCAATAACCCATCACCAGAGACAAATCCTGAAACCAGCTTTGAATAGGTGTGTTACGCGCCTGAATTGCGGCAACCGCTTTCTCACTCATTGTGATCGGCGAGATGCCCGGCGGACAAGATAAACACTTCTGCGAGCCAGAATACACGGCGTCACAGCCCCACTCATCCACTTGCAGCTCCACACCGGCAAGCGACGTTACCGTGTCTACTATAGACAGCGCGTTGTGCTCCTGGGCCAGCTTACACAGCGCCTGTGCATCACTGAGCACACCCGTGGAGGTTTCTGCGTGCACAAACGCCAGAATGCGAATTTCCGGGTTCGCTTTTAGCGTCTCCTCCACCTGGCTCACATCAACAGGGGTACCCCAGGGGTTGTTGACCGTAATAGCCTCACCACCCATGCGTGTGACGTTCTCCACCATGCGGTTGCCAAACACACCGTTAATGCACACCAACACCTTGTCGCCAGGTTGCACCAGGTTCGCAAAACAGGTTTCCATGCCTGCCGAGCCTGGGGCCGAGATTGGCAGCGTTAACTCGTTGCGGGTTTTAAACGCGTACTGCAGCAGCTCCTTGATCTCGTCCATCATGCGGACAAACTGGGGGTCCAGGTGCCCAATTGTCGGCCGAGCCATCGCCGCCAGCACGCGCGGGTTAACATCAGAAGGGCCAGGGCCCATTAAGGTGCGTTGCGGGGGGTGAAAGCTCGGTGTGGTCATAATCTTAGGCAGTCTCTTATTGAATGCCGTCAGTTTACCAGACCCCGTCCAGCTAAATCGCAACCAAAAAAAACCGGGCTATTGCCCGGTTTAAGAATGGAGCTGTTTAGAAGGAGTCTATTCCTGCTCTACCAACTCTTCTTCTGATTCGTCTTCGAAATCTTCATCAATCTCTTCAGGAATCGGGCGATCCACCAGCTCGATGTACGCCATTGGCGCCTGGTCACCAGGGCGGTTACCACACTTCATGATGCGCGTGTAGCCACCGGGGCGTTGTGCATAGCGCGGGCCAATCTCTGTAAACAGTTTGCCCACAACCGCCTTCGACCGGGTGCGGTCAAACGCAAGGCGTCGATTCGCAACGGTGTCTTCTTTCGCAAGCGTGATCAAGGGCTCGGCCACCCGCCGCAACTCTTTCGCCTTTGGCAGCGTTGTCTTAATGATTTCGTGCTCAAGCAGCGAGGTTGCCATGTTGCGGAACATGGCATGACGGTGGCTGGCATTGCGGTTAAGTTGGCGCCCGCTCTTTCGGTGTCGCATCGCTAACGTCCTTCGGTGATCGTCTTATATCTTATAGGGAGCTTGGTCTTATCGACCTAAGCAACCTTGTGATCGCCGCGCAGGCTAGCTGGCGGCCAATTTTCAAGCCGCATGCCCAAGGAAAGTCCGCGCGAGGCAAGCACGTCCTTGATCTCGGTAAGCGACTTCTTGCCAAGGTTTGGCGTTTTCAAAAGTTCTACTTCGGTACGCTGAATCAGATCGCCAATGAAGTAAATGTTTTCGGCTTTCAGACAGTTCGCTGAACGTACCGTTAGTTCCAGATCGTCTACCGGCCGCAGCAGAATAGGATCGATCTCGTCTTCTTTTTCTTCAGACTCTGGCTCGCCTTCGCTTTCCAGGTCGACGAACACAGCCAACTGTTGCTGCAGGATGGTAGCTGCACGACGAATCGCCTCTTCCGGGTCAATAACGCCATTGGTTTCAAGCTCTAGAACCAGCTTATCCAGGTCGGTGCGCTGCTCAACACGCGCGCTCTCAACAGAGTAAGACACTTTGCGCATTGGGCTGTAAGTGGCATCCAGACGCAGCACGCCAATCGGGCGGGATTCGTCTTCGTCTTCAGGGCGGCTTTCTACTGGCTGATAGCCCCTGCCACGAGTAACTCGCACTTCCATGCGAATGGCGCCGTTCTCGTTGAGGTTACAAATCACGTGATCGGCGTTTGCGATCTCAACGTCTTGGGTCAACTGGAAATCACCAGCTGTCACCGGACCAGAACCGTCCCGAGTCAGTGAAATAACGGCCTCGTCTTGATTGTGCAGGTGAATCGCGATGCCTTTCAGGTTAAGCAGGATATCGATAACGTCTTCCTGCACACCTTCCATCGTGCTGTATTCGTGCAGCACACCTTCGATCTGCACTTCAGAGATAGCGCAGCCAGGCATGGAAGAAAGCAGAATGCGGCGCAGAGTGTTACCCAGGGTGTGACCAAAGCCGCGCTCAAGCGGCTCCAGCACAACGCGCGCGCGCACCGGGCTGATCTCCTGGACATCGATGTGTCGCGGGGTCAAGAAGTCGGATGCCGATTGTGCCATTTCTAAACTCTCCTCCGTGTTTACCACGGTACTTAATCATGTCACCGCTAACCTTTTGGTTAGCGGTCCTCGTAGAAACAGAATTCGAATTACTTCGAGTACAGTTCCACGATCAGGTTTTCGTTGATCTCGCTGGGCAATTCAGCACGATCGGGAAGCCGCTTAAACACGCCTTCCAATTTTGTTGCGTCAACGTCAACCCACTCAACGGGTGAACGTTGTGCCGCCAGCTCTAGCGCTGACTTAATACGCAACTGCGCCTTGGACTTTTCGGCAACAGTGATTACGTCTTCCGGCTTAACCTGATAAGACGCAATATTGACGACGCCGCCATTCACCAGAATCGCCTTGTGCGATACCAGTTGCCGGGATTCGGCACGGGTAGACCCGTAACCAATGCGATACACAACATTATCGAGACGGCTTTCGAGCAACATCAACAGGTTTTCACCCGTAGCGCCCTTCTGCCGATCTGCCTTCTTGTAATAGTTGCGAAACTGCTTCTCCAGCACGCCGTAAAAACGCTTAACTTTCTGCTTTTCACGGAGCTGAATCGCGTAGTCAGTGAGACGCACACGACGTGCACCGTGCTGTCCGGGAGGCATATCCGCACGACATTTGCTGTCGAGCGGACGAACACCGCTCTTCAGAAACAGGTCTGTGCCTTCGCGACGCGACAGTTTCAGTTTTGGTCCGAGGTAACGAGCCATAGTTCTTCTCTCCGATCTACACGCGGCGCCGCTTTGGAGGGCGACAACCGTTGTGAGGAATAGGGGTAACGTCAGAAATACTGTTGATCCGCAGACCGGCATTGTTCAATGCTCGAACCGCCGATTCACGACCAGGGCCAGGACCCTTAACCAGTACATCAACACTCTTCATACCGAAGTCGAGTGCAGCCGTGCCGCAGCGCTCGGAGGCAACCTGAGCAGCAAACGGTGTGCTTTTACGCGAGCCACGGAAGCCAGAGCCGCCTGATGTCGCCCAGCACAAAACATTACCCTGGCGGTCACTGATTGTGATGATGGTGTTGTTGAACGACGCGTGCACGTGGGCTACGCCATCGGTCACGGTACGCTTGGCTTTTTTCTTCTCGGCCATGCTCTATTTCCTGATCGGACGACGCGGACCCTTCCGCGTGCGCGCATTAGTGCGTGTACGTTGGCCATGAACTGGTAAACCACGGCGATGACGAATGCCGCGGTAACAGCCCAGGTCCATGAGACGCTTGATATTCATGTTTAACTCACGGCGAAGGTCACCTTCTACCGTCATTTTGCTGATCTCGTTTCGCAGCGCGTCAAGATCCGCTTCTGACAGTTCGCCGATCTTGCTGTCTTTTTTAACACCCGCCTCATCGCACAGCTTGGATGCAGTAGTGCGACCAATGCCAAAGATGTAGGTCAACGAGATGACCGCGTGCTTGTTATCGGGGACGTTTATTCCGGCGATACGCGCCATAAATCTGGACTCCTTTTACCCTAACCTGGCCTAACCTTGTCGCTGCTTGTGGCGCGGTTCAGTGGGACAAATAACTCGAACAACACCATTACGGCGGACGACTTTGCAGTTGCGACACATCTTCTTAACTGACGCTCGTACTTTCATGACTACCTCTGTTCTTACGCTAAACCCAGGGCTATCTGCCTGGATTTTTGCTGTAACCCTTTAAATTCGATTTTTCCATCAGTTTGGCGTACTGGCTGGACATCAGGTGCGACTGCACTTGCGCCATAAAGTCCATCGCCACAACAACAATAATGAGCAATGCCGTTCCACCCAGCTGCACCGGCGTGTTGAAGTACGCCGACATAAACAATGGCAGCAAACAAACCAACGCAACGTACACCGAACCAAAGGTGGTCAACCGGGTGATAACGTCATCAATGTATTTGGCGGTTTGCTGACCGGGGCGAATACCCGGTACAAAGGCACCCTGCTTTTTCAGGTTGTCAGCCACATCCTTGGGATCGTATGTGAGTGCTGTATAGAAAAAGCTGAAAAAGATTATTCCGGCCGCAAACATAAGAATGTAGAGCGGCTGACCGGGCGACAATACCAGGGCCAAATCCTGCAGCCAGCTCGCACCCGGGCTTTGCCCGAACCACTGCGCAATAGATGCCGGCGCCAGCAACAGGCTGGAAGCGAAGATCGCAGGAATAACACCCGCCATATTGACCTTGAGCGGCAGGTGGGTTGATTGCCCCTGCACCATTCGTCGGCCTTGCTGCCGCTTGGCGTAGTTCACCGTAATTCGGCGTTGGCCTCGCTCAACGTAGACCACACCCCAGATCAACAGTACCGCCAGTACACCCACTACAATCAGTGCGATGATGTTGATATCGCCCTGCCGAGCGGCTTCAAACGCCTGCCCGATAGCCGCGGGGAAACTCGCAACGATGCCGCAGAATATGAGCAGCGAAATACCATTGCCCACACCACGCTCGGTAATCTGCTCACCCAACCACATAACAAAGAGTGCACCCACTACAACGGTGGTTATGCCCACAAAATAGAACAGAAAATCAGGATTGAAGGCGAGATTCTGATTAGCCAGGGTGACAGTGAGTGCACTGCCTTGCACTAACGCAATAAGCAAGGTGCCGTAGCGCGTGTACTGAGTGATTTTACGTCGACCTGCTTCGCCATCTTTGCGCAGCTCTTTTAGTGTCGGGTGCATCATCTGCATCAGGTTCATGATGATGCTGGAAGTGATGTAAGGCATCGGCCCCAACGCCAGAATACTCATACGTTCAAGCGCACCACCCGAAAACATATTGAACATGTCGAGCAGTCCGCCTTGCTGCTGCGAAAACAACGCAGCCAGACGATCAGGGTTTATTCCCGGAATAGGAATGTGCGTGCCCACCCGATAAACGAGCAAGGCAATAAACACGAACAGCAGGCGGCTGCGCAGCTCAGAGAGCCCCGCCTGTACGCCTGCCAGTTGTCCGGGATTACGTGCCATTAGTCTTGTACCGTACCGCCTGCCGCTTGAATGGCCGAAGCTGCACCTTTGGTTAATTTGATCGTGCCCTTGTCACCTTTAACGGTCACTGCACGGGCTATCTCGCCTGACAGCATGATGCGCACTCGCTTAATGCTGCGCGTCACCAGGTTTGCTGCCTGCAATGATTCGAGGCTTATCTCGTCACCCTTAACCTTCTTCAGTTCGCCGAGGCGGACTTCAGCGGTAGACAAACCAACGCGCGAACGAAAACCGAACTTCGGTACGCGTCGCTGCATGGGCATCTGACCACCCTCAAAACCGGGCTTAACACCGCCGCCTGAACGAGCCTTCTGACCTTTTTGGCCGCGGGCGGATGTTTTGCCCCAACCACTACTTTGACCACGACCAACGCGCTTCTTGGTCTTGTGGCTGCCGGGAGCCGGCGAAATATCATTCAAATTCATGAGCTTTCTTCTACCCGCACCATGTAAGACACCTTATTGATCATGCCCCGGTTCGAGGGCGTGTCGATGACCTCAACCGTATGGCCGATGCGACGCAACCCAAGGCCCGCAACACAGGCTTTGTGATTCTTCAGTCGACCATTGGCGCTCTTTACCTGGGTCACTTTAATTTTGCCGCTCATCTGCTACTCCTGACTGCTAAACCTATTGGCTTAAGCAGTGATCTCTTCGATCGACTTGCCGCGCTTTTCCGCCACCGAACCTGGTGAGCGAATGCTTGTTAGCGCCGCGAAAGTTGCGCGTACGACGTTTACCGGATTGGTAGAGCCATAACACTTGGCCAGTACGTTTTGCACACCGGCCGCCTCAAGAACCGCACGCATCGTGCCACCTGCAATAACACCAGTACCTTCAGAGGCGGGCGCCATAAACACGGTGGAAGAACCGTGACGCTCGCGGGTCTGGTACCAGATGGTATTGCCGTTCAAATCAACATCAACCATGTTGCGGCGCGCCGCCTCCATGGCTTTTTGAATCGCCAAAGGCACTTCACGGGCCTTACCGCGACCGAAGCCCACTCGACCATTGCCATCGCCAACAACTGTCAGCGCGGTAAAACCGAAGATACGACCGCCCTTGACCACCTTGGCCACGCGGTTTACCTGCACAAGTTTCTCGACCAGGCCTTCTTCTTTGCTTTCGTCTGCGTATGCCATACCTTAAAACTCCAGGCCGCCTTCGCGCGCCGCATCTGCCAACGCCTTAACGCGGCCATGGTATTTGAACCCTGAACGATCGAACGCAACCCGTTCGACACCTGCTGCCTTCGCACGCTCTGCGATCAGCGCACCAACTTTGGTGGCTGCTGCAACGTTACCGCCTGAGCTTGCGCGCAGGTTTTTCTCTACTGTTGAAGCACTGGCCACAACAGTGCCGCCATCAGCCGACAATACCTGCGCATAAATATGCTGAGGTGTGCGGTGGACACTCAATCGGGTAGCTCCCAACTCGCGCATGTGCATGCGACCGCGGCGGGCTCTTCTGAGTCTGGATTTTGTCTTCAAGTTCATGTGCGCTGCTTCAACTCTTATTTCTTTTTCGCTTCTTTACGTCGTACGTATTCGTCTGAGTACCGAACGCCTTTGCCTTTGTAGGGCTCTGGCGGACGGAAGGCGCGAATCTCTGCGGACACCTGCCCAACTTTCTGCTTGTCAGCACCGGAAATCACAACTTCGGTTTGGCTTGGCGTAGCCGCATCGATTCCTTCCGGTAGCTGATATTCAATAGGGTGGGAGAAACCGAGCTGCAACGTAAGCTTGCGACCCTGAGCCTGGGCACGATAACCAACGCCCTGCAGAGTCAGCTTCTTTTCCCAACCGGTCGATACGCCGTGCACCATGTTGAACACAACAGAGCGAGTGGTGCCGGCAATGGCCACCGCCTGCTTGTCCTTGTTCTGCGTGGCGACTTGCAGCTCATCACCTTCCTGCTTGAGGGTGACCGAGTCGTGCATGCGCATTGCGAGCTGGCCTTTGCCGCCCTTGATCTTCAGGTCCTGGCCGGAAATCGAAATATCGACTCCTGAAGGCACCGGAATTGGATTATTTGCTATACGTGACATCTAATTTGCCTGACTCTTAATTCGATCTAGAAGACAGTGCAGAGCACTTCGCCGCCAACACCCTGAGCTCGAGCCGCTCGATCCGTCATAAGCCCGAGGTTAGTGCTGACAATCGCAACCCCAAGACCACCGCGTACGCTAGGTAGCTCATCCCTACCCTTATAAACACGCAAACCAGGACGACTTACCCGATCCAGCTCTTCAATAACTGGTACACCATTGTGATAACGCAGCTCTACAGTTAGTTCTTTCTTCGCACCTTCTGACACAGACACGTGACCGATGTAGCCCTCTGCCTGCAGCACCTTGCAAATGGCGAGCTTCTTTTGCGAAGCCGGCATGGTGACTGAAGCGTGACGTGCGCTTTGCGCATTGCGTACTCGGGTCAGCAGGTCAGCGATTGGATCTTGCATGCTCATTGTTGTATTCCTTTCTTACCAGCTCGCCTTAACGAGGCCTGGCACATCACCGCGCATTGCTGCTTCACGCAGTTTGTTGCGGCCAAGGCCAAATTTGCGGTAAACGCCATGTGGACGACCGGTAATTCCGCAGCGCCGTTGTTGGCGCACCGGGCACGCATTGCGCGGCTGTTTTTGCAGCGCTACCTGGGCATCCCATCGCTCTTCTTCGCTGAGGCTCAAGTCGCGAATAATCGCCTTCAGTGCCGCACGCTTCTTCGCATACTTGGCAACGGTTTTGGCTCGCTTCTTCTCGCGCTCGACCATTGATGTTTTGGCCATCTGCTAGCTCCTGAACGGAAAGTTGAAGGCTCGCAGCAGTGCCAGCGCTTCTTCATTTGATTGGGCGGTCGTGGTGATGGTGATGTCCATCCCACGGATTTTGTCGATCTTGTCGTAGTCGATCTCGGCGAAGATGATCTGCTCGCTCACACCCATCGAGAAGTTGCCACGACCATCAAACGCTTTTGGGTTTAAGCCCCGAAAGTCGCGCATACGTGGAATAGCAATACCCACCAAACGATCGATGAACTCGTACATACGGGCGCGACGCAGAGTAACTTTGCATCCAACCGGCCAGCCTTCACGAATCTTAAACCCGGCTTCTGACTTACGCGCCATTCGCACCTGCGGCTTCTGGCCGGCAATCAGTGTCATATCGCCAACCGCTGCGTCCATTACCTTGCGATCTGAAGCAGCCTCACCAACACCCATGTTTAGAGTAACTTTTTCAATGCGAGGCACCTGCATTGGATTGGTGATGTTGAGTTCTTTGGCAAGCTTGCCGTGAAGCTCTGTTTTGTAGAGTTCGTACAGATTAGCCATTACTACTCACCTACAACCTTGTTGGTCGACTTAAAGAAGCGCACTCGCTTGCCGTCTTCTTCCCGAATACCAACCCGGTCAGCCTTACCCGTCTCTTCGTTGTACAACGCCACATTGGAGCGATGAATCGTCGCTTCCTGGGTAACGATGCCACCCTGAATTCCCGCTTCCGGGTTCGGTCGGGTTGCCTTCTTGACGTTGTTGATACCGGCTACCAGCAAGCGATCGGGCTCTATCACGCTAAGCACGGAGCCTCGCTTGCCCTTGTCGCGCCCCGCAATCACGATCACTTCGTCGTCTTTCTTGAACTTTTGCATAATTCTTCTCTGGCTCTTCTATCTAAAGCGAGTTAGAGAACTTCCGGCGCAAGTGAAATAATGCGCATGAAGTTATCGTTGCGCAGTTCGCGCGTAACAGGGCCAAAAATACGAGTACCAACAGGTTGGTTTTGTGCGTTAAGCAAAACCGCAGCGTTAGTATCAAACTTAATCAGTGAACCATCAGGCCGACGCACACCCTTACGAGTACGAACCACGACTGCGTTCATCACCTGGCCTTTCTTGACTCGGCCACGTGGAATAGCTTCTTTGACGGTTACTTTGATGATGTCGCCGATGCCGGCATAACGACGGTGCGAACCACCCAGTACCTTAATGCACTGAGCTCTGCGCGCGCCGCTGTTGTCAGCGATCTCGAGCATTGTCTCGGTCTGAATCACTAGTTAGCCCCTTCTACGGCTGCCGCTTCATCAACTGAGCGCAGCGTAAACGTCTTGGTCTTTGATAGCGGACGACATTCAACGATCGACACCAGATCACCAATGTTGCACTGGTTGTTTTCATCGTGCGCATGAAACTTCGTTGAACGGCGAATGTACTTGCCGTAAATCGGGTGCTTTACACGACGCTCAACAACAACAGTGATGCTCTTGTTACCTTTGTTACTGACAACACGGCCAGTCACCACGCGCGGATTGCTCTGCTTTTTTACTACATCGTTCATGAGCGCTTCTCTTGCATGATCGTTTTGACGCGAGCGATATCTCGACGCATTTCTTTCATGAGGTGCAATTGACCCAATTGGCCGCTAGCCCGCTGCATGCGCAACGAAAACTGTTCTTTGCGCAGGCGCATCAGTTCTTCCTGGAGTTCAGCTGGCGATTTCTCGCGTAATTCCGCACCGTTCATCTACATCACCGTCCGTTTAACAAACGTGGTCGCAAACGGCAGCTTCGCCGCAGCTAACGTCAGGGCCTCTCGGGCCGTATCTTCATCAACACCCTGCATCTCATAGAGAATGCGGCCGGGCTGAATCAACGCTACCCAATATTCAACGGCGCCCTTACCCTTACCCTGACGAACCTCAAGCGGCTTCTTGGTGATTGGCTTGTCTGGAAAAACCCTGATCCAGATTTTACCGCCACGCTTGATACGACGTGTCATGGCACGACGCCCGGCCTCAATCTGACGAGCAGTCAGTCGACCACGACTAACAGCCTTCAGACCATATTCGCCGAAACTTACTTTGCTGCCGCGCAATGCAAGTCCGCGGTTGCGGCCCTTCATTTGCTTGCGGAACTTGGTTCTTTTCGGTTGCAGCATCTACTTATCTCGTTCTACTTCAATTGAGCCTACGCGGGTGTCGCGGCAGCCTCTTCTTCGTTACCGATAATCTCGCCCTTAAACACCCATACTTTGATGCCAAGGATTCCGTAAGTGGTTTGCGCTTCCCAGGTGGCATAGTCGATATCAGCGCGAAGTGTGTGCAGTGGCACTCGACCTTCGGCGTACACCTCAGAGCGAGCAATCTCTGCACCACCCAAACGACCGGCGACGCGTACCTTGATACCTTCAGCTCCCAGACGCATGGCATTCTGAATCACTCGACGCATGGCGCGGCGAAACTGCACCCGGCGCTCGAGTTGCTGGGCTACGTTCTGCGCAACCAGTAAGGCATCAAGTTCTGGTTTGCGAATTTCTTCCACATTGACGTGTACTGGCATGCCCATCATCTGGGTCAAATCTTTGCGCAGCCGCTCCACGTCCTCGCCTTTCTTGCCAATCACGATACCTGGGCGTGCCGTGTGGACTGTGATGCGTGCGGTTTGCGCCGGACGCTCGATATCGATACGGCTGATGGAGGCCTGAGCCAATCGCTTGCGCAAGAACTCGCGCACTTTCAGATCACTAAGCAGGTATGTCGCATATGTGTCGCGATTGGCATACCACACCGAAGTGTGCTCTTTGACGATCCCCAGGCGAAAACCTGTTGGATGTACTTTTTGACCCATGCCTGAACTCCGTTATTCGTCTGACACAGTCACAGTAATGTGACTAGTGCGCTTCAAGATGCGGTCTGCGCGGCCTTTCGCCCGCGGCATAATGCGCTTCATGGTGGCGCCTGCATCTACATAAATTTCCGACACTTTCAGTTCGTCGACGTCTGCGCCTTCGTTATTCTCTGCGTTGGCTATCGCAGACTCTAAAGCCTTGCGCACCAGCACTGCTGCCTTCTGAGTAGAAAACGTCAGAATATCCAGTGCCTTTGCGACAGGTTCGCCACGAACCTGGTCAGCCACCAACCGCACTTTTTGCGGGGAGATGGGCAAACGTTTTGCTACTGCTCGTACTTGCATAACTCTTGCGTCCCTAGCGCTTGGCTTTCTTGTCAGCCTGGTGCCCGCGGTAAGTACGGGTGGACGCAAACTCGCCCAACTTGTGACCTACCATGTCTTCCGAAATGAACACCGGAATGTGTTGGCGGCCGTTGTGTACAGCAATTGTCAGGCCAACCATATCTGGCAGAACCATCGATCGACGCGACCAGGTTTTGATGGGTCGCTTTTCGTTGTTTGCAGCTGCCGTTTCCACCTTCTTCATAAGATGCAAATCGACAAATGGTCCTTTTCGCAGTGATCTTGGCACTTGTCTCTCCCGCTAGCGCTTGCCGCGACGGCGAACGATGAGTTTGTCGGTGCGCTTGTTGCTGCGCGTCTTGTAACCTTTGGTAGGCATACCCCAGGGTGATACCGGGTGGCGACCACCTGCAGTACGACCCTCACCACCACCGTGTGGGTGATCAACCGGGTTCATGGCAACACCGCGAACCGTTGGGCGAATTCCGCGCCAGCGCCTTGCGCCCGCCTTACCCAGCGAACGCAGGTTGTGCTCGCTGTTGCTGACTTCACCAAGCGTTGCACGACACTCAGCCAATACGCGACGCATCTCACCAGAGCGCAGTCGTAATGTGGCGTAGGTTCCCTCACGGGCAACCAACTGCGCGGAGGTTCCTGCACTGCGGGCTATCTGGGCTCCCTTGCCCGGCTTCAATTCGATGCAGTGCACAACGCTACCAACAGGTACATTACGCAACGCCATGCAATTGCCCGACCGAATGGGAGAGCTACTACCGCTCATCAACTCTTCGCCTGCTCTCACGCCTCGAGGCGCAATAATGTAGCGGCGCTCGCCGTCTTTGTACTTGAGCAGCGCAATATTCGCTGATCGATTCGGATCGTATTCCAGCCGTTCAACAATAGCCGGAATACCGTCCTTGTTGCGCTTGAAGTCGATCAAACGATAGTGCTGCTTGTGACCACCACCACGATGCCGAGTGGTAATGCGGCCCGCATTGTTTCGGCCGCCATTACGCGACTTCTTTTCCAGCAACGGCTTGTAGGGCGCACCTTTGTGCAGGTCAGGATTGACGACCTTAACGACAAAGCGGCGACCGGCCGAGGTGGGTTTGGCTTTTACAACTGGCATTACTAGTTACTCACCTGATCCTAGTCGACAAGCGTAAAGTCGATGTCTTGCCCTTCAGCCAGACGAACATACGCTTTCTTCCAATTTTTCTTGCGCGACACACCGCGCTGCGTGCGCTTGGTCTTGCCTTTAACGTTCAGTGTGCTCACACCTTCAACTTTCACATCGAAGAGTTGCTCAACCGCTGCTTTGATTTCTGCTTTGGTTGAATCGGGAGCCACCTTAAAGGTGTACTGATTACTCTTGTCACCCTCAATGGATGCCTTCTCAGTAAAATGCGGCGCAACCAACACCGTAAAGATGCGTTCTTGCGAGATCACCTGTGCTTGGTTTGACGCGCTCATACGAGTGACTCCTCAAACTGCTTGAGTGCCGCCACAGTGATCAACACTTTTTCATGGCTGATCAGGCTAACGGGGTCAACCGCCGCAACGTCGCAAACATCCACGTACTTAACGTTGCGCGATGCGAGCAGAAGGTTCTCGTCAACGGCGTCGGATACGATCAACACGTTATCGAGGTCCATGCTTTTGAGCTGAGCAACAAACGCTTTGGTTTTGGGTGATTCGACCGTAAACGACTCAGCAACAATCAATCGCTCCTGGCGAATCAACTCGCTGAGAATGCAACGCAGTGCACCGCGATACATTTTGCGATTTACTTTCTGCGAATGATCTTGTGGCTTGGCTGCGAAAGTACGGCCGCCTGTGCGCCAGATCGGGCTGCGAATGGTACCGGCGCGGGCACGACCAGTGCCTTTCTGCCGCCACGGCTTACGCCCGCCGCCGCTTACCTCAGAACGCGACTTCTGGGCTTTGCTGCCTTGTCGCGCACCGGCAAGGTAAGACACCACAACCTGGTGTACCAGCGACTCGTTATATTCTCTGCCAAATGCCACCTCGGAAACTTCGACGGAACCACCAGCTGCTATATCAATATTCATTAACTAATAATCCTCCTGGTGCGATCTAGGCTTTGATCGCCGGACGGATACAAACATCGCCACCTGCTGGACCAGGGACAGCACCCTTTACCAGAATCAAGTTGCGCTCAGAATCAACACGAACAACCTCGAGGTTTTGGGTGGTTGTTTTCACGTTACCCAGATGCCCCGCCATCTTCTTTCCTTTAAATACGCGACCTGGTGTTTGGCACTGACCAATAGAACCCGGCGCACGGTGCGAAATAGAGTTACCGTGGGTGTTGTCCTGGCCACGGAAGTTCCAGCGCTTAATCGCGCCCGCAAAACCTTTACCCTTTGATACGCCCTGCACATCGATTTTTTGCCCGGCCTCGAACTGCTCTACCGATAGCGTCCCGCCAGCCGCAAGCTCTGCCTCAGTAGCTGCATCGTCAGACGGCAGTCGAAACTCCCACAAGCCCCGACCGGCGCCCGTGCTTGCCTTCGCAAAATGACCCGCAGCCGGTTTGCTGACGCGACTCGCACGACGCTCACCCGTGGTCACCTGGACGGCGCTGTAACCGTCACTCTCGGCACTCTTAACCATAGTGATGCGATTCGGTTCCACCTCAATCACGGTTACCGGAATGGACGCCCCATCCTCCGTGAACACGCGGGTCATGCCGCTCTTAATACCTATAACGCCAATAGCCATGTTTGCTACTTCCACCTTCGGTGCACTTTTTTCTAGTGCAGGGACCGCCTACCCCCCTTTCTCTACTGAGACGGAGCAGACGGTACTTTCAATCGCTGGCCCCCTATCGGGGCCCTGTAGAGGAACTGCCTATATGCACTGCAGGCGGCTCCCAAATCCCTTGGTCTCAAAAAAAACGCCGCGAATCCGGATAGATAAGCAGCGTTTTGTTAATTCAAACTGATTTGAACCTCAACACCGGCCGCGAGGTCGAGCTTCATTAGCGCATCGACGGTCTTTTCGGTGGGTTCAACGATGTCCAGAAGACGCTTATGGGTACGAATCTCGTACTGGTCTCTGGCATCTTTATTGACGTGTG
>CAZSYU010000047.1:0-28007 GCA_964611345.1 uncultured Pseudomonadales bacterium
GCGCAGCAGAGGGTCATGTCGGCGATGGACTCGCGCCAGTAAACAGTGATGCTGAAGCAGTCGGGTCGTCAGACTCAACACCTGACTACCTAGACAGCGACAGCGATGGCGATGGTAGTAGCGATGCAGCCGAGGCGGGTCACGGGCAATCACTGATCGACCCGGGTACGGTGTCGGATGCGTCGAATGACGCCGATGGTGACGGCCTGTTTGATGTATTCGAAGAAGCCATTGATGGCGCGGTTGATGACGGATTTGTTGTCGCTGAAGGTGTCAGTGATGTGCTGAACATCGAAGGTGAGTATCTGCCGGACCGTAACTCTAACGCAACGGACGGCGTTCCGGTGCCGCTAGTTAATGACCTCGATTTCCGTGAGGCTTTTAATCCGGCAAATGCAGCTGACGATACGATCTCGGCCGTTGCGCCTGGCCGGATAATGAACCTAGATCTGCTTGCTGATAATGGCAATGGCCCAGACCAGAGTTCTGGTGGTGATCCTATAACAATCATAGCGATTGTTGATCCAGCGGTTCCCGGTGAACCCATAACGCCAGACTTTGAAAACGAGACGCCGATTACGCTCGTCTCAGGCACGGTGATTACGCCGCGTGCGGACGGTACCTTTGATGTACTTATCCCTCTGGGTCTTAGTCAGACAGATCGTTTTAGTTACATAATTGCTGACGGCGAGGGTGGGACTGACACTGCTGCAGTGACACTTCAGCTCGATACGGATGCTGACGGCATCGCTGATGCCTTTGATGTTGACGATGACAATGACGGTATTCTCGATACTGCAGAAGGAATCATCGAAGGTCCCAGCGGTAACTTCACCTGGACCCACAATCTCGATGGCGGCCGCAGTACAGCGGGCGGTCACGACCAGTTTGGACCGGGTGCAGAGCACGCGGTTGCAAGCTCTACGCCGGCTATTCTAGGTGGCGGACTGACCGAGCTGCAGACTAACGGACAACCGGCTTCCGAAGGCAACGGCATGACCTTTGAGTTCCACATCGATGGTGCCACCAGCGCGACTCTCGATGAGGCGCGCAGCAACGATCATTTTGTCGAGATGTCTTTCACGACCTTAGAAGCGTTTGAATACGATCTTGTAGCGCTTACTCAACTTCATCACGGCACCCAGAACACCGGTGCGGGTAGTAACAACTTCACCAATTTTGATATTGCACTTGAGGTGTCGACGGATGGGTTTGCAACGCCAGGCCAGGTCTTGCTGGATGAGTTCCACATCGACCGCAATGACAGTGGCTACAACTTCCGCAGCAGCGAAGGGTTTAACTTTGAACTGCAGGAGAACACCACTTATACCTTCCGAATCTACGTCTTTAACGACAACGGCGAAGGTATACCAGGTGTAAACGGCCAGACGGATCAGATTGGTCGGATTACTTTTGATGACACGCTATTCGCCATCTCAGCCTCCGGTTTCGTTGATAGCGACGAGGACGGAATAGCGAACTATCTCGACATAGATAGTGACAACGATGGTATTACCGACAACCTAGAAAGTCAGACGACGGCAGACTATCAAGCGCCAACTGGCGTGGATGCTAACCAGGACGGTTTGGATGATGCTTTTGACAATAGAGAAGTCACCACTGAGACGGCGGCCGCCACCCAGGCTGATGTTAGCTCACCGGTAGACACCGACTCTGATGCTACCGCCGATTACCTTGATTCTGATAGCGACAACGACGGTGCGCTGGATATCGATGAAGCAGGTCATGGCGTTGATCAGGAAACGCTCGATGCTTCCGGCGATGTCGATCAAGATGGATTGCTGGATGCGGTGGATGCGAATACGACGACCTGGGATCCTAACGACGATGATGTAACCACCGAGGGAACCGGCGAAACCGTAACGGTTGTCGAGAATAACCTGGCTGACGCCAATCAAAACGTGGCGGCGGATGGCAGCGATGCGATCCCGTTGGTTAACGATTTGGACTTCCGTGAAAATCAGGCGCCTGTTATCGACTTAAACTCTGAGGTCGAGGCCCTAGACCTTAACAGAGACCACAGTGTTGAATTTGTTGGCGGCTTAAGCGCGGTTGCTCTGACCGACCCGGAATTGGCAGATACCTCTGCCTTTGGCGAAGCTGATCTGCAGACCTTAACCATTGTTGTTGATCAGGCTAGCGTGCTCGATGGTAACAACGAGATTGTTAGTATTGGCGGTTCCGATTTTGCGCTTGATACTGATGTCTCCACCTCGGTTGCGGTGGGCGAGACTATTTTCGATATTGTCTATGACAGCGCTATTGGAACTTTTACGGTTGTGAATAGCGCGCCAATCGGCGACGGCGTTTCAGATGTCATCTCAGAAGCCGACCTGAATGCGCTTGTTCGAAGCATTACCTACAACAACCAGTTGCTCAGCCCCACTGGTGGCGTTCGCGAGCTTGGCTTCACTGTGACTGACACTGCGGGCAACACCAGCGCGTTGGCAACCTCTCTGATTGAGGTGAACAGCGTTGTGCCCGAAGCGGACATCAACACTACCCTGATTGATACTTCTGTCGACGGTAACGTTCTCACTAACGATGTTGACCCTGAGGGCGAAGCGTTGTTTGTCAGTGAAGTTCAGGGCGTTGCGCTTGTGGATGGCGTGGCTGCGGTAGCTACTGACAACGGCGGTACGATTGAAATTTCTGATGATGGCTCCTACACCTATACGCCAGCTGAGGGCTTTATCGGTGAGGATACGTTCGAGTATGAGGTGTGTGATGCAGACGGCGCCTGTGGTTTAGAAACAGTCACAATAGTGGTGGCTGATCCAACAGCAGATGCGGCCAACACGCCGCCAATTGCTCACGATGATAGTTTTGTTGCAGTCTCCGATCCTGATTCGCCTGCATCAATTTCGAGTTCATTGGTTGGTAACGATGGTGATCCCGATGGTGATCCAATACAGATACTAAGTGCAGTCAATGGGTCTGGTGAGACCGTAGCGGCGGGCAGTACCTTTGATACCGCCAATGGTGGCGTGGTCACGCTCTCTTCGGATGGTGACTTTGATTACACCCCCGCTGCCGGATTTCAGGGCGAGGACAGTTTTGATTACACAATCGTTGATCCCGATGGTGCGACTGACACTGCCACGGTAGTGATTAGGGTACTGCCAGACGACGTTCCTGGCGTAACAGATAATCCGGATGCGAATGACGATGTAGCGATTACGCAAAAGAACACGCCTGTGTCAGGTGACGCGCTTGCCAACGATCTCGCGGGGAGCGTTAACGAATCACTAACTATCACTTTGGCCGATGGCATCGAAGTATCTGCTGACGGGCAATCCAGTATCACTCTGACGAGCGGCAGCGTAGTACAGATCAGCGCTGACGGCAGATTTGTCTACACGCCAGCAGATGATTTTGTAGGCACAGAATCACTGGCTTATACCATTGCAGATGGAGCAGGTGGTACGGACTCCGCTACGCTTTACTTAAGCGTCTTTGACAGCGTGCCAACCCTTGAAGATGACATTAACAACACGTCCGTCAATTCCCCGGTTGAAGGCAATGTGCTCACCAACGACAACGGTGGCGATCCAGACGATGCATTGGTTATTGGCAACGGTTCTGGAAGCCCTATCACCGAGCCGTTGACTCAGGTCACCGATCAGGGCGGTACCTTAACCATCGCTCCTGATGGTAGCTATACCTATACGCCGCCTACCGATTTTGTTGGCGAAGACTCCATTGTGCTTGAAGTTTGCGATGAAGGTGGTAATTGTGCTGAGCAGATATTGACGCTTGATGTCGTCGATACGCAGGCCGACTCAGATAACACCCCGCCGATTGCGCAAGACGATCACTTCGAAGTTACCACTCTGCCTGCTACTACAGATTCTGGTTCAGAATCTGGGGCTGACACGTTGTCTAGCTCGTTGTTTGGTAACGATGGTGATCCCGATGGCGATCCTATTGTGGTCTTGAGTGCGACTAACGCCGACGGGATTGCGATTGGTGCCGGAACCCCATTTGTTACGGCGAATGGCGGCACAGTGGTAGTTTCTGAGAACGGTACGTTCGACTACACGCCCGCCGTTGGCTTTGTAGGCAGTGACAGTTTTGACTACACCATCGCTGATTTGGATGGTGCGACCGACACAGCTACTGCAACCTTTGACGTCAGTATTGATTCAAGCCCGGGTGTAAACGATGCCCCCGACGCTAATGACGATACGGCTGTGACTCAAAAGAACACGCCTGCACTTGGTAACGCACTCGACAATGACACTGACCCAAATACTGAGACAGTGCTGACAGTTGTCGAGATCGGCGGCATGGCAGTTGAAGCGGACTCACCAACCTCGATTACCCTGCCTACAGGTAGCGTGGTCGAGATAAACAGCGATGGTAGCTATACCTACACGCCCGCCGAGGACTTTGTGGGCACAGAAACGCTTGCCTATGACATAAGTGATGGCACTGGCGACGGCACAGACACGGCTACGCTGTACTTTAGTGTCTTCAACAGTCCACCGAGCCTCGAAGATGACATCAACAACACGGCGCTCGACACGCCCGTTGATGGAAACGTGCTCACTAACGACACTGCAGGTGATGAAGGTGATTCACTTGTTGTCGCCGATAGTGATGGCCAACCCTTGGTAGGGCCTGCATTGTTAACCACCGACGCTGGTGGTGAATTGCTAATTAGACCGGATGGCAGCTACACCTATACGCCTCCGGCCGGTTTCGAAGGTGAAGACTCTGTTGAGATCACCACCTGCGATGAGAACGGTAGCTGTGACACGCAGACACTGACCATAGACGTTACTGACCTGACCTTGAATCCAGATAACGCACCACCCATAGCCTCCGATGATCACTTTCAGGCCGTGAGCGATCCTGTTTCGCCTGCAACCCTGAGCAGTTCGGTATTTAGCAACGATGGGGATCCCAAGGGCGACCCAATCGAAGTGCTTAACGCTATTGCTGAAGATGGTTCTGCAGTATCAGCGGGTACCGAATTCAGCACCGCGGGTGGTGGCCTTGTCACGCTGAACGCTGACGGGTCTTTCGATTACATACCCGCTATTGGGTTTATCGGTCAGGACAGCTTTGATTACGTAATCGTTGATGCGGGAGGAGAAACGGATAGCGCTACGGTTACCTTTAATGTACAACCAGATAACACTCCGTCGATCAACGATGCTCCAGATGCAAACGATGATCTGGCAGTCGCTCAACCAAATGCCACGATTGATGGCAATGCACTGCTAAATGACGTAGATCCAAATAGCGACCCCCTGGTAGTTTCCGCAATTGACGCCGTGCCGGTTACAGGCCCCACTACGGTCTCTACGCCAAATGGTGGCTCGCTCACCATCGATACGGATGGCTCTTATACCTACGCCCCCGCGACGGGCTTTGTAGGTACTGAGACAGTTGTCTATGACATAGAAGATGAAAGCGGTGCCACTGATGCCGCAACCATCTATCTGTCGGTATTTGATGGCCCACCTATTGTCGAAGACGATGTAAACCTGACTCCCGTTAACACGCCAGTAGATGGCAATGTGCTAACCAACGATCGCGATGATATTCCCGGTCAGCCAGTAACAATCGCCGACGGCAGTGGTGTACCTCTAACGGCACCCGTCACTCTCACGACAACCGCTGGTGGACAGTTGGTTATAGAACCAGACGGTAGCTACACCTATACCCCACCAGAGGACTTTGTGGGTGAAGATACGATAACCCTGGAAGTCTGCGACGCGGTGGGCAACTGTGTAGAGAGTGTTCTGGTACTTGATGTGGTTGACTCAACCAGCGACGCAGACAATGCGCCGCCAGTGGCGCTTGATGATCATTTCGAGACTCATTCTGATCCTTTAGAACCCGGTACCTTGTCGAGCAGTCTCTTCGGCAACGATGGCGACCCTGATGGTCAGGCGTTTGTTGTAAGCGAAGCTGGAGGTGTACCTGCTGGTACGCCATTCACAACCGCAGCGGGTGGCGTTGTAACTGTGCTTCCTGACGGAACCTTCGATTACACGCCAGCACCTGGCTTTATGGGCGAAGATAGCTTCGACTACAGCATTGTAGATACCAGTGGAGTTGCTGATGATGCGACGGTAACCATAAGTGTGGCTCCCGTTGGCAACCCGGCGGTAAATACTGCGCCAGATGCGAATGACGATGCTGCGATAACGCAGAAGAATACGCCGCAGATCGGTAATGCGCTTACTAATGACGTGGACGCGAATCCAACTGATGCATTGTTAGTTACAGCTATAGACGGTAACCCCGTATCTCTAGGTTCGCCTACAGAAGTTTCGCTGCCCAGCGGCAGTGTAGTTGTGATCAACAGCGATGGCAGCTACAGCTATACGCCGGCTGATGATTTTGTTGGAACCGAAAGTCTGCCTTATACCATAAGCGACGATAATGGCGGGGTTGATACCGCGACGCTCTATCTCAGCGTGTTTGATACGCCGCCCGAGCTTGAAGATGACATAAACAATACGTCTGTAGACCTTCCGGTGAGCGGAAACGTGCTGACTAACGACAATGGCGGAGACCCACAGGATGAGGTTCAGGTTGGCGACGGCAGCGGCAATGCACTCCCTGAACCAACGGTGTTGACGACTGATCAAGGTGGCACGCTCTTGATTGGCGCCGACGGTGAATACACCTACACGCCGCCTCAGGGTTTTGTTGGTGAAGACAGCATTGAGCTGGAAGTATGCGATGAGGCAGGCAACTGCGGTACGCAAACGCTTGTTGTTCAGGTGGGAGATACCGCACAGAACCCAAATAATACTCAGCCAATAGCAGAGAACGATAACTTTTCTACGTTCAGCGACCCCACCAACCCCGAAACCCTAACAAGCAGCGTGCTTGGAAACGACGGAGACCCGGACGCTGATCCGATTGAGGTAGTGAGCGCTAATGGCCTGCCGGCTGGTATTCCATTCACGACCGCGAATGGAGGTTCAGTAACGGTTAACGCTGACGGCACGTTCGAATACACACCGGCTCCAGGATTTATGGGCACAGATAGCTTCAGCTACGTGGTTGTAGACACGTCTGGCGCTACTGACGATGCGCAAGTCACTATCGAGGTGCAGCCCGATAGTACTCCCGGTAGTGCGCCTGGCAGTAACGATGCGCCAGATGCGAATGACGACGCAGCCATTACTCCTTTAAATGAGTCTACGAGTGGTAATCTGCTTAGTAACGATGTTGATCCTAATGGCGACGCTCTGCAAATCGTCGCTGTTGATGGTAACGCGGTAACTGGGCCGACTACCTTGGCTACTCCAAATGGCGGCACTCTGGTCGTTTCACCTGATGGTACCTACGACTACACCCCGCCCGAGGGGTTTGTTGGTACCGAGTCTTTAGTTTATGAAGTGAGTGATGGAGCGGGTGGCGCGGATGAGGCCACCTTGCTGTTGAGCGTCTTTGATTCACCTCCGGAGATTGAAGATGACGTTAACACCACTAGCTCTAACATGCCGGTTGCTGGCAATGTGCTGACAAACGACAACGGCGGCAATCCCCTAGATGAGGTGCATGTTGGGGATGGGGCAGGCAATCCGATCTCTGATCCAGTTACTCTGACCACCGACGCCGGTGGAACTATCGTACTGCAGCCTAATGGCGATTATGTCTATACCCCGCCGCAAGATTTCTCGGGCGGCGATAGCGTGACTATAGAAATTTGCGATGCCGGGGGTAACTGCTTCGATTCAACGCTGAGCATCGAAGTGATTGAGACGCTTCTCGACCCAACTAACACAGGGCCGATCGCACTAGACGATAACTTTGAGACGTTTAGCGATGCTAACGCACCTGGCACCTTAAGCGGAACGCTCACCAATAATGATGGTGATGCGGATATAGATCCCACCGGAGCTGTGCCGCTAATCTCGCTCGCGGGCGGTGTTCCGGCGGGAACCCCGTTTGTAACAGACAATGGCGGCGAGGTTATTGTTAACCCGGATGGCTCTTTCGAGTACACGCCCGCCGCAGGATTTATAGGCGTTGATAGCTTCGACTATCGGTTGGTCGATCCGCTAGGCGTGAGTAGCCTCGCGACGGTAACGATTGATGTGTTCCCAGATGCTGATCCTTCAGTTAACGATGCGCCTGACGCAAATGATGATCTGGCGGTCACATCGCCGGGTATGCCGGTCTCGGGTGTCGCGCTTGCGAACGATGGTGATCTAAACGGTGACTCGCTCATGCTGAGTCATGTCGATGGCGTTGCGTTTTTGGGCTCGACGGTCATAGAAACTTCCAGCGGTGGATCGCTCGCGATTGATTCCGAAGGAAACTACACCTATACCCCCGCGGAGGAGTTCCAGGGTACCGAGCAAGTCACTCTGACGATTGACGACGGAAAAGGTGGTACAGATACCGCTACGCTTTTACTTGTAGTAGAAGCGCCCGACGTAGGTCTGAATTTGCTTACTCTGCTCAAGGTAGAGAAATTTCTGTCACCGATTCCGGATAAAGTAGATGAAGCTGAGGAAGAGGCTGAAGCTGAAGCGTTTGGGTTTATTGACCTGTCTGTTCTGGCTCCAGAGGTTGAAGTTGCGCCTGAGTCCAGTGTGCTCGGTATGCTTAATGAAATTCAGCCTCTTGGCAGCATTGATGAGATGTTTGCAGATCTTCAGGCGGTGTCTGAAAGTGTTCAGGCAGATCCCGCTCTTGTTGCTTTGCTTGAAGACCTTGAACCGATCCAAGGCAGTTCATCTCGGATCGACGTACTTGGCGTGGAGAACAGCGATGTCGAAAATTTCGAAGGCCAGTTTGGCATCGATACTTTCATACGGGACAACGCGCTAAGCATAGAAATGTACGACTCGGAGCCCGGTAGCAACAATTTGGAGTTCAATGAATTCCATGTAACGCTGGCCGACGGCGGTGATTTGCCAGACTGGATCTCTCTAGATTCGAGCGGCACACTGGTGGCAGACACCCCTACTGACGTCGAGAATCTGAGCCTCAAGATAGTTGGCACCAAAGTAGATGGAACTGCTGTCGCCCGCTTTGTGCAGGTGAATACGCAAACCGGAGCGATTAACGAGATGGGTGCGGTCAGGCTGGGGGGCAAGACCTTTAGTCAGGCTCTAAGCGAAGCCCTCTAGTTATGGGGAGTTGTAGGAAACCATAACTTACAGTCTTGAGGGTTACTGTTGTGTAATCTTGGTGCTTCGAAAAATGGGGCCGCCGGGATTAACAGATGACCCTTGCCGACATTCTGAAACAACAACGGGCGCTCTATACCGGAGAGTTTGAGCGGCGGGTGAGTGGATTTGCTGCTAATACCGCTCAGGTGTTGCAGCCGGAGGCGCTGTATTGCGGAACCGATGGCGAGCCAGTGCGAACAGGCTCGCTTAAGCTTCCCGCGCGTGGCGATATCTGCGTTACGCGTGACAGTCGTGTTGTTGAGATAGCTCGTATTGAGTCGCCACGCGCACTTGGGTTTGAGCCATTTCAGTTTGTATGGAGCAACGCAATGCAGGTAGCGTTGCATCCATTCGCCTGGGATGAGTGTTTGCTGTGTGTTCCGGAGCCTAAGATTGCCGTTCGTTGGCCGGCGGTTACCAGTTGGTTTGAGGATTCGATTAGGTTAAGCCTTCCTCAAGCAGACATCGATAGCCCTGCTTGCGCGGTTCACAGCATGAGCGAGCCACGCGAAGCCCCCGATGGTGTGCGCTTCGAGATTGATTTTGGTTCAGCGCCTGTTGCGGTATTTGAGTCGTTGTTATCGGCGCTCGTTAGCGCTGGCGTTGGTCTTGTCGTTATTGGGCGCGCGCCGATGCAGGAACCTGGTGAGAACTAATTCGAAGGCTGGTTTTCGACGCGCGTTAGCCAGTAATCGGCGTCAGTGGAACTGGGTGTGCCGATCTTTTCGTGCGCTGGGGTACCGGACCCACGGTTGCCGATGTGGCCGAATCTGTACTACTCGACGTCAGCGTTTGCGCCGAAGCACTATCCGCAGAAGATCATCGACTTCGCAAATTCCCGCGGCGCAGACAAGATTCTGTACGCCGGGTATTTCCCGTTTGGGCTGTCGGTTGAACGGATCATGACCGATATGCCGAATGTGGGGTTCAAAGAGTCGGTGTGGCCGAAGTTTTTGCGCGGGAACGCGCTGCGGGTGTTGGGCTTGGATTGATATCTAGCTTATTTCTTCTTGGAAATCGCTGATGTGCCCCATGATGGCCTGCGTATGAGTCGACATAGCAGAAAACCCGGCGCCTTCAAGTTCGATTAACTTGGTGCGAGGATCAAAGTCGCGTGCCAACTCGCGGATTCCATCAATTGGAAATACGGAGTCATCAACGCCATGCACAATCAGAATGGGTAAATCTGTCGCGGCGATTGAAGATTTGTAATCAGAAAATACCAGCAGTGTGTCTTTGACCAATGGATCGAGACCCTGTTTCGTTGCCGTGTTCAGTGCGAACTGCGATTCTTTTAGGGCTTCCGGGTTGGTCGTTGCTGCTAGCTCACCGCTGGTAGCATTACGAAACTGCGCTTGCATAAATCGTTCTTGACCGATTGCTTTCCAGGTTCGAATGCCCGTCTTGATCATCAGTTCTTTCAAGAAACCGTGTTTTTGCGCAGCGTTCAGCACCGCTTGAGCCCAACTGCTGGTGGTACGCCGATCTTGAAAATAGGAGATGGGTGCAGCAGCGCTCACTTGGATCAGCCCGGTGATTCGCTTCGAAACCTGTTGAGCGGCTGCAAACATGAACGACGGCCCCACGTTGCTCGTCAAGAGCATGCAGCTATCGTGGCCGAGTTGATCGAGTAACGCATCGAGATCGCTTGCGAAGGTTTTCAAATCGTCCTCCCCGGCAAGCGGCGGGTCGGTATCCCCAAAGCCGGGTCGGCACAGACTGCAAATGCAGTACCCCGCGTCATGAAAGACTTGCTCAACTTTGCCCTCAAAGGTGTAACTCATTGCGTCTTGCAAGAACACCAAGGGCGTTCCCTTGAAGTCACCGGCCAGCGTAATCTCTACGCTGCGTCCGCCCGGACGAATCATATCCACGCGTTTGCGGTGCGGGTGGCGAATGACCTCTGCGATCTCTTCAACCTGATCGACGAACTGTGACACAGACAAGGCGTTGCGCAATAGTTCGGTTTGGCTGCGTGCGCCCATCTTCCCCATGAGGCTGTGAAATTGTGATCGAATCGTTGAGAGTGATCGTTGGCGCTTGTGCGCCATGTCTTGGATGGATTGCCCGTCGAGAAAACGCACCAGAATCTCTTGCTCAGCACTCGTCAAATCAAACTCGCGCTTGAGTAAACCCGCTGCGTTGGTTTTCCAGCGCGCGTCGATCACAAAAACCAACGCAGGGCCTTCGCCACCACTTGCTGCCATTGAAGGTGCTATTGATAACGTTGCGGTGGTGTCATTAGTGCTCGAGTAGGCGCGCTTTAGTATGGCATCTTGAGTATTCCGACCGGGGTTGAGACTAGTGCCCACAACCGCAGAAATTCGTTCGCCTTGTTCAAGTGCGAAGGGTAGATCATCAAGCGTCCCATTCGGCGGGATGTGGTAAGTCTGCGAGGCGACGGTATTCTGCGCCGAGATCTTGCCAGTTTTGCGTACCAGATAGGCCGGGCTATCGAACTGCTCCAACAGGTGACCAACCCGGCGGCCGATAGCGAGCGTGGATGCCGATGCCGCCTCGGTCATGGACGGGATGGTAGAGGAGGCGGCCGCTTCCAGTTTGCTGAAGGTATCGTTGCCCTGCTGGCGACCCAGATCGAACACCAGGTTCCAATTGTCGATCAGCGCGTCATAGCTGGCGGGATCGTCGTCAATCTGTTGCAGTAGTTTGACGACGTCCTCCTCAGATGTGGCTAGCTCACAAGGCAAGTCGGGCCTACTTCTCAGCCGCAATCAGTATTCGGCTGTCCTGCGGTTGGGTCTGCTCAAGATGGTATGAAACCAGCCGATCGAGGCCCGAGCGATCGACCCAATCGGTCAGCACTTCCTTGCGACAAATTCGAACATCGCGCGCTTGATCGCGACCGGGCTGCACCACTTGACGACAGGCTTTGTTGGCCAACGTGTGCAATTCAGCGTAGGTGTCGGCAACCGATCGAGTCGGGTCAATCCGCGCGTCTAGTATATGCAGTTCTCGGTAATCTGCACTAGCGCCGATGTTGCCCAGTGAAATTGTCGCTGCAACGGCTAACGCTGCCGGAAAGACGAAGCTGTACATGTATCTGCGCACGGAGTTCGGCGTAGGGTTAAGGTCGCGGTTGTTATGATCATCAGTGCTTTTCACGATAGGTTCCTCTAGATTTTGTGCCGCGCAATAGCGGATTGCGGGCAATCCTAGGGACTGGGCTGGGTGCTGTAATCATACAAATGTATGAATTCGACTGAAATTTGCTGGGATCGACAGATTTCGCGAGGGGTCGGAACAAACTGCCAGAGTACCTATCAATTGTAGACTCGATCAAAGGGTGAGGCAGACAGATGGAGGATAGGAAGCATAACGTGCCTTTCCGGGAGATCGCAAAAGTACGGCTGGCGTTGCTTTAGACGTTTGGATGGCGCGCGGGTAGCGGTTGGGTTGTTGCCCAGGCAGACACCGCTCAGATACAGCACATATTGTATGATGGGTTGTGTTTTGCTGTTAGAAACCGGCATGAACAAGAAATCTTTAAAGCAAAATTCGAATGCTATTGTGAAGCTCATCACCGAAGGTGGGGAAGATCCCGAGGGGTTTGATACCCTCATGGAAGAATGGAATGCTCTGTTTGAACTACAGTCCGGCCAGGTGGAGAGATCCTTTGCGGATGTCGAGGCGGCAGCGCTTAGTACCATCGGCGCAATACCAGACGATGCCCGGCAGTCTTCTGTCGGTCGCAAAGTCGCCGACATGCTTGAGACCTTTGAAAGTCCGGCCTATTTAGTGCGTGAAAATGGCGAAATTCTAACCCAGAACAAAGCTGCCTTGCAGACCTTTGACCTGGGTGTAGGTGCAACGCTGGACGACCTGCCGCTGGATCTTGAAGCTAACATTCCAATTGCGACCGTCATTCGGGATTGCCTCGCTCCGAACAGGAACTCGACCGAAGCCGTTTTGAAACGTGCGTTTTCAAGCTTGGATGATAGCTCGCTTACGCTGTCTATCACTCCCTCAAAGCCCATTCAAAACGGTCGTGGAGAGGCATTGGTGTTTGTCGTCGATGGGCGCTGGAAGATGGCCGCGGCGGGTCTCATCAAGCACGAGTTTGATCTGACGAATTCTGAGCGTGAGTTGCTGGAGGCGTTCTTGGACGGGCAATCGACGCAAGACATGGCGACCAATCGTAGCCGGTCTCATGCAACCATTCGGACGCAATTTCATAGTCTGATGACCAAGATGGGTGCGCGTTCGCAGACAGAGCTATTTCGAAATGCGTTGTCGGTCTCTCAATTTATCGACAAAGTCGAAGACATTGCCGAGGTGGTCCGTCACCCTTATCGCAAACGCGTTGACCTGATGCGCCCCGGTGGCCGCAGTGTCGAGCTCACTTTGAGCGGCGATTTTTCCGGCCGACCGTTCGTTTTCATCCAAAGTTTGGCGAACTATACGTTTGAGCGAAAAATTGAACAGGTTTTCCAAGAAGCCGGAATTTGCGTGCTCAGTATATGCCGACCCGGCGCAGGCGACACAGATCCCCCCGTAGATGGATCAACTGTGCACGAAACCATGGGGGGAGACATCGAAGCTGTGCTGGGTCAACTTGGACAGTCTCAATGTGTCCTTATGACCACCAATATGACGTCGGCGTTCATGTACCGAACTGCACGTCGTATGTCGGGTTATTTGATGGGCATGATACAAATTGCAGCGCCTGTGCCTGTCACATACAGCCTTAACGAGGATGATGCCACCCCGTGGTCAAAAGGACTGTCGCGCGCCATGCAAGCCTATCCTGCTATGGCGGATTTCATCGTAAAAGCGGGTGTCACTGCCTGGATGAAAATGGGAATGAAGGCGTTCATTCAGGTTCAATTCCGCAAGCACAAAGAACTTTTGGAACGCGCTCTTCAACCTGAACCTTTGGCCGAGCACAACCGAAACTTTGATGTGTCAAAGGCGCAGGGGGCTGCGATCTTGGCTTATGATGTCAAATCCTCTTACGAGGACTTTCGCGACGATATCAGAGCTACCGATGTCCCTATCCTGGCGGTCCATGGCAGCCATGACCAAATTTTCGCGATCGAAGCAGTGCGCAGGTTTGCGGCAGATTTTGGAGGACGGGTGTCTTTGATGGAAATACCTGATGCAGGTTTCGGACCATTTGATACCCATGCAAAGCAGATTTCTGAGGCAATGATAACCTTCGCCGAGCTGTGCGAAAGCTAACTTTGTCTGCTGTTTTGCCGACGCGTTTTTTGAATCTTTGGGTCGTTGCCGCTTTCGGCCGCTTGTTACCGATGATTTTGGTCGGGTGCTAGGCTACACCGCGACCGACACGTTCAAGCTTCGTTTCACCGAAGACAAGATTGGCGGCGTTACCTTTGCGGGTGACGATCCGCCTGTTTTTCAAGAAGTATTTGCATGGCTCATGGCAGAGCAGCCTGAGCTGTTTTCTGGTGTCTGCAAAGATCTGTTTGCAGGCGGCACTCAACCTGCGGACTGTGCTCGTGCTATTGCCAAAGGCGCTAGCGACTGGTCGATTGCGAATCCGCGCCCCGATCAATGATCTGGCTCTTGCGCAGGCTCTACCACTTACCAATCAGATCTACGTACCAGCCACCGCCGTCGTAGTCGAGGTTAGTCAGGTCATCTGAGTAGTCGGTGAAGTTATACCCCGCACCCAGTTTCAGATTACCACCGAGATGACGGTACAGCCCAACTAATGCACCGCCCCGTGAGTCATCGAACTCAACGGTCTCGAGATAGCGATACTCGATTAGTCCGTCCCACTTGTGATTCACGTGATAGCGCGCGCGGGCAACGGCTAGATTTACGCCATTCTTGAACCAGGGTCCCGTATCTCGGTCAATGCGAAGTCTGCTGCGACGTATAGCGAGTTTCGCTCCAAACTCCCAGCGCTTGGTCGCGTCGAATAGCACTTCTAGAGAACCAACGTGAGATTCCTGGTCGGGTCGGTTGACCTGCTGATCGGGTGACACAAGATCAAACAGGTAAGTGTATCTGGCCAGCATGTTCCAGCGATCGAAGTTGACCGGGCGATAAGCAAAGCCCACCGAACCTTCCGTGAATCGAGCCGCTCGTCCACCACTGATCTCATCGTCGGTTTCAGACCAGTTCAATCGACTCACCGATCGCCAGGCATCGTTGAACTTGTATTCAAATGCGCCAGTGAATAGCCATTGCTCGAATTCGTTCACACCGGTTTCGTCAATGCGGCGTTCGAGCGTTGCACCTAAACGTTGCTGATCTTTCTGGTAGCTCAGACCCAAAGTTGCTGCCCTGCGGTTGGTGTTCTGGCCCGATACGTCGGTGTCGTTGGTTTGTAGGGAGGTGGAGACTTTCCAGTGCTCACCCAGGCCTAGATCGATGCCAAATACATCGGAGGCTACACTTTCGTATTGACCATGAATCCATTGATGTTCGTTAAATAGGGTCAACCGATTGCCGAACGACTTACGTTGGCCGATAGTTGAAACCTTGCGACTGCGCCCTAGTGTTCGGTCGGAGTCTATACCGTAACTGCCATAAACCTGATAATCGTCAGCGAGGTTTAGTGTAGCGCCCGCAGTGGAGGACGCACCGCGGCCAAAACCGCTTTCCAAGTTTAAGGCAATGGCGTCGGTTGCTTGCCAGTTGAGTAAACCGGTAATGGCCTGGCCGCGAGAACCCTCGCTGACTTCGAGCCCGGCACCAAACTTTTCGCTAAAGGTGCGATAGGCGCCCAAAGTTATTCGTTCGTTGGCCTCGTATGTGCCTTGATCGTCGATGACCGTCTGACCTTCCACATATATCTCATCGCTCTCGTTTGGCTTGTAGCCTATGCGACCACCAGCAAGCACCGCTTCGCTATCTAGCCCGGCGCCGCTTTCATCGCGACGTTCTTCGTAGCGGCCTTCAAGAGCTGCGTTAAATTTCTCTGCGATCCTGACATTGCCTTGCGCACTAAGAGTTCGATCTGTTGACAGTCCGCTCCTTTCGAATTCGCTGGCGCGGGCGATAACGTCTACGCGATCGTTCAGGCGCACATTGGCTTCAATGCCGGTATCTACGGTATCGGTTAGTTCACTAGATTCGCGGCTAGAAGAAAATTCTGCGTCCCGGTCTTTGTACCAGGCGCGTACTTTGCCGCGCTCGCCCGATCCAGAGTTCCCCAGCGTCACTTGAGCTTCAGCGCCCCAGGCTCTGCCTGAGACGTTGTTGCCGATTGGCGCTATGTTTTCAAACGTCAGTCCGCCATCAACCGACCTTTGGCTTGAGGCCGCTACGGCATCTGATTCTGCCACCTCGAACTTCAGGTAGGTGCCTTTGTTTCTGCGTAGGGTTAAATCCAGGCCTTTAAGTTCATAGTCATCACCTGCCCGAGATTCTCGAACGTAGGTGCCACCCAGACCCAGAGAATCGGTAATCCAGGCAGTGCCAGCGGCGCCCAGGGTTAGATCGTCGGCGTCAAAATTGCGGGCGATATACTCGAAGTCTGCCAGTAGGAAGACGTCGTCGCCTTCGAGTGAATCGTCGCGCACGATATTAGCGAAGTGATCTCTCGACACCATGTCGAGAGGGCGGTTGAGTATCACACGACCCTGAAATTGATCGAATTGATAGTCTCGGCCAGGTTGTAGCGGAATGGTTTCAAGCACCTGGGTTGTGCCGCGACGGCGTATCTCTACCCAAATCTTCTCGCTACCGCGAACAATATCCGTTTGGTCTAGGTAGTATAAAGACCCGCCGGTTGCGGTGAACTCATTGTGCGCCGCTACAGTCTGTGGCTCGGACAAGAACAGTTCACCCGAGAAGCGCGACTCGTTGTGTTCGGTATAGCGAGGTAGCTGATAGACCAGCTGGGCGCCGTAGAGCGAACGGTTGTACTGTGCGAACTCGTTCGCGGTGAGGCCAGTGTTGAAGTTACCCCATAGCGCCTTCGACTTGTCCCAGTCGACGCGCACATAAAAGGCACCTTGCGAATCGGTATCGGAACGCAGCGTGGAATCGTCTCCATAAACTGGGTAGAATTGATCGGGTTCCAGTCGTCGGAAGATGCTGGTCGGATCTTTGGCTCTGATGTTGTCGCCGAGTTCATTGAGCTCGTCTTCGGTGGTATCCAGCTGCGCTGTAACCAGGTATTTACCCTTCACCTTGCCCTTGAGATAGAACGCCAGACGACCTGAGGTGTAAGTGTCACTACTAAACCGATCATCAGCCTGAATGGCCTCGATGTTGCCGCTGATGTCTGAGCCACCAAAGGTGACGTTGGCCAGTCCAACCATGAACAGATAAGAGTCGCCAATCGACAGATCCAGATCTCGCTCTAGGGCTATGGCGCCCTGATCGGTGCCGTTGAGCAAGCTAACAGGTATTTGATAGTTGCCCGGGGGTAGATGGGCTTCGAGTACAAATGACCCCTGATCGTCGAGCAAGACAGGCTCGGAATTGATCTGCACGGAATGTTGCGGGTCAATGTCTTGACCGACGATGCGAATACGACCGGCTGGAACAGGAATGGTCTGTTGCTCGAGGTCACTGATCCCGAAGATTCCTTCGGGTCCAATCGGTTCGCGATCGGTGCTTACTTTGTTCGGATCAACCATCTGGAACGTTCGGGCGCGTGTCACGTCTTTGAAGCCTGCCTTGTTCGTTGCAACGAGCCGATACTGGTAGGTCTCACCCGGGACTAGATTCGACACGGGTAGCTGCAGCGTTTTCGAAATATCGAATCGGTGGTCTACCGACACTGTGTCAGTGAAGATCGGTCGGTCAAAGTCGTGATCGTGATTTGCGTAAACTTCTAAAGTTAGTGTTTCCAGGTAAGCGGGGTAGTTGCTGTAGGCGTGTACCTTGATCACGTCGTCCTTGCGGCTTACGGTAGTGTACTCGCTCACGAAAGCGAGGCGTGGATCGGCCAGGGCCTGATCATCGGTTGCCCGCACAATGCCATTACTTCCGGTGTTGTCGGTAGGCAGTGTAACCACCCGAGAGATAGTCTCGGTCACCAGCTCCTTGCGTTGTTCATCGTATAGAATATCAATCTCAACGCGACGGTTGAGGGCTCTGCCTTCGGCGGTGTCGTTGCTTGCAATAGGTACACTGTCCCCATAGGCGACGATTTCTACTTGATCTGTCGTGAGGTCTAGCTGGCCGGCGACAAAGAACGCACTTTCTCTGGCACGATACTCGGATAAGCCCAGATTGTTCTGGTAGATCGCGCGTGTCTGCGCGCCCATTGGCTCGTTATCTGTGTGACCGCCGAAGCGTACTCGAACGTTCTTCTTGCCGTTGAGGGCTGCTAGCTGTTCGCGCAGTTCGCGGATTTGATCGTTGGAGATGGCGTGCTTGCCAGAGGCGAAGCGAACTTCTGATACGCGGCTGTTAACAGTTTCGTTCACTGTCTGTAACCGAGACACGGTTTGATCGACACCGTGGCTTGCGCCTGTTGCGCTGGTGATGGCCGGAGGCTGTTCGATAATGCGAACATCATCGTAGCTAATCAGTACTTCTACTCTGCGGTTCTCTGCTCTGCCAGCGCTACTTTCGTTGCTGGCGACTGGTACCGTGGCTCCGAAGCCTTGAGTCTCTGCGATATCGGCTGGAAGTCCGAGCTTGTCGATAACGTAGGCCGCGGTTTGTCTTGCGCGATGCTCAGATAGCTTCTGATTATTGCCATATAGTGCTTTGCTCTTTTGACTTAAGTCTTCGCTATCGGTATGCCCCAGAAACTCGAGGCGCAGATTACGTTTCCCTTCCAACCCATTCAGTCTTTCCTGCAGGGAGTTTAGCTGCTCTTCTGAAACTTCGGGATTTCCTCTCGCGAAACTTATTACCTCCGCTTGTTCAGTTCGCGCGGTGACTATTTCACGTACGGCGGGCACAACTGCAGGCGTAGATGCTTCTTGTTCGTCGAGGGATAGCTGCAAAGGCTGATTGAGCTGCACGCCAAAATCTATGTCGCTCATCAATCCTTGAGTCAGGCGTTCGACGCGTGGGTTTTCTGTGGTGAACCGACTACCGTCCGGCAAACTGGCTTTGTCGAGCTTAACGATATAGTTGCTGCCAATATCAAACTTGACGTTGTCTATGGCTTCGATGTGATAGCGGCCGTGCTGATCTGTCTCGATTACCCAACCCTCGACAGTAGCCAATCGAGCACCAGCAATGCCTTCTTCCTGAATGCCATGGTTTACGATAGTAAGCACATTATCGGTTACGCTAATGCGCAAGTCCTGGGCGGTCATCCCGCGTTTCATTTGACCAAAGTGATCAGCCTCAACCAGACCATTGCGTGAAATGGTAAATCGGCTGCCTTCGTCTGTGATGAGATAGAGCGGATCACCCAGTTGCCAGCCATCGATGACAATGTCTGCCATTGTCGACTCGGTAAAGTTTAGTGATTCGCTTGTGCGTCCGGAAAGACTACCGAGGCGGCGTCGCTTCTTGCCATAAGGACCGCCATAGAGCTTGATATCTGTTGCTCTTGCGCTGTCTTGCCAACCATCACCGTCGCGATCGTGCCAGACCTTGCCGACGATTCGAGTGATGTTAATCAGCGGATCGTCGACAACCTCAACCCGTGCACTGGCCTCGTTCGATCCGTCGGTCCCCGCTATTTGCGCGATAGCTGTGTTGACATAATTTCCTTGCACAACACCCGCACCGGTGCGCAGTAGGTAGCTGATCTGTATTTCTTCGCTGGCTTCGAGGCGTCCTACGTTAAAGGTGATAGGTCGAGCACCGCTCACACTTATAGGCGCTTCTATGCCACCGCGAGAGATTTGCGCTGAGTCCTCGACGAAAGCGAAACCAGCAGGGATAAGGTCGTTCACAGTTACGTCAGTTAAGGAGAAGCTTTCGTTGTTCGTAAGCGTCAGAGTGTAGGAGGCAAAATCACCGACAACGACGGTTTCATCCACTGCTGTTTTGCCCAGGCTTATACTCCCGGTGCCGCCTGCGCATCCTGTTAATGGGATGTTGTTCAGCAATACGTCAGGATCACCGCTTTCGAAGTCGAGCTCTAGATAGAAGGGCGTATTGGTTGGAGCCGAGAAATCGGCCAGGAAGTTGGTTGTACCAAATTCGCTGCTGCCGAGAATCACCGGATCTGTGCCTACAGTCGATACATCTAGAACACCCGCGGGCAATCGCGTTGTACTTAACACGCCTCGGGGAGGCAATTGCGCGATCACAATCTCGTAGACGCCTGGCGTACCGTCGTAGAAGAATCGGTACGCGCCATCGCTACCGTCCTGGGTGAGAGTCACGCCATTTGCGGTACCCACTTCAGAAGTTAAAGCGCCGCTCGGCGATCGAACTTCTATGCGACCTCCAGGCAGAATCTCGCCGTTGTCTTCGCAGTAGAAGTAGCCCATGGGATCGAAGTCTTGAGCGTCTGGAATGCCATCGCCGTCGCGATCGCCGGTTTCCAGGTTATCGGGTACGCCGTCGCCATCAGAGTCTTGGGATATGGTGGCGATGGCAGCCTGTGAATCTGTTGCCGGGGTTTGATCGGAAATCAACTGGGCGGTGTTCACCGTGCCGGGTGCACCGGCCTGGTTAGAGAAGCGTACATCGATGGTGACAGTTCCAACTCCGCCGACGGGCAGTTGTACATTGCTGGTTAACAGGTTGGTATCCACGGCACCATCGAAACCGCTGTTAACCCCTCCGCCAGAGAAGCCAGAGCTTGAGATTACTGGCGTACCCACTAGTGTTGCAGGTGCCAGCGCAGTGGCTAAATCGTCGGTCAGGGCAATATCTGTGAGTTCGACGGTGCCTGTGTTGCGCACAACCAAGGTGTAGGTAAGCTCGTAGAGTGGGCCCGATATGTTAATTGCGGGACTCGCTGATTTATCTAGTGATGCGCTCGGAATTTCGATGGGTGTTGGGTCGTCTGAACTGCCGGTATCACCCGGTGCACCAGGATTAGTGCCATCTGGCGCAGTGCCTGAGTCGGACATGTCGCTGTTGATGGGTGGCCCGTCTGGGCTGTTGGCAACGGTTGCTTCTGCCTGGTTCAGGAACGGTGGCGTGCCGCCGGTGAAATCGACGACAACGGTAAAGCGAATAGTTTCGCTTTGACCTATTGCCAGCGTGTCTGAACCGGCCAGAATATTTAGGTTGGCGATGCCATCAAAGTTCCCTGCGGCCGTGAGTGTGCCGGTGCTAAGGCTGCCCACTTTTACAAACATACTCGCAACGCCTGGGAACGCTGTCACTAGATTATCGGTAACCTGAACATTGGTGGCTGCCTCAGTCTTCGACAAGTTAGCAACCACTAGTTCAAAGTCGATCTCATACTCTGCGCTTTGCAGCTGACGGAAGTCGGCGACACGCTTGGCAATGCCAATTTCCTGTGGTGGCAGTTGAAAGACGTTGGGATCGTCTTCTCCGGGTTCTGAAGAGTTTCCATTGCCATTGCTGTCTGGGTTAGTGCCCGCATCGGATGCATCGCTCGCGATTGGTGGTCCGCCCGGGGTTGCAGAACTGCTTGCATTGGCCTGGTTGCTGTACGGGCCGTTAAAGCCGCCAGTATCAACTCGAATGATCAATCGTATGGTGTCGCTCGCACCAGTGGCGAGAGTGTCGGTTCCGGCTAGCAGGTTTATTTCGGTGTTGCCGTCATAATTTGGGTTGAGCGCTAGCAGTGTGCCGGGTGTTGCACTTGTCAAAGACCAGCTGTTTGCGCCGCTGAACGTCGCGTTTAAGTCTTCCACAATCTGCACGTTGGTTGCTGCTTGGCTGGCACTCAGGTTGTTGAGCAACAGATCAAAGGTTACATCGAACTCTGTAGGTGCGATTTCGACCACCGATACCAGGTCTTTTGCCAGTCCCAATACTTGCGGATCTAGTGTTACCGGTGTCGGGTCATCTGTTGACCCGGTATCGCCGGGCGAGCCGCTATTGCTGCCGATGGGATCTGAACCATCATCTGAGGTGTCGGTGACAATCGCCGGTCCACCCGGTGTATTTGCAGCGCTGGCAGTTGCGGAATTCAGAAAGGTTCCGGTTTGGGTGCCAAAGTTTACCGTAACGGTAAACGTTATCGTCGCCTGTGCGTTGCTGGCGAGGGTTTCTGTGCCGGTGAGCAGCAGGGTATCTGCTTCGCCGTTGAAACCTGAGTTTGCAAGCGTCAGGGCGCCGGTAACTGTTGGCCCGGTTGTTATCGTGATGCTGGTTACGCCCGGAAAGGTCTGCGCCAGATCGTCACTGATTTGAACGTTGGTCGCATCTTCCGTAGTAGATGGGTTCGCAACTACCAGAGAATAGTCGAGCTCATAGGTGTTCGGGCCGATCTGCCTTTGGCCTACTATCGCTTTAGCCAACGAAATTTGTTGCGGTGGCAGCTGGAACACGGTGGGATCGTTCTCAGGATCACCAACGACCGTGCCGCCCCCCAAACCATCACCGTTGGCATCGGGATTGGTACCATCGTCGGATAGGTCACTTGCGACGGGTGCGCCTCCCGGGGTGGCCGCGCTCGTGCCGGTAGCCTGATTGGAGTAGGGCCCGAGGCTGCTGCCGGTATCTACACGCACCACAAAGTTGACGCTTTCGCTTTGCCCTACCGCGAGTGTTTCGGTTCCCACGAGCAACTTTGTGTCCGCTGAACCATCAAACGCTGTGTTGAGCGCGAGATTTGGTGCGCTTAGGCTTTGCACTACAAAGCTAGCCGCGCTGTTAAAGGTAGTAGACAGATCGTCGGTCAGCTGCAGGTTGGTTGCGGTAGTGGTTGCGCTAAGGTTGCTTACTAGCAGGTCGAACGTAACATCGAATACACCGCTACTAATTTCAACTACCGAACTCAGATTCTTTGCGACGCCGATAGACTGTGTTTCTGGCTTAAACGGCGTGGGGTCGTTAAAACCGCCCGTATCATTGGGAGAGCCTGAGTTCGATGTCTGCGGATCGTTTCCATCATCGGATGCATCTGAACTAATGGAAGGGCCACCCGGTGTGTTAGCCGATGTGGCGGTGGCTGTGTTGTTGAAAGGGCCATTGCCAACAATGCCGGCCAAATCTACGCGGACAACGAAGCTCACCGTCGCGCTTGCGCCTATCGCCAGAGATTCGTTACCCGCAAGTAGAGTTTGGTTGCTGGCGCCATCGAAGGCAGGGTTTGCCGCTGTAAGGCCGCCGGATACGGTGGGGGCTGCTGTTATTGCAATAGAGGCAGCCCCGGGAAAGGTCGAGAGCAGATTGTCTTCGATCTGCACATTGGTTGCGGCTACATCGCTCGACAGATTGGTTATTGCCAGGACGTAGGTAATGTCGAACGTGGTTGGCCCGATTTGCGTCGCCGCCGTAATCTGTTTCGCTAGCCCTAGTTCTTGTTGTGGCAGGCTAAACAAGGTGGGATCGTTTTCGTTAGGTCCACCCGCGCTACCATCACCATTGCTGTCTACTAAAGAGCCATCATCGGAAACGTCGGTTGCCGTTGGCGGTCCGCCGGCAGTATCTGCGGTGGTTACTGTTGCAGTGTTGCTGAAGGGACCATTGTCACCGCCTGTCGCAACATCAAGTACCAGGGTGAGCGTTGCCGAGCCCAAAGGGGAGATATTGTCTGAACCGGTTAGCAGGTTGATGTCGCCGCTGCCATCGAATCCTGGATTTGGCGTGACGCCGGCGCCTGTCACCGCAATGTTGCTGTAACTCACCGGCGCTGGGAATGCCGCCGCCAAATTGTCTGTGAGCTGAACGTTAGTCGCGTTTTCAACAGCACTAAGGTTTGCGATCTGAAAATCGAAAGTGACTCTGAATACAGCACCACCGAGATCGACCACACTTGTCACCTCCTTGGCGACTCCGATCAGCGGAATCATCAATGGTGTAGGGTCGTCCTCACCTGGCCCGGACGCACTGCCGTCCTTATCAGGGTCTGGATCGATGCCATCATCAGATAGATCGACCACGCCTTCCTTATCGTCGGTGATACCGTCGTTGGTGGTATCTGCGATAACCTGAGTCTGATTGTTGAAGGGCTCCATGCTCATATCGGGATAGAACCGGAGGCCAAAAGACAAAGTAACTGACTCGCCGGCGGTCAGTGAACCGCCCGCGGCGACATCTAACAGATCGATAGTTGTTGCCGCACCTGTAAATGTCGATACTGTCGAAAGAGGGTCTGCTGAGTTGATTGAGATTACTGGAGCTTGGTTGACTATGAACTCGCCTGGCTGATCTACGTCAGCCAAAGCGCTTGCGGCTGTGCCGAACCCAAGCGTTAGATCATCCGTTAGTTTAATATCGTGCAGAGTTTGCGGCCCGAGGTTGGTAACAACCAGGTTGTAGACCACATCAAATGAACCGTCGCCCACAGCCGTTGCTGAAGTCACACTCTTCGCGGTGCCGATGCTAGGGTCTTGGATTACCGTCGTGGTCGCAAAAGGCGTTCGTGGCCGCAACGTAATGACATCCGCCATAGCCTGCGCCTGGTTGGTGTACACATCGCCTGCGAGATTGCCCGCAGGTATTAGCTGGTAACTAAGGTTCCGGGGAGTTGCTGCGGGAAGGGGTTGACTGTCTAGTATTCGCAGAGCGGTTACTTCGGTACCGTTGGCGGGGCAGTCCGTTGAGGCACCACCAATGGTAGGGCTTGCTGAGGCATCAACGCCATAGATCGGTGTTGATGCGCACCAGTTTACGCTACCCGTTACCAGATCGTTCACCGGATCACTTGGATCAGAGGACAACCCCGCGGGGCTGTCTTTCGTAAAATACAGCTGTGCGTTGGTTGACTGTGGCGTTACTGTTCCCAGAGTCGTTGTTCCGGAGAAATTTGATGCTGGAGTTCTTGCGTCACCAACAAACGGCAACACATCGATCACTTGAGTCTCATTAAAGTCAACGGAGGACGAGTTTAGGTACTCCACCGTGTATTCGAAGCCGGTATCTCTATCGACGAGGGCCTGATCAACCGTCTTACCCATGAGCATTGAGGCCGGAGGCGCGACGATAACATTGCGAAAAGCGCTACGTTGCTCGTCGGTTGAAGCGTCGGTTAGGGCATCGATTCTTGCAACATTGTTCAGGGAAGTGCCCATTGGTGTTGCCAATGGTGTTTGCACTCTGAACTGAATGGGGGTGATGGCTACGTTGGTAGAGATGTTGCCTAGTGGCCAGGTCAGGGTTTGGCCCGTGGCTATTGTGCCTGTTATTGTTGGTTCGAAGGCCGTGCCACCCTGTGTAGCGCTGTTTGGTACATATTCGAATTCGGGCGGCAGTAGATCAACGATGTCTACGTTGTCTTGAATAGTCCCGCTTTCAGAGGTAAATGAAGGCCTAAGTTCGAAGCCCACTGATCCACCAGCGGAGATTGTGTTTACTTCGTCTCCTGGAATTGTTGTTTTCTGTATGCGGGCGAGTGATCGGCTCAAGAAAAGGCGATCGCCGCAACCGTCGGATACCTGCGCCGGTGCAGGATGTGCTCCAGAATTGTATCTGCAGTCGCGCCAGTTAGGCTCGAACTGATCACTTCTATAGCTGCCCCAACTCTCAAGCAACGTGCCGCTTGGATCGCTGACGCTGGGTAAGACTTGCAGGTTGGTGGCGAGTGCTGTTGCGAGACCGGGGTTGAGGGGAGTTAGTCGTCTCAAGCGAACCTTGGTTATGGGGCCAACTGCTCGTGCATCCGTTGTTGTACTGTGCCATGCGGAGGGCGGTGCGCTGCATTCGTCCGCCACTTCTGTGCCCAGGGCTGTTCCGGTTGCTGGTGGCCAGGTGGGATTGACGTAACCCACTCCATATTCCAAAACGTAGTCAACGCCTTCAACGCCACAGGTGCTCACACATTCAGCGCCGACTCCAGGTGCGTAATCTGCTACCTCATACAGGCTTGAATCAATAACCGTACAATCTTCCAGGTTGGTAACGGGAGAGAAGCCTCCGTTTCTAAAAAACGTATAACTCCCAAATGGTTGCTGCAGCTGAGCGCCACCATCACCCGACCAGACTGCAGACGCTGATGTTGGTGCGTCTAGCCAGATAGCGTTTGGACCTGCGGAGTTGGTTACCGAACAAAAATTGTGCGCAGGAACCGCGGGTATGGAGCAGCGGTAGGTGTGGCTAAAGACGCCACCCCTTTCGGTGAACGTCCTGCTGTGTTGGTTATCTGACTTGTCTTCTGCGGTTGAGTCTAAGCCATCGTCTGCGGGGTTCTGATCAGCGCCCACAAAATTTGGTTGGCCACTAATGCTGGTGGGGTCAAACCCTAAGATGGTATTGGTGGCAGTTAATGAACCCGCGGCTGCGGCAAAATCAGTTTGTGGAATATGGATTTGTATAGTGCCAAAGGCTGCGATTCGCCGGTCGGCCGGAAAAGGCGTACCATTGCGCGAGGCGCTTGGAGAATGACTAAGTGACAGGTCTGCGCCGGTATGGGTAACCGTGACACTACCTGTCGCCGTTGGACCTGTAGCACTGCAACTATTTGTTCCGGCATCTAGTACGCTAGCGTCTGGATCAGCCGGGTTAAATGGCGAGAGCGGATAGGTACCTGAGGTGCCTGGGTTTACGGAACACCCGGCAACAAAGGCATTGGGTGATATCGCAGAAAGATCTTCAGTAAAGGTGATGGGCTGAGTCACCACCTCGTTGCCCAACAAGGGATTGGGGTCGTCGGTTGGGTTGCCATTGGTATCCTGTTGCCAGGTTTCTAGCCAATAGGTGTAGAACACCGCGACGCCCAAAACCCCGTTTACGGTCTGAGAGCGAAAGGTGAGCAGCGTTTTGCGTAGGTTCAAGCGAGGTGCAGAAGTGAGTGTTACGTCTGGAACAGCACTCAGGTCATCAACGATCGCTGGTGAACTCGGCCCACCAAATTCTGCCGAAGCAAGGCCAGAGGTAGTTCCGTTTGGATTATCTCCCAAAACTCTGGCGACAAAGTTCAAATCTTCTGCGTAAGCGGATTGAAAACCGAGGTTGCATACAAGCAGCGAGGGGCTAGTGGCGCTGCCATCGCCGGTACGACTTGAAGTGAGGGGATTACATTGGGTTGGTAGCGAATCCCACACCAGACCAGGTTGCAGCTGCGTAGTGAGCGTAACGTTGTCACCTGGCGGATCCACTTGAACCGAAAAGACATAGCTCACGCCATCGTTGTTGCGTACTAGATCATCGTTGAGATCGAAATCACAACCGCTGGTGGGGTCTGCAGCGCAGAGGTCGTCGCCGACGGTATTCAGCGGGCCAATCGTGCCGCCTGTATCGCCGCGGGAAACCGCAAACTGTATGGGTGCCGCATGAACAGATGCCGCCATCAGGATACTGAGTAATCCTAATAGTCCCGCAAGTGCATACGCTCGCTGTAGATAGCGACCAACCATCTGACTAATCCTTTCGTCCAATGCCCCAACTCGCTGCAAAAAATTCGCAGCAATCGGTAACTTAGTATTGTGAAAGGTTGGTAAATTGTTAGAGTGACGTTGTTCACTCAAAGTGAATTACGGCTTGACAATTTGATTCGAAAACGCGCGCAAATCGTGAAGTTTGGAAACCGAATTGTCGCCGTTCAGTGAAGTAGTGCAGGTTGAAAGCGAGAACCGCTACTCCAACTTGGCGAGCAACGCCCCATCTTGATTGCCAGCCCGATTGAGCGCGAAATCTACTGTGCTGTGGATCACAATTAGTGAGGATTTCATATTACTAGTCAGCTTCGATCAGCTAGACGCTCAGGATCTTGTATTTCAAAGGGGTGTTTATTGAACCCATGGCTGCCAACGTGCCTGAAAACTGGTTGTTTGGTGTTTCACCTGAAGGCATCGGTGGCATTGGAATGTTGCTGAACTTTTTGGTGGCTTTTGTGGTGAGCAGGCTCACTTCGCCGCCGCCTGATGCAGTGGTTCGAATGGTCGAGGA
>CAZSYU010000048.1:0-27800 GCA_964611345.1 uncultured Pseudomonadales bacterium
TGTAAAAGGATTGTTGTTCATGCTGTCTCCCATTGCTGTCTCCCATTGCTGTCTCTCATAGTAATAGTGAGTATCTCCCCGAGAGTCAGTATAGCCAAACCTAACGGGCTAACCGGGTCGCACGACGGTCCAGTGCACCTCGCAAACGTTCGAGCCGTTTTGCAGAGAGCGGATACCGCCACAGAACCAGCACCGCTAAGGCGTAAAACAACCAGGGCGGTAACACGTACACCAGCGACAACGCCCGCAATTCTTCGGGCCCATTGTTGCCTTTGGCATCAAATCCGGTGGCCTCGAGAATTTGCAGAGCAAGTAGCAGTGACAGGGCGATGACAAACTTCTGCCCCAGTGACCAGACAGCAATGTAGGCACCAGCGACGTTTTCGCCGGAACGCCGCGCTGCAAGCTCGATAACATCTGCTTTCATGGACATGGATAAGGCGCCGAAATTACCTCCTGCGATACCGTACAGGGACAGAATCAGAAAAAACCATCCAAGGTCTCCTGCACCTAGCAACAAAAAGCATGGCGTGACAAGAACAAACAGAATTCCTCCGGCGATCCAGGTTTCTTTTTTCCCGAACCGACCAGCAAGCTTTACCCAGACAGGTAATGCCAACACATTCGCGAAATAGTAACCGAGTAGTATCGCCTGGGTCTGGTCCTCGGCATCTACGACAAAGGTAGCGAACAGCATAAAGGTTGCGGAGCCCCAGCCCGTGCCAAGCGACATGAGCATGAATGCGACAAACAGCAACATAAAAGAGCCGTCACGCCACATCCGGCGCATGTGCCGAAACAGTGGTGAGTGGCTGCTGCCGTAGCGATCAGGCTCCGGAACCTGGGTGAGAGTTAAGGTCATAACCACCGGCAGAACCACCAGCACCATGCCACCAATAATTGCCAAACCCTCGCTGGGTTTGCTGCCATAGCCGAAGGCGTGCCCGGACAGCACCGGAATGGCCAATACACTGACGTTACCCAGGAATCCGAAGAGTTGCCGTGCGCCAGTGATCTGGGTGCGTTCGTGATAATCCTCAGACAGTTCGGCTCCCCAGGCGTAGTAGGGAATGTTGATCATTGTCCAGCCGAGCCAAAGCAGCACTGCCCAGATGAGCAGATACACATTGCCTATCGCTTCAGGCGGGTTGAAAAGCCGATAAGCGGCAAACATAAGTAGCAGGGAACCGGCAGCGATCCAGGGCTTGCGCCTGCCCATCCGGGTTTTGGTGCGATCGCTGAAGTAACCGATTAATGGATCTGTGATGACGTCCGATAGACGGGCAACAAACAGAATGATTCCGACATCACCCAGATCCAGACCCACATTGCGCGAGTAGACGAACGGCAAATACAGTACCACTGGGATGCTTGCGAGGTACACGGCGTATTCTGGCAAGGCGTAGAGAAGAAGTTGCTTGCGCTTGATGGGCTGTTGCACAGCACTCTCCGGTTTGGTTGCCTTACTGCATACTTACTGAATAGTTGAAGGATTGATTAAGGCAGATAGGCGCAGGGTTGTCTTCGTTTAAGTGCGCGCGCGCAAGCAGCGCTCCATGAGGTTCGCATGATGACGTTCGTACATTGATGGCACCGCTGAAGGGTGCCGAAAAAGGGGTTCTGCTGGAGCACGGGTTTGGCAGATAAACTGACCGGCATAGCGCTGTTATGACCGTGGAGTGGCCGGATGGTGGCAAATTTTCAGGTACCACAGCAGTGAGCAGGGTTCTGGGGCTGATAAGGGCTGAAAAGGGTCAAAATGGTGTGTGAAATTTGCACGATGTGGGTGAAAAGTGCTTCGAAAAGTAACATAATTTCTACCACCTGGCAGCTGACCGGACGATCCGCCAAAAGTTCCTGAGATAGTTTGACGGCGCGCGCCAGAGACTATTCAATGAAGGCTCCTGCTATACGTGTCTAGTATGCGCATTTAGGTAGGGGGAGACAGACGGTCTTGGGTGGAGAGCCCATTCCGAATGTCGCTGGGAATGTCTGTAGCGGGTCTGGCATCGGGAATCTTCCATGCGTTGTCACTGTGCCCTGGTTCTGCCGCAGAAAATGATAATTGCCAAAGTACATGAGGGGATCCAATGTTCAGAGCACCTGTTCGTCCATCCGTTCGTCCAGCAGGGCGCACGTATCCAAAATTCTGGGGAGCGATAATAGCCGCTGCCTTACTGGCACCAGTCAGCCAAACTGCCTTCGCTGAGGAATCCGAAGGGCGACAAATCGAGGAAGTTATCGTAACCGCGGAGCGACGCGAGGCGTCTATTCAAGACACCTCCATCTCAATTACCGCATTTACCGGCGATATGCTCGACGACTTCGGCATTCGTAACCAGGAAGACCTGCAGAACTTCATACCTGCCACCACGATCCAGCCTTACGACGCCACCATTCGCGGCGTCGGGCGGAACTTCCGTGCGTTGGGTGGTGATCCCGGTGTTGCGACTTACATTAACGGCGTCTACTCAGAAGACTTGCTGACAGCGACGGCGGCAACCTTCTGGGATGTCCGGCGCATCGAAGTTTTGCGCGGCCCCCAGGGCACGCTCTACGGCCGCAACGCTGTTGGTGGCGCGATCAATATCCTGTACAACGAACCTTCCCCTGAGTTCGATTTTTCAGCGAAAGCGATTGCAGGTAACTTCGGTACCAATGAACTCTACGGCGTGATCAACGGCGGTTTGATCGAGGACAAACTGTCTGCGCGATTCAACTTTTCTTACCGCGACAGAGATGGCGTGATTGACGAAATTGGTCCCACAAGTGATCTTGATAGCCTGGGCACCGAGAACTACGCGCTGCAGTTGCAGTTCACGCCCACCGAAAATTTAACCATCAACGCCCGTACGAACGTCATGCGTATCGATCGCAGCTTCGGTGGTGCCAACGGCGGTGGTCTGGTTGTGCTGAATGAAGACGGCGGCCCCACTCGCAACACGACAGACATTGTGCCGGGCTTTCGAGCGATCGATCCCAACAACACCGACCCTGCAAATTTCGCGCAAAGCACCTTCTTCAATCCCGCCCAGGCTGTTCGCACGTTCACTGACCCTGTAACTGGTGCAGACGTGCTTGCCCAGAGCAATCGTCTGGGGGTTGATGTTGCCGAGTTTGATGGCTTTCGTAACGCAGCAGCTTCTCTTGACGGCTTTGGCGTGACCAGCGACGAAAGCGCCGCGATCTACAACAACTGTGTGTTCTCCGGCAGCATCGATGGTAACGATGTGTGTGCCGCAACCAATGGTTTGAACAACGAAGATTTTGAACAGGAAGGCCAGCAGATTTCTGTTGAATGGGATGTGAGTGATCGCGTGCAACTGAAGTACATCTACGGCCACAACACGCTGGTCTATCAACGCACCACTGACGATGACAACACAGCCAGCCAGTTTCAAGACCGCCAGTTCTACGTGAACCATGAGGCAACCTACTCTTCGCACGAACTGCAAGCGTTCTACGATTTTGGCGATAACCTGTCGTTTACCTCGGGTATCTTTTTCTATGACGCGGTGATCGATCAGCGCGGTGATTTTTACTCTTCCGTTGGTGAAGACCGATTCATCAACCCCTTCAACGACACTACCGGACTTGACGGTGTCGTTGCGTCTTTGTTGCCCGGCATCATCGGTGCGGGCACGTTCAATGGCGAAATGCCAACGCTGCACTCCGCACGCAACCTTTGCCTGGACCCTGCCACAGCTCAGCCTCAGTGCGCGGTTAACTTTGCCTCAGAGAACCCGGCTCCTGCGCAAAACAACAACCTGCACATTGGTGTGTGGGGTGGTGACAATGGCCAAAACGGTGACTTGAACGTATCCCACGGCATTAACACCCTGGGCAGTGACCTGCTCTATCACACACGCACTGATCGTGACGCCTTTGCGGCGTATACCCAGGGCGTTTGGGACATCAATGAGAAGTTCACTCTGACCTTTGGTATCCGCTTCGCTGAGGACAAGCTCGATGCGGAAGAAAACCTCTTCCGCTATACCGAACTGGCGCCGGGCTTCTTGCCAGCGTTTGGTCTCGATCTGTTCACCTACAACCTGGCCAATGGCGGCGTTGTTGCAGACCCCAGCGCGCCCGGTGGATTCCGCGGCACCGAGCGAGCAGTTAATGGCGGCTTCCCGGCTGCCATTAGTGTGTATCGGCCGTTCTCGCGTACAGATCGGAAAACGACGGGTCGGTTGAACCTTGACTGGAACGTAACCGACAGCACGCTGCTGTATCTCTCGGCTACCTCGGGTTTCCGTTCAGGTGGAAACAACCTGCTGTTCTTCAGCGCCACGCCGGACTACGATCCGGAAGAGTTGATTGCATACGAATTTGGCTACAAAACACAATTGCTCGACAATTCTCTGCAGTTAAACGGTTCCTTCTACTACTATGATTATGAAACCATTCATACGGTAGCTACGGAAGTAACACCGCCGCTGGTACCAGGGGGTGCAGTAGGCACGACTACTTCTGTTCTACCGGCGCCAGGTGCCGAGATTTTCGGGGCAGAAGCTGAAATTCTTTGGCTGGCCACTGACAACTCCACCCTGGGTGCGAATTTCAGTTTCACACCGAGCGAGTACACCGAGGATTTGTTCATTCAGGACCCGGCGGACATAGATACGCCTGAGTCGCTGTTCCCAACTGTTGCTGCCCTCACGCAGAACATTAAGGGCAATCAGCTGCTGCAAGTACCAGAGTGGAAGTTCACTATCTGGGGCAGCTACGGGATTCCTCTCGATGGCGGATCAAAGGTCGAGTTTCTCGGTGTGTACAACTGGATTGATGAAGTGTTCTATTCACCCTTCGAAGAAGAGGCTGAAAGGGCCGACGCCTATGATCGCCTCGACTTGCGGGTCACCTGGACCTCTCCAGAAAACCACTGGATCCTATCCGGCTTCGTGAACAACGTGTTTGATGAGGTGGGCGTACTGCAGGTGCTGCGTGAAGGGGAAGCAGAGTTCTTCCGTCGCAGTGCAGGTACCACAACACCACGTCTCTACGGCCTCGAGCTGACTTACTCCCTCGGTCAGTAACTCCAGGTCTGAAGCTATTACCCGGCGGGCGTTCTCCCGTCGGGTTCTGTCCTCCCCCCCCTCACAAGATAAAACCAACATGATCCCCTCTGGTCCTGCCGGAAAAGTCCGTGTCGCCCTCCTGGTGTTATATGGGTTACTGGCAGCGCTGCTGCTCGCGGGGGTGGTCTACGCACGTACGTGCCCCTGTGACAGAATACCTGGGCTCTGGGTAGCTGGTGAGACCGTGAATGAGCCAGTAACGGACTGGTCTTTTGCGAATGACGCAGGACTTTGTCAAGTGCAGGTGTCCGGTGTGTTGCCGCATGCGGTGACGCTCAATTGTATGGCCGACGAACAACGGCTGTTTCTGAGCTGTTCCAACTGCGCCGGTAAAACCTGGTCGAGCTACGCGTTGGCCAATCCGAACGGCTTTATCAAGATTGGCGAGTTTCGGTATCCGGTGTTGGTCACGCGGGTTTTGGAGGAAACACAGTTAGACAAAGCCTGGGCTGCGCGCTTGCGCAAAGTGGTTCGCGATAAAGGCCGACCGCGGCCATCGCACTGGTGGTCGTTCGAGCTGCAGAGCGCTAAGAAATATTAGGTTTCTGTTGCTTGCCGTCAAATGCCAGTGTACTGATGATGGCTGGTCCTGGCATTGGTCGACCCAGTAAGAAGCCCTGTACATCATCGCAATCGCGTTGCTGTAAAAATGCCAGCTGCGCCTCATCCTCGACGCCTTCTCCGACAACGGGTATGTCCAGTGCGTGTGCGAGGGACAGCACTGCACCAACGATGGCGACATCCTCGCTGTCGAGAGGCAAGCCACTGACAAACGATCGATCGATCTTGAGTCGGCCGATAGGGAAGCGCTTGAGTAATGACAGTGAAGACTGGCCAGTTCCGAAATCGTCCAAAGTGATGCAAACGCCCATATCACTCAGAGCTCGAACATTGGTCTGGGTATCTCTGGTATCTTTGAGTAGAGCTGTCTCGGTGATCTCCAATTCGATACAGCTCATAGGTAGACCAGAGTCCTCCAGGCGAAGAATCAGCCAGGTCGCAAAGTCGGTGCTTGCAATCTGTGCGGGTGAGAGATTAAGGGCGATTCGAAAATCGCTTGGTAATTGCGGGCGAGTCGCGATAAACCAATTCAATGCGGTATCAAACTGAAATTTGCCGATGTCAACAATTAGCCCGAGATCTTCTGCCCGCGGAATGAACTCCCCAGGTGAAATCCGGCCACGTTCAGGATGCTGCCAGCGTATGAGGGCCTCGACACCAACAGGTTCTCTGGTCTGACAGTTGAATATCAACTGGTAGTGCATTTCCAGTTGTTGTTCCTGGATCGCGTGCCGGATTTCCGTTTCGAAACCAATCGTATCGAAGGCTTTGTCTGTGTCGTGGTACCTACTGTAGCCCGATGTAGCCTGACGTTTCGCGCTGTACATTGCAGCGTCGGCCGAACGTACAAGGGTATCTGGCTGGCTTGCGTCTTGTGGAAAAAACGCGATACCAACACTCGCGCCCACTTTAAAGTCTCTACCCCTGAATTGAATCGGGGCGGCGAGGCTGGTGATTATTCTTCGAGTGATACTCTCAGCGTCCGCAGTTGATCGTATGTCTTTCAGCAGTAGCGTAAACTCGTCTCCTCCTACCCTCGAAATTACGTCAGTATTCTGATTAGCGTCATCACCCGCACGTAATGCGTGACGTAGACGTTGCGCGACTACCTGCAACACGCGGTCTCCTGCCTCGTGGCCCAGGCTATCGTTGATACGCTTGAAGTCATTCAGGTCGATGTACAAAAGCGCTAGTTTTCTGGAGCGTGCCTGGGCATCGGCAATCTCCGTTTCCAGTTGATTCTTGAACGCGCGACGATTTTGCAGGTTGGTGAGGGCGTCTATGCGCGCCTCGCGCTGGATCGCTTTTGCAGTGCGCTCGCGTTCCGCAAGGTGGCCGATTTGAACCACAAGTTGTTGCAGTAACCAGCTACCTTCCGCCTCTGAGTTGTGCGCGTCACCAACTTCTGCTGCCAGTACGCCAGCTATCGTATTGCCATCTTGCACTGGGTAGTAGACGGTTTGTCGGTCCTGATTCTGCGTTGAGGCAACTGTTCTTTCTCCTGTGTTTATTGCTTCGATGAGGGACGAGGTTGGTTGGAAAAGTGTAAGCGGAGGTTGTGAGAGCATAGCGTTGCCTGGCTCCTCCTCGTTGCGAACATCCCAGAAGGCGGCTGCATGTAGCCAACTCAGTTTTTCCAGGTGCCCCAACAGCTTTTCTACCCCGAGACTCAGTTCCTGTTCGCTATTGGTTAGCATGGTCATCTCGACTAAAAGTCGTTGCGATTTGGCTTCCCTTTTCAAGGTATTAACCGTTTTGTCTAACTGCTTTGCCAGAGTTTCCTGTTGAGATAGCCATATGCTGGTAAGAATCGATATGACCAGAGTGCCCGTGACGAGCGACATGGCAGTCAGCCTTTGGGTAACCTCAGGCGAGAATCTCGGCGGTAGTAGCGCGGGGTCGACATAGAGATAGAATGTGGCTGGTGCAGCCGCCGCGATCAGGGTCCAAAACCAGAGATCGCGCTTACCCACGTTCACCGCTGCTGCCAACGGCAGAATCATGTAACACGCCAGTATCGAAGACTCCTTACCCCCAATTTGGATGGTGAATGCCGTGCAGACTATAAACAGGACAAAAACGCCCAGACGTCCTACCAGCATGATGCGCTGGGTTTTAACCAGCAGGTAGGAGAGGGAGGCCCATGCCACAAATGCGCCGATGTTAATGAAGGCAAGACTGGAATCTCCCGATGCGCCCCACAGCAGACCATTGGTAAAGGACAAAACGGCTGATGCGAGCATTAACCCTTGCAGCACCCTGACGTGACGCAGCACGAGTGGGTCGGTGTCTTGCGCATCAAAGCCTGCGTTTAAGACCGCATTGAGTTTCTTCAGAGCAACATCCTTCATTTGTTAACTGGTCATGCAGGCAGGTTTATGGCTGGTTGCCTTTGGAGTGGCGTCAGGTCTACGAATTTAGTGTGGGTCAGCCCGGAAGATTCGCCACGTTTCGGGCCCAGCAACATGGGGTAGTGCGAACTAGCGCCGTGGTTGGCCTCGAAACTGAGAACTCGTCCTCTTTCAGCAGCTTTTCGATCTAAATGAAAATGCTAATAGGAATTGTTATCATTTAAGGCTATAATGGCGCCAAGTTCCAAAGTTCCAGCATTAACGGAGTTTGATTTGAACAAGAGAACATTGGCTGGGTCTGTGCGAGCCATCGCCAGAGCCCTACCACTTGTAGGCCTGTGTCCGGTATTAATAGTTCAGGCTGCCCCAGCCCCAGCCCCAGGAGACGGATCAGGGATTACGGAAGAGATCCTTGTCGTTGGCGAATATCTCAGTCGAGATCAGGTGAATTCGGTAAAAACCCCGACCCCTGTGCTTAACGTACCCCAGAGCCTGACCATCATCAGCGCCGCTCAGATTGACGAGCAGGCATTCAATAGTCTCGCCGATATTGTTGACTACACCCCTGGAGTGACCAACTCTCAAGGCGAGGGTCACCGTGACTCCATCGTCTTCCGCGGCGTGCGTTCCACGGCAGACTTCTACGTGGATGGCGCCAGGGACGATGTTCAGTATTACCGTCCTTTGTACAACCTGGAACAGATTGAGATATTGCGTGGCCCTAACGCGCTGCTGTTTGGCCGTGGGGGTACCGGTGGCATCCTGAACCGGGTGACTAAAAAGGCCCGCATTGGAGAGAGCTTCACAGGCGTTAGTGCAGGTGCAGGAACCTTTGGCGATTACAGTGTAGCCGTAGACACCAACATCCACACCGGCGACAGGTCAGCCATCCGGCTCAACGCGTTCTATGAGAATCTCGACAATCATCGGGACTTTTTTGATGGTGAGCGCCTTGGCTTTAACCCAACCGCCCGTTTTGAGTTAACACCCAGTACAACGCTTGATGTTTCGTGGGAATACATCGATCACGAGCGTTTTATCGATCGCGGTGTGCCAACAGACGAAAGTGGCGAGCCAATAGATGCTTTTGAAGATACGGTGTTTGGGGATGCATCGGACAACTTCACTTCTCTGGATGCCAATGTGCTGCGTGCTGCGGTTCAGCACTCATTTTCCGACCGATTGAAAGGTAACTTGAGCGCTTTCTATGGTGACTATGAAAAGACCTACCAGAATTATTTTGCTTCAGATTTTGTGTCCGCAAGTGAGTCAGATAGTGGCTTCGACCAGATTGAGATTGATGGTTACGTCGACAACACCGAACGCGAAACCTTTAACCTGGCGGCAAACGTTGTGGGCGAATATGAGTTTGGGTCTACCAAACACACCTTTGTCGCTGGGGCGGAATACATCGATACCTCATCAGATCAAGATCGGTTCAACACGCTGTGGGACTTAAACGGCGATGACCAGTTATTTCTTGACGTCGTCGATGGTCAGTTCAACTTGAGAAATGGCGTCGTCACTGATGCCAGCGGCGGAGTCATCGCCACCAACACCGGCTTTGGCGATGGCGGCTTTGGCAATGACGGTTTTGGTGACGGCTTCGGCGCAGACTTCAACACCCCCGGCACCGATATCAATGACAGAACCTTAGTAGACGTTGAGACCCTGTCATTTTATCTGCAGGACGACATTGCGATCACCGAAAATTTCCACGTGATTCTCGGCGCACGCTTTGATCGTTTTGATATCGTAGTCAACAACGTCGATCCCGGTGCTGGCGCAAATGCGGGTATTCGATCGCGTGAAGACAATGAGGTCTCGCCACGCGGGGGCTTGATCTACAAACCAAGAGAGAATATTTCAGCGTATTTCAGCTACAGCGAGTCCTTTCTGCCGCGTAGTGGTGAGCAGTTTGCCAATATCAATGGCGATAATGACGAACTTGACCCCGATGTTTTTGAGAATATTGAATTTGGCCTTAAGTGGGACATTACTCCTGCGCTGAGTGTTACAGCGGCCTACTTTGAAAGTGAGCAAACCAGTGCGGAAAGAAGTGATGTGGATGACGGAACCTTTGATGTTCGCGGGCTTGAAATTGATGGCTTCGAGCTGCAGTTAAAGGGTCAGATTACTGAACAAATTCGGATCATTGCTGGCTACAGTAACCTGGAAGGCGTTACCGACGACGGAGCTGAGCTTCCGCGCGAACTGCCGGAAAACACGTTTTCGGCGTGGGTTAACTACGACGTAAACCAATACTTCGGTTTTGGTTTAGGCGTCACATACCAGGACGAGTCTTTCGCCTCTGATTTTGATATCGGTGACGACCAAAGCGTTGAGCCGACTTTGCCTAGCTACACCAGAATAGACGCGGCGGCTTATTACAACATCTCTGACAAAGTGCGTTTGCAGCTGAATGTTGAGAACCTGACTGATGAGTTGTATTACCCTAACTCGCACACGGATTTCAATGTCACTGTAGGTCAATCAATAAACGCACGCCTATCACTATTGGCTAAATTCTAATCGCAGGTACCTTCAGCCCTTCGACCGAAGCAGAACGTCAAAGCCTGAGACGAGCAAATCAGTTTCATCCAGGCTTTGAAACTCCGGCGCCATTTTTTCGATAGCCGTGGGCAGACTCTCCCAGCGGTCTACCTGCACAACTTCAATCGCAAAGCCGCAGCGTTCGAAGAGGTCAAGCATTTGGCTGTAGGAGATGCGGTTGGTGTAGAAACCAGAGCGGGCAAACCAGTCTTTTTCCCACAGGTTAGTGCTCACGCAGTGGTTATTGAGTGCGCCGCCCAGATGATCTTTCAGATCAACCCGGTGTGAGACGACGCCGCCCGGTTTCAGTATACGGCGCAATTCGGTCATCACCGGTTCGAATTCTGCACGGCGAACGTGTTCCAGCACGGCGTTCGACCAGATAAAATCGACGCTCTCAGTGGGAATGGTTTGCAGCGAGCGCAGACCGTCGGTCAGATACACCCCGTTGTAGAGTTCCAGCACATCGTCAAAGGTACGGGCGTTGTCCATCGACGCGAGCTGCCGGCCTTGTTCGGTTAGCGCTTTCGCCAGCGAGCGATAGGTATCGAGGTCTTCGACGCTGAATTTGCCTGCGTCTACCAGATAACACTTGCTTGCCCCATGGGCGTTGGTAAGCAATGCAGACGCTATTGAATCACCAACGCCAAATTCCAGCCCAACAAATTCGGTGTCGCTGGCGTCTAAACCTGTACGCTCAAAATGGCGCGCAAAAACTCCCATTGCGTAGCTTGCGTCGTGCATGCGGCCATGGCGAAAAATGCCAATCGCCGCAAACAGGCGATACCCAATGGGTATGCGCGTTAGCACAAGTTTTGTAGCGATTCGAAGCCACCATGGAATCACGCTGTTTTACTCAGTTAAGCACCAGATGTGTTACGCGACAGTCTACCAGCCGTAGCCTGTCAGTTAAGCCTTAACAGGGATTGGTTCGCCAACTTGATCACGGCCAGCGCGCTTGGCGTTATAAAGGGCAGAGTCCGCTCGACGCAGAGCGGCATCGATGGTGTCACCGTTAAGCAATAGACTAAAACCGAGACTCGCGGTTATTCTCAGTTCGCCCCCGTTATCAAGCGCGAAAGGTGCCTCACGCAGGGCACGGCAGAGGCGCTGGGCAGTGGCGTTTACTGCATCGGTTTTGGCGTCTAGCAGCAATACCATAAACTCCTCGCCGCCTACCCGTGCCAGTGTGTCAGCATTGCGGCATTCCTGCTCCAGCACTCGTGCTACATGACAGAGCGCCTGGTCGCCAACGCCATGACCATAGTTGTCATTAATTGACTTGAAGTGATCAACATCGATCGACACTAGCGCAAGTGATGATTGGATACGTTGAAGGCGCTCGTACTCGGCCTCCAGTCGATCCTGAAACCAACGCCGGTTCTTTAGGCCAGTTAGTGCATCTGTCATTGATAGGCGTTGCAGTGCGGCATTGGCCTCGCGAAGCTCCTGTTGGCTCTGTTCCAATGCCTCCAGTGCCCCGCGCTGCGTCGTGATATCGCGCAGCAGCAGCAATGTCTGGGTATTGTTGCTGGTGAGTCGGTTTACGCTTTGGGATTGCACCTGAAACACCCGCCGCCCAGCCTCACGCTGAATTTCGAACTCAAATTCGCTGTCGTTGTTTTTGAGTGCGGTATTCAGTTCTGGCAGTACAGCATGCAGTGGTTTGTCGATACTGCCGCGTTCGTTGCCTAGCGTTAGCTCTTCAAATGCCGGATTGGTATCCACGATGTGTCGGCCAGGGCTCAAGACCAGCATTGCCTCAGGCATTATCGCCAGTATTGTCGAACGGCTGATCACCCGAAATTCTAAAAATCGCTGCGTAATTATGGAGTGATTGGTTGCTAGCAACACTGCGGTTGTGACGATCACAAAGCCATTGATGGGTACGCCGAACAGCTGCTGTGGATGTTCGGCGGCGAGCGCGACCCAGAGTCCGAGTGCTGGCAATACGATTCCTACCGCATAGTTGGTGGTGTTGAACCGGGTTCGCGACAATTGCAGTAGGGCGAGTAACAGGGTGCTAAGCACTAAAATCGCGCTGAATATCTGGAAACTACGCAAGCCCCAGAGAGCTTGTTGTTCGAATAACAAATGATTGGCTGAATCCTCGACATGAGACGCGAAGACAGCAAACTGTCCGTGCCACGCATTGGTAGTACCTAATAACGCCAGCACCGCCGCGATTGAGTACAGGGAGCGCCGGAGAATGCGCTCATGGGGCAGTTCCAATCCGAGGTAGCGGATCATAGCGAAGAAGTAGATAGCCGGAATGGGGCAAATCAGTAAAAAGCTTAGTCCCAAATCAAAAGGGGTGAGATGAAACACGGCCGTTGCGAGTGGATACAGGCCGAGTGTGAGCATAAGTGCGATGAAATCCCGGCTGCTGGGTTTGTCGCGAAGGGGCCAAACCACTTTGATGGGATAGAAGCAACCTGCAATACCCAGCAGTGCCCAGAACATGTCGAGCGGGTGCAGACTCAGGTTAAAAAAGCTCAAGCTGTTAGTGAAGCTGGTAATGACCAACCTTCTCCTGTCCCTGGTTAGCGGATTCCTGAACCAGCGATCTGCTGGTTGAAGTTGCAATCTAGCAAGGGCGCTATTGGTTCGGCGTGAGCCTGCTCACTGCTTGGCGCTCTATGCCGCCAGGGACGGCGAGTATGTGCGTGCGACGTGCGCTAGCACACATACGTGATGGTAGATAATTCCTCTTAACAACGCCTTGAGCACCTTGAGCAGGGACGGATCAACTTCGCTAAGCTGTAGACGCAGGTTGGGTCGTTTTGTGATTGTTAGGTCCTGGCGGACCATTGGAGAAAAATATGTTACGTAAGTTGCTTTTTTTGGGGGCTTTGCTGTTCACAAGCGGGTGTGAATCCACCGCGGTTCTTGAAGATTTGCTCGGCTCTACGTCGACATCGAGCACTGGTGCACTCACGAGCGACACGATCGCCAGCGGTTTGCGTGAGGCATTGACCGTGGGCTCTTCTCGCGTGGTCAGCTCCCTGGGTGCCGAAGATGGCTTCTTCAAGTCGGCGTTTCATATTCCATTGCCGGCCAGACTCCAGGACGCACGTGGCATTGCCGACAAGGTAGGTTTGAGTGGGCCTTTCGATGAGCTGGAGTTAAAGATGAATCGGGCGGCTGAACAGGCGACTCCAAAGGCTCGAGAGTTATTTGTTTCGGCAATCAAAGAGATGACCTTCAGTGATGTGATGGCCATCTATCAGGGGTCTGAGGACTCCGCGACGCAATACCTGCGCCGTACAACTGGCGCCCGTTTGGAGAGCCAGATGCGACCGGTGATCGATGAAAGTCTTGCCCAGGTTGGTGCCGTACAAACCTTCAAGGGTCTCCTCAAGAGCTACAACGCGTTGCCATTGGTGACACCCATTGATGCCGATGTGTCTGGTCATGTGATGGGTTACGCCCAGCAGGCAATCTTTGGTCAGTTGGCCAAAGAAGAGGCGGCTATTCGGCAAGATCCGCTCAAGCGCTCTACAGAATTGCTGCGGCGGGTGTTTGGCGATAACGGCGGATAAGGTTACGGATCTGCTGGCGCGCTGACCCATAGGGTCAAGTGCCAAGTGCCAAGCGCCAAGCGCCAAGCGCCAAGCGCCAAGCGCCAAGCGCAATGAAGTCCTATCCTTGGACAAACACTGCATAGGGGGGCGCTGCGTTACTTCAGCACTGAATGTAACGTCGCCCGTTGTAGGCTTGTCTAGGTATGCGGAACAGCAACCACAAAAGGGTCAAGGTTGCTGAAAATAATCAGGTGTTTAAGACGCTGGTTTAGGCGTTCGGCAGGAGCACCACCTTCACACACCTACCTGCGGTCTGATCTGCAATCGCCTCGTTGATCTTGCTTAGCGGGTAGGTTTTGATCATCTTGTCGAAGGGCATGCGGCCCGCCAGGTAGTGTTCCAGCATCTCGGGAATAAAGGTGTCGGGATCGCTATCGCCCTCAATGATGCCCTTCACTGAATGGCCATGAGTCACGAATTCGCTGATTTCTCCAGGCACGGGTGTGCCGGGAGGGGCGACGCCAATGATGCCAAACACACCTTTGGAACCGAGGCAGCCCATGGTTGCACTTAACAGTGCAGGAATACCGGTTGTGTCCAGCGCGTAATCGACACCCAGTGGCGCTATGGCCCTGACAGCATCTGCCAGAGCGGGGGCGTCATCGGGGTGGATGACATGGGTGGCGCCTAGTTCCAGCGCGAGGTCCCGACGGGACTGATGAGGTTCGAGCACAATGATGGTCTTGCAGTTGCTTACTTTCGCCCCCATGACGGCGCTGAGACCAACAGCGCCACCACCGAGTATGAGAATGGACGAACCCGCCTGGGCCTCAAGTGATCGAACGACACCGCCAAATCCCGTTTGCACCCCACAACCGAGTGGTCCAACCAGTTCCAATGGTATGTTATCGGGCACTTTGACAACATTGCGTTCGTAGGTGAGGGCGTGGCTGCCGAAGGACGACTGTCCGAAGAAGCCGCCGGAGATTTCTTCGCTGCCACGGCGATAGGGCTTTGTGTTGTCGCCACGAGTGCCTGTGATGTTGAGCAGAGGGAAGGTGCGGCAATAGGCTGGATCGCCATCCCCGCAACGGTCGCAGTCGCCGCACGAGCGAAAACTAATCGCCACTCGATCGCCGGGAATTACCTTGGTCACGTCAGCGCCGACGGCCTGCACAATGCCGGAGCCCTCATGCCCCAGTACAGCGGGGAAAGGATAGACCGCAGGACCAGCGGCTTTCAGGACGAGATCGGTGTGGCACAAACCAACACCAGCGATAGCGACCAGAATCTCGTCGGCCTGAGGGGTATCCATTTCGAGCTCTTCAAGGGTGAAAGGTTTTTCTGGAGAACGGGCGACGGCGGCGAGTACTTTCACGAGTTAACCTCTCAGAATTCAATTCAAGTAGTATACCCGGGTTGCGAAAACTCACGAATGGGCTCTGCTATCGAAACCGCTTCTGAAAATGACAGCACTAACAACGGTGCGAATTACGTACTTGGTGTTTTGTTTGTCGTGATCATGCTCAACTTCATAGACCGCCAGGTGATCTCCATTCTGGCCGAGCCGATCAAGCAGGAAATGGGCTTGAGCGATAAACAGCTGGGGCTCATGACGGGGTTGTCGTTTGCGCTGTTCTACACGACTCTGGCCATTCCAGTCGCCGTACTTGCCGATCGCTGGAATCGCAGTCGAATCATTGCCATCGCCATTGGCATATGGTCGGTAATGACCATGTTGTGCGGGGTGGCGCAGAATTTTCTGCAGTTATTTTTAGCCCGCGTAGGCGTTGGTGTCGGCGAGTCTGCCTGCAGCCCAGCCTCGCACTCGCTGATCACTGACTACTTTCCGCCAGAACGGCGCGCGAGTGCCATGGGCATTTATGGCTCTGCAGTACCCATAGGCGCCTTCATTGCTTACGCAGGCGGTGGTTGGGTGCTCGAGAGTATGGGCTGGCGGGCGGCTTTCTTTGTGGCTGGTCTGCCGGGCGTTCTGGTAGGGCTCATCGTTTGGTGGACGGTTAGGGAACCAAGGGGTGCAGTTCCGCTTCGCGCCGCGCTGGTTCGACAGCCCGATCAACTCACCTTGAAAGAGGCAATCGATGAGTTGTGGACCCAGACCACCTACTGGCACCTGGTGGCTGCCGGGGTACTTATTCAGTTTGTCGCCTATGGTATCGCTGCGTTCTACGGCAGCCTGTTCGTGCGGGTTTTTGGCATCGGTTATGGCGAGCTCGGCTGGAAGCTGGGCGTGATGGTGGCGATTGCCGGAGTCTCCGGGGCCTGGCTGGGTGGCAAGGTTGGAGATCGGCTTGATGGTGATGGTGGAGCCCGATCGCTACTTATTGTGGTAGCGACCTTTCTGTTGGCGATTCCCTGTACGTTTCTGGCGGTTAACGTTGCTAACGTGAACCTTGCGATGGCGCTGCTTGGTGTCACCACTTTCGCGTCTACCTTCTACTATGGTCCGAATTTTTCGCTGCTGCAAAAACTCGCCAGTGATCGAACCCGGGCGATGGCTGTGGCGCTCTACCTGCTATGCAGCGGATTGATTGGCCTTGGCTTTGGGCCGGTTTTTGTGGGCGTAGTATCAGACATCATCTCTGGCGGCGATCCTGCACGTGAAGCGGATGGAATTCGGGGCGCGATCGCAATGATCAGTCTGTTTAACGTCTGGACTGCGTTTCACTTCTGGAGAGCAGAGCGTTCAGTGCACAAACTCGCTAGTGCAAACGCACCGGTGTAGTGTGCATACGCAGCTGGTCTTTTGCAGCTAGCCGGCGCCCAGGATGTTTTCCAGATTGTAGACCTTAATTGCGTTGTCGCGCAGAAAGCCCTGCCAAACTTCGTCCTTTAACGGTAGCTCGTCAAGTTCGGTAAAGATCCGGTCGTAGGAGATTCCTGGAAAATAACCTGCGAACATTACCTTGTCGCGTCCGCGCTTGTTCGCAAACTCGAGAATGTTACGAGGGTAGTGCTTGGGTGCCCAGGCGGATGTCGAATAGTAGAGGTTTGGCCACTTGAGAAGCAGCTTCACACACAGATCTGTCCAGGGGTCGCCGCCGTGGCGCATGACCACACGCAGCTCTGGAAAGAAGTACGCCACCTCGTCGAGTAAGCCTGGGTGCTGACATTTATACGGAACACGGGGTCCTGGCACACCGACCAGCATGTTGATTGGAATGTCGAGCTCACAGCACTTTGCGTACAGCGGGTAGAACTTTCGATCGTCGATGTTGACCTGGGGATTAAGTAAACAGGGTGCTGCAGAGGCGGCAACAATGTTTGGATGCAGCTTTACGGTATCTTCCAGTGCTCTTACCGAGACCATGCCCTGGTTTGGATCAACGCCAACCTCACCGATAAAGCGGGTGGGATAGCGCTCGAACATTGCGAGAGCGCCTTCTGGTTTACGAGGGTTTACCGCTACCTGCGCAACCGCCACGCCAAAGGCGTCCATCATGGCGACAATGGCGTCAGGATCTTTGGCCAGCGACATACGGTCGCCGGCGTCCTTAAACAGGTACTGCGCGGGATGATGCGAGAACTCGTCGGTACCCTGATCGCGCGTTAATGCGCGGGCCTGTTTCATTCCCATGCCGGCTGTGCCGGTAGGAATTTCCATCATTAAATCAATGACGCCTTGAGAAATTTCGGGCCTGGACACTGAGCACTCCTTAATTGCGAGTGCTCATGTATAGCACTGAAACACCCCAAGACAAAGGGTGTTGCGTTCGAAGGTTTACTGGCCGCGAATCATCTGACCGTAGGCGAAAAGTTCATCTCGCACACTGGCAAGGCTCGCGTCATTTCGCAGGTTGTTGGCTTCGTCCGGATCGTTATTCAGGTCATAGAGTTCTTCTGCACCGCTGTTGAATACGATGAGCTTGTAACGATCGTTGCGGGTGGCCCAGCCGGGGGCGTTGTTCGCTTCGATTTGGGTGTAGTTGTGGGAACGCGATGGCGCGTTTGCGTCGCTGAGTAGCGCAGCGAAGCTCTGGCTGGTTGCAGGGGCTGGAACTGTGATTCCGGTGAGCTCAGTTACCGTTGCGAACAAGTCGGTGGTGTTCACCAGGGCGTTTTCCCGTTCGCCGGCGCGTGTCACCCCGGCGCCCCACACCGTCATTGGTATACCAACACCGCCCTGGTACAGGCTGCTTTTGGCATGGGTAGTGGCAAACACCCGAGTATCGATAATCGATCGTGGAGTGCCGTTGTCGCCCATATAGATCACGACGGTGTTGTCTCTTTGGTCATCGGGTAAGGAGTCAATCAGGCGGCCGATCTCGGCGTCCATGGCTTCGATCGCGGCAAGGAAGTAGGCCCGTTCGTTGGCGTTGATATCTGCCTGGCCGCCGGGCAGCCCGCTCGACTGAAGATTTTCAGGTGGCAAGTGAAAGGGCGAATGGGGAGCGATGTATGCCATCCACGCGAACCATGGTGTGGTTTGCTGGTTAATCCAGTCGATGGCCAGGCTCGTCAGCTTGGTGGTGTTGTACTCGGTTTCGACACTCACGACGCCATTGGTTGTGAGGTCCCAGTTGAAGTAGTTGCCGACGTTGCCTGCGAGATTACCGGCGTAGTGACCAACGCCGAGATCGTTGGGATGGTTAGGCTCGGTATTGCCTTGGGCAAGATGCCATTTACCAAACACAGCGGTTGCGTAGTCGGTGTTTTCCTCTATGACTCGCTGCAGGATCTGGGCGCCCAGATCTAGCCGGCCCGGTGTTGCGGGCACGCCGTTAGTGATCCCAAACTCGCCCGTCAGTAGCGTTGCACGGGTGGGTGCACAACTTGGCATCGCCCAGGCGTTGTCGAAGACCAAACCGGAGTTGGCCAGACTATCCAGCACCGGTGTCGTGGGACCATCCAGCGTGCGGGGGAACTGGTTGGATGCGTCAAGGCCCAGGTCATCGGAAATAATAAAGAGAATGTTCGGGGGCGTAGCTGTGGGTGTCGGCGGCGGTGGTGGTGGGGGCGTGCTGGAGTTGTTCGCGTCTACTTTTACAGCAACGCTGGTGGAACCGCGAATAGCTCCTGCCTCTGTAAACCTGACACTTATACGGTTGTCGGCAGGTAGAAAGTCCACCGTCGAGTCGTGCTGCATGAATACGCTGAAAGTGGAGGTTCCATCCTGCGGTAGATTCAGCGTTACGGAACCCGCAGCCGGGTCAAGACACTCACCGGTAACAGAGTTTGTTGCGCAAATAGACAACGCATTAAGCGGCGCACCCAATGCGACTGGACTTGCAGTTACCTGTGCGGCTGCGCCGACGTTGATTGATGCCACCGAAAAGGCCGCGCCATTGCCTTCAGTGGCTTCCAGAATTCCGCTGTCTTCGGGCGTTGCAACAAGTGCGATGATGTCCGCAGTAGGTGTGGCAGATGCAGATAACAGCAGTGTATTGATCCCCACCAGTGGGAAGGGTGTGTCGGCATCATCACAAAGAAAGTCGACCACAACGTCGGTGGCTTCGAAGGGCGCATGTGGCGTAATTTGCAGTACATACGACTGACTGCCATTCGCCGGGATGTTCACCGGTGCGTTCGCGGTGCCAGTAATCTGGTTGGTTGCAGGGTTCGTTGTTTGATGCAGCAGGCTTGCATCAATCGCGCTCCCCAGTGCGGGCACACAATTACTGGCGGTGGTATCAGCCGCGTTTAGGACCGTTGCGAAAACGGTCACTGGTGTTTCTAGCTGAGCGGAACGGCTGGTTGGCAATATTGCAGAGACCAGGGTCGCGTGGGCGGGCAGCACAGCGAACAGGCTTGTCACTAGCAGGTAGATTGCTGCCATGATCGTTGTTGACGAATTTGTAAATTTGCGAATCGTGGTCATCTCGTTGTCTCGATACTGATTCGTGATTGTTCGGCCTGGCGGTCAGGCAGCTTGTCTGAGGAATGTGCAGGTAGTGTGGATGATACTTCGGTAGCGCTGGTAGGTTCGTGGCGGAAAGCGCAGCGGTTTGTGTATTGGGTGTAAAAACACGATAATTTATGCAGTTAAGGAGGCTCCCTCACACAATTTGCGCTGGTTCATTGACCGTTCAGCTCCGGCGCTCTAGCCTCGGCCCGTCTACTCTTGCAAAGGGTTTTGTATATGCAACTAAGTACGTCCAGCGCGGTGATACTGCTGCTCAGCAGCAGCTTGTTGGCAGGCTGTGCAAGTGATCCCATTGTTAACCGCTCCGGGGTTGATGAATTGACCTATCAGCGTGACCTTGATGAGTGTGAAGGCTATGCCGATCAAGTGAAGGTGGCGCAAAAAGCGGGTACGGGCACGGCTGCGGGCGCAGCCGCAGGCGCTGTTATTGGAGCGATATTAGGCGGCACCAAGCGGGGCGCCGGTGTGGGCGCTGTCCAAGGCGGTACTCGAGGAACCATCTCTGGCGTGCAGGAACGCCGCCAGGTTGTGCGCAGCTGTCTGCGCGACAAGGGTTATCGCGTCTACAACTAGCATTAGCTAGCATTGCGCTTGTCCGACATCGTGGCCTGGCTGCTAATCTAGCGGAACCCGAGGTGTGTAACCGCAGTCTCAAGGAGGGCGTGGGGTAGCGTTTGCAGCCCTGATTTTTATTTGAGTTCGGAGTGCCCGATGCCCCTGATGCAGTCGTCGCTGAGTCGGTTTGTGCCTGCCTGTTTAATTCTGATTGCCGTGTTGCTGGCCCCAGCTTCGCTCGCCGCCGAGCGCTCGCCCGCCCAGGCCGTAGATACACCCAAACCCCAACCTGCCATCGAGGCGTCAGCCGCAACCGCGCTTGCACGCTCGGCATTACCGCGTGGTAGCGCCATCGACTTTGGCAAGCCGCCAAAGCTAAAAGAGGGTGAGCTAAGTAGCGCCATCGATGATGCTCTGTCGGCCATCATCAGTGGCCTTGGCCGTGGTGAATGGGGCAGCGCGCAAGATCGTGCTCTGAAGAAGATTGCCCGCTCTGGAGACCCCAGACTGGCCTGGATTATGACGGATGCGTTGCGGTTTGTGGGTTCACGCGAGCTGGTCGACGAGTTCGGCCAAACGTTGAATCGACTGTTGGCGACTAAACTCAGTGGGCTCGATGTTTGGAACGCTGCAGTCAATCGCCTTATCGCCTGGGATATTCCGGCCCCACCCAACTACATCAACTACAAGGGTCTGATTTACACGAGTGTGTTGCCTGCCTGGGAACCTTTATTCAAGGAAGGTGACATTGACTGGCGGCACGTCTCCTGGGGAGGCGTTCGTATCGATGATCGCGCCTTTGATGAGACCGATGAACTTTGTAACTGCATACCTGCCGCTGATAACCCTGAAGTGACCTCTGCGAAAGCTGCCAATTGGCTCGACGATGATGCCGTGGTGTTTGGCGTGTCGATTAACGGCGAGCACAGAGCGTATCCACGCCGCATCATGGAAGTACGTGAAATGGTGAACGACACCCTGGGTGGTCGTCATCTTGGCATTCCTTATTGCACACTGTGTGGGTCCGCCCAGGCCTGGTATACAGACCAACTGCCGCAGGGTGTGAGCCGACCGGTGCTGCGTACCTCCGGCTTGTTGATTCGCTCGAATAAGGTGATGTACGACCTGGTTACAAAATCTGTGTTCGATACCTTTCTTGGCAACGCCGTTACCGGACCGCTGGCGGAGCAGAAGTTACAGCTCAAACAGGCCAGTGTCATTACCACTACCTGGGGGCAATGGAAGGACGCTCATCCCGACACCACTGTGCTGGCGGAGCGCCTGGCATTGGGACGAGACTTCGATTTTCGCAATGGCCGTGATGCCGCTGGGCCGATCTTTCCGATCGGGGATATCGACCCCCGTCTTGCCGTGCAGGAAGACGTGCTCGGAGTTATTGCCCCGAACGGTGTCGCTGTCGCGTTTCATGTGCCCAGCGTGATTACGGTACTGGATGCCGGTGGTAGCGTCGAACTAGACGGTGTTCGCGTTGTGCTCGACGCCGGCGGTGTCCGTGCGGTTGATGCCGCCAACAAGGATCTGGGAACGCACCAGGCGTTCTGGTTTGCCTGGTCGCAGTTTCATCCCGGCACCCGCCTTTGGCCTGAATAGATTACTGCTTATCATTTGACACGCGGTGGGCTTGTAGCAGCAGGCGAGGTGCGATCGAATATGCGCAAAAAGGTCATATCTTTGCGTCCGCCGTCCAGCTCTATGCTCACGCGCAGGCGTTGCCCATCATCGCTCAGGCTATATCGCTCAACTACTCGCGTGCGGTCCCCCTTGGATTTGATGACCAAGACCCGCTCTTCCCAGCCGGTGATGACCTTCAGGTTGCCACGCACACGTTCGCCCCAACTCACGTCGCGATACACGCCGCGATCAAACCGCATACCCATTGACTCTTCGCTCTGCTCGATGGCAATGGTGTTTGATTGGAGTGCGTTAACAGTGACCTGGTTATCAGACAGACGGCCTCTGCCGCCAGCGCCTTGACGTTTTGCACCGTTGCGACCCTGTCCTTCGCGACCTTGCCTTTTGCGACCTTGACGCGCTCCTCCTCGATTCTGGCCGCCAGCGCCGCGATTACCGCCCGGTCGACTTCTGGCGCTGCCCGCTGCAGTGCGGCTCCCCAGTGCTGGTGAATCGCTCAAGGCCGTGTTGAGCTGCCAATCGCCGGAGAGATCAAACTGTTCCGGTGGCACGGTGCTAAGGCTTGCACAACCATAGACGAAAGTGCTGAGCATGGCGGTTAAGCAGTATCGACGTAGACGCATTGAGTTTTCCTTTTCCTTTACTGCAACCTAATGCGGGGCGTCGTCTGCCAGACGTTGTTGCAAGTACTCCAGTAAGTCGTATTCTCTGAATGGCTTGGCAAGGACGGGTATGTCAACCTCACCATCGTTCGAGGCCCGATACCCGCTCATCAAGCCGATGCGCATGCTCGGGTGACGCGCGCTGGCCCACTTCGCCAGACCGAGTCCATCCATGTTGCCCGGCATTACTATGTCCGTGAGCAATAGATCAAATCCGTCGTCTGCAGCCAAAACGGCCTGTGCTTCTTCGACACTATCGACACATCTATTCTCTATGTCGTTGCGCGTCAGCAAGGTAGATAACAGATCGGAGATAGCCGAGTTGTCTTCTACGATCAATATGCGCGAGTTCACGAGTGCTGCCCCCTGGTGTCAGGATCCTCAGTATAATTGCAATGCGCAGCCAGATGAGGATGGCATCCTTGCGCCAAATTTTTGGTAACCCACCGATAATTCAGTGGTCTGCGCCGTATTTTTTGCGCGCGCGGCACCATATTTGAATTTGTAACAACCGACAAACAGGTATGAGTAGACAATCTGCTCGTAACCCTTTGAATTAATAGAACTTACGTTATAAATACAACTGCCGGCCGTCACTGGCACTGCCCTTGCACCATGTGTCCTGATTATCACTATTGTCGCTAGGACTATCTCATGAATGCTTTTGGTCGTGTCTTAATACTTGCCGGTGCGATGGGTACGCTCACCCTTGCTGGCTATCTTTGGAAAGACGAGCAGCGCAATGTCAGCTTCGACTTTGCCCAGGTCGCTCCGAATCAATTGATCATGGCATCTGCCAATAACCCTGCAGGCGATAACGTTGCCGCTGGGTTTCAGCCGCTCACCGAGGTGAGCGCGGATGAACAGATTCAAGAACAGCAACAGCCTCGCATGACTCGTGCGGTTGCCCAGCTTGCTGCTGGCAATCCGCATGAGCAGGTTGAAGTTATTGTTGGTTACGAGGCCTTGCAAAATATTGACGATGAGTTGCTTGCGTCACTCGATGCTCAGGTCGTCAATGCTTATACGGCGTTGCCCATGCGTACGCTGCGGTTGCCTGCGGGCTCCTTGAGCGAGTTATCCCGCCAGACGGGTGTGCGGGTGATCGATATTGATGCGCCGGTGCAGGCAGCTTCGACGAACTTGCTTGGCAACTCGAAGATTCTTATCGGTAACCTTCAGCCAACAATTCTGCTCACCCCCCAGCCGTGGCCCACTGCGCAGGACGCGGCGATTGCCGTGATTGACTCTGGCGTCAGCGACCATGGCGACCTTAATGTGGTCGCGAAGTTTAACTGCCGGGGCCACAAGAACGAGTATCTTGTACTACGAGAGCAGGCTGACCATGACATCTCCAGTAACTGCCGGCGCCGAACTAGCCAGAATGATCGTTATGGACACGGTACTCATGTCGCAGGCGTTGCCGGTGGTTCGGGGTACCTAGCGGGCGGTGCTTATCGTGGCCGCGCAGAAAACGCGCCGATAGTGTCGTTACAGGTTCTTGGTAAGCGCGGCAAGGGCAAGACGGCGAGTGTTATTGCTGCCATCGACTGGTTGCTGGTCCATCATCAGGAATTCAATATCCGGGTCGCTAATTTGTCGCTCGGCAAGGCGCCGACTGAGAGCACAGCGCTTGATCCTCTGGTGATGGCCGTCGAAGCACTCTGGGATGCAGGCGTAGTCGTTGTGACTGCCGCTGGCAACGTGGGTGCCGAAGGGCACTTCACGATCACGTCGCCGGGCACCAGTCGCAAGATCATCACCGTTGGCTCAATGACGGACAATGGCACGCTGCCAAACCTGCCCCAGGAGTACGTCTCGACCTACTCATCGCGTGGCCCAACCGCACACGATCTTGTGTTAAAGCCTGACCTGGTAGCTCGAGGTAATCTGGTCGTTGGCGCAGCAATACCGACTAATGCGCTGAAAATACGACATGGCAATAAACCTCTGATTTGTGGTGTTTCCTGTGAGAGCGATTACGTATCACTTTCCGGGTCGTCGATGGCGGCTGCCAGGGTATCCGGTGCGGCTGCACTGTTGCTGGCTAAAACGCCGGATCTGTCTCCAGCCTCAGTCAAGGCTCGGCTGATGCGCTCCACGCGCAAACTGTCTGGTGATCCTACGGCAGTAGGTGCAGGGATTTTGTCTGTCAAAGATGCTCTAAACGATACCACTGTGGTTGTTGGTGAAGCACTGTCGCCGCTGCTAGCACAAACTGCTGACGGTACCAAAGTGCTGGTTGAAAACACCGGCGAGCTGTGGGGTTCAGCTGACTTTCAACTGCAACACATCTACCATGATAGCGAGCAGTGGATAGAAGACTATTCGGATGGCGCTCCTGAGCAATTTTTGCTGACCGATGGCAATGTTTGGCAGGGTGTGCAACCGGTGGAAGAGAACGGTGTTAGTTCAGAGTCCTATCTCTGGGCAAACAGCTACCTCTGGGCAAACAGCTACCTCTGGGCCAACTCCTACCTCTGGGCCAATTCGTATCTGTGGGCTAACTCCTACCTGTGGGCGAACTCTACGGTGAGCGCCGACTAGGTTCACCAACCCACAGTTAAAAGCCGGGTGCGGGACTTCCTGCCCCGGCTTTTTTTTGCTCAGCACTTAAGTTTCTATTCCGGCGAGCACCCCAGTAGTATCCATCATTGGGTAATTTACCAAGGGCGGTGGGGATGGAGAGCGAGCAAGCACAAGCGGCTGAGGATGGTTTCGCAGGGGCGGACACGGTAAATACCGGCTATGCCCGCTATGTGCTCGGTGTGTTGATTGTTGTCTACATCTTCAACTTCATTGATCGGCAGATCATCTCCATTCTGGCCGAGGAGATTAAGGCAGATTTGGGCATCGGTGATGCGCAGATTGGCTTTTTATACGGCACAGCGTTCGCCATCTTTTATGCCGTTTTCGGTATTCCACTGGGGAAGCTCGCCGATGTGTGGAATCGCAAACAGCTTATTGCCATTGGGCTGTCGTTTTGGAGTTTAATGACCGCAGCGTCCGGGTTTGCCAAAAGTTACGGTGCGCTGGCCGCGTGTCGATTTGGTGTTGGGGTAGGCGAGGCGAGCGCCACACCAGCCGCGTTTTCCATGCTGTCCGATTACTTTCCGCCGCGCATGCGTGCCACTGTGCTCGCGATCTACTCGAGCGGTATTTACATTGGTGCCGGTATTGGTTTGTTTTTGGGTGGCGCCGTTGTTGAATCCTGGTATCAGTGGTACCCCGACCCGAGTGCTGCGCCGCTCGGCCTAAAGCCCTGGCAAGCTGCGTTTCTAACGGTAGGCCTGCCTGGTGTTTTGGTAGCGCTCTGGGTGTGGACCTTACGTGAGCCGATTCGTGGCATGAGCGAAGGGCTGCGTAGCTCTCTAAATCCACACCCCTTCAAGACCACGGCCTCCACACTGGTGAGTGTATTGCCAGTAGCGTCGCTGTTTGGTCTGTATCGAGTAGGAGGCATTGCCGCGGTGCGTAGCAATCTGCTCATTGCTGTGTTGGTTGGGGCAGGGTTTTACGGGTTATACTTGGCGATGCCGACGGCATTGCAGTGGCTGATGCTCGGTCTCGGGGTCTACATCACGCTGACCTGGGTGCAGAACTTAAAGTACTCTGATCCCCCCACCTACAGCATGATGTTTAACTCGCGCGCTTTTGTTTACGCCACCATTGGTTTTCCGGCGATTTCTTTTGTCACCTATGGGCTTGGGTTCTGGTCGCCGCCATTCATGCAGCGAGTGCATGGTGAGTCGATAGCGGATGCTGGACTGTATTTGGGTATGGGTTCTGCCGTTGGTGGCTTCATTGGGATTGTGCTGGGCGGCTTTCTGGCGGACAGCCTGAAACAGCGTTGGGACAACGCTCGTATCTATATCGGTTTGAGTATTCCAGTACTGGCCTTGCCCTTTGCGTTTGGGTTTCTCTATACCGACAGCGTGCTGGTGGCTTATCTGTGCAGCTTTGTGTTTAGCATATTGTCGCCTGCGTGGATTGGCTCTGGCACTAGCACAACCAACGATCTGGTGATGCCGCGCATGCGTGCGGTGGCTTCGGCGTATTACGTGCTGATGAACACGTTTCTGGGGCTTGCCCTCGGACCCTATCTGATGGGCCAAATCAGTGACGCGTATGTGCAAGATGGTGCAACGCCGGCTGATGCGCTGCGTAGTGCGATGACCTGGGGGTTAGCGGCCTTTGCGGTAAGTACAACCTTTTTGGCGCTGGCAACCCGCTATCTGCCAGCTGATGAGGCGAGTCGCCTGCAGCGGGCGGGTGCGCTTGGGGAGGCGCTTGATTGAACCAGCTAGTTTGTTTGGATGCTTTGGATCAGACCGTCGGTCAGCCACTGACTTAGCCATTGTTGCAATGAGGGCGCGAGCTGCTCTGCCGCAACATGGGGCATGAGTTCTTCGGCGGTAGTGGCCAAGTCCCGGTTTTCAATCAACATGCTGTGCAGCGCCAGGTGTTCGGTGGTCGCTAGATGCCGGAATTGACACACACGTTCACGATTGCGCCACAGCACCCAAGGTTGAGCAGCATCATCATTGGTGGCGGGGTCGTCGGCAGTCGGCTCGCTGGTAAGCGGAGCAACAGGCGCCTGTTGAGAGGCTGATCGATTGCAGTGTTGCCACATGGGTATTGCCCGGGTTTGGTCGGTAAACACTCGAACGCTTGGATGCGGCTGCAGGGTCATGCTGGGCCAGGCATCTGGTGCGACTGCTTGCAATGCCGTTGCAATCGGCTGTTCGCCGAAGGGGGCGTCATAGGCATCAAGTAGCGTGCGCTCGAAAGCACACAGTTCGCCGGCGAGCTGTGCTTCGGGGTGATCGCTGGTCGTTAAAAATTCTGGAAAGTTCTCGCCGTAGTAACGCAAGGATCGCACCTTGGAAGGATTACCCGCAACGAACAGTCCTGCCAATCTGGTGAATTCCTCTGCACCTAAAAATTGCTTTAGTTTTTCGTGGTCATTGCCAAGC
>CAZSYU010000049.1:0-13637 GCA_964611345.1 uncultured Pseudomonadales bacterium
GCCCAAGGTGACTCTGAGTTGATTATTGTGTTTACCGATGGCGCCTGTCGCGGCAATCCCGGACCGGGTGGTTGGGCGGCCCTGGTGCGCACCAGGGCGGGCGACACGATGTTGAGCGGTGCCGAACCTGAAACCACCAACAACCGGATGGAGTTGATGGCGGCTATCGCAGGCGTGGAGGCCCAGGCGGAAGGCAGTGCCATTCACCTGACCACTGATTCCCAGTACGTGCGCCAGGGAATCACCAGCTGGATCACTGGTTGGAAGCGCAATGGCTGGAAAACAGCCGCAAGAAAGCCAGTAAAAAACAAAGACCTATGGCAGCGTCTTGATGCAGCAGTCGAGTGTCGCAAGGTCGAGTGGTTTTGGGTCAAAGGCCACTCCGGGCACCCCGACAACGAGGCGGTTGACGAAGGCGCTAACCTCGCCATCGATGCACTGTTGGCCGAACGATGAGACAGGTTGTGCTGGATACAGAAACGACCGGCCTTGATCCTAAAAGCGGGCACCGCATTATCGAGATTGGGGCGGTAGAAATTATCGATCGGCGACTTACAGGCCGACACTACCATCAGTACATCAATCCCGAACGACCTATCGATGTGGGTGCGCAGGAAGTGCACGGCATTTCGAATGAGTTTCTCGACGACAAACCAGTCTTCAGCGTTATTGCGGATGAGTTCCTGGAGTTTGTTACGGGAGCTGAACTGGTTATTCACAATGCCGACTTTGACATGGGCTTTTTAAATAGCGAGTTGCGTCTTAACAAGTCAAAGCTCAAGAAGCTTGAGCTGGTCTGTGCAGTTACCGATTCGCTGGCGCTCGCCCGCCACAAGCACCCCGGCCAGAGCAACTCCCTGGATGCGTTGTGTCGGCGCTATGGGGTCGATAACTCCTCGCGAACACTGCACGGCGCACTACTCGATGCCGAGATTTTGGCGGACGTTTACCTGCTGATGACGGGCGGGCAAACGGCGCTGTTTGCCCTGGATGACGACGATGCCGACGCGTTGGCGGATGCGGCTCGTGATCGTCGCCAGGTTGATCGACCGGACTTACCTGTAGTGCTGGCCAGTAGTGCAGAGATCGCCGCGCACGAGGCATTGCTCGATGGTCTCGATAAGGCCGCTGCGGATGGTCAGTCGTTGTGGCGTAAACTGGCTCAGAGCTAGTCGTGGCTCGCGCTAGGCGACGTCCCGATCGTTGGCTTCAAGCTGAAAATCTGCTTCATCGCGGGCAAACACAGGCAGCGTTGGCTCCGACAACTTGCGCATACCCATCGGCGCTTCGGGGTCGAGTTGCCAGTCGGTGAGGTAGTTGGCAGCCGCCCGGCGTTTAAAGGGCCGAACCCGATTAATTACCCGGTATAGGGTGCTTTTCACCCAGGCCCCCAACCCATCTTCCCGCATGCTGCGATTCTTGATGCCAAGGTTGCGCAGCAGAAAGCGATTTGCCAGTTGCACTGCTTTGCGGCGGTGGACAGCTTCGGTGGCGTAGCTGGTGGCCAATGACACGTTCATATCGATGTTGAGAATGCGGTGGGGGGCATTGTGCGGCCAAGACGCGGCATCACCCGGGTTGAGCAAGGCATGCATTGCCAGTTCGTCGAATTCGGGTCGGTACGGCAGATCCTCGTCGATCTCGCCGGAGAATATGTCCTCGAGAAAGTCCTGCGGCATGATGTCGGTGTTCATCGCAGGATACATCCAGATATATTTCTGGCCGCGCATGTGCCACAGCATGTTGGGCTCTGCGTCCAGGTGGTAATACACCTGTGCGCCGGGCGAACTGATAAGCAGCGCGCTATGCGTACTTTCGGGGTTTTTCAGGTGGTCACATTGCGCTTCCAAATGTCCGTACATCTGGTCGATAAGCTGGGCGTAGTTTTCGTCGTGGGTCTCGATATGGGTCAGGTTGACCCACATGCGACCTTTGCGCACCGCGGCCAATATTTCTGCGCCGGTGGTATCCGCATGGATGTTTACCTGTTTCCAGTCCTCGTAACACAGCGGATCTGTACCCATGGTATGGGCCTGTAAATTTGGTCGTGGGTAGCGATCGAGTAGCTCGATTAGTGCCTCGTCGCTAAACCAGGGTAGCTCGTGGTACGAGTGAGCGTTGATCTGCGGTTTGATCCCAAAGTCAGCGTACTCCTGGGCTGACCAGTTGATCTTGTTAGGCGGAAAATTCATGCAAAGCGTTCCAGAAAGGCATTGGGTTTGGTCAGGAACGAACGCTTTCGGGGCGCGCGTTCCACAAGCCTTGCTAGAGTATTTCAAGCACCTTCATGGTTCTGTGCGCAGAACCACGAAGGTGTATGCGGGCATTATTTACGTGACGAGTGTCGCGCTTTTCAGACTGCCAACCTGGTCACAAAAAACCACTTGAGCGCACAAATCAGAGGAGAAACTGGACCGCCAGAAAGCCGGTCAAGCCCATGGTGATGGTGTAGGGCAGAGCCATCCATACCATGCGGCCGTAGGACAAGCGCACTAGTGGTGCCACCGACGAGGTGAGCAAGAACAGAAACGCGGCCTGACCATTGGGTGTGGCAACGCTTGGGATATTAGTGCCGGTGTTGATTGCGATGCCCAGTTTGTCGAACTGTTCGCGATCGATCGTACCGTTGTTGAACGCCTGCGCAACCTCGTTGATGTACACCGTTGCCACAAACACGTTGTCGCTGATCGCAGACAGAATGCCGTTGGCGGCATAGAACATAGCTGGTTGCGACTCGGCTGGGAGGTTTAACACGTAGTCGATAACCGGCGAAAACAGATGCTGATCGTGAATGACGGCCACCACGGCAAAGAACACCACCAGCAACGCCGTAAACGGTAGCGCCTCTTCGAACGCATGGCCAATGTGGTGTTCTTCGATCACACCGTTGAAGGCAGTCTGGATCACAATTACCATCAAGCCAATAAGACCTACTTCTGCCCAGTGATTCGCGAGGGCAACAACCAGCATCAGTGCGGCGATGGCCTGGATAACCAGGCGCGCAGACTCGCGCTTGGTGCGGGTTTTGCTCTCTTCGGCGTCGAACTCTTCGAGAATCTCGCGCACGTTTTCTGGCAGTTTTTCGCCGTAGCCAAACTTGCGGACAACTTCAAGCAACGTACAAGTGACCAAGCCAACGCCCAGCACGGGCATGGTAACCGGGGCCATGCGATTGAAGAATTCTATGAAGTCCCAGCCCATTTTGCCCGCGATTAGCAAGTTTTGAGGTTCGCCTACGGTGGTGCACACGCCGCCCAGGGCCGTACCTACGGCGCCATGCATTAACAGGTTGCGCAGGAAACCGCGGAAGTGGTCAAGATCATCACGCCGCATTTCGTCAATTTCTTCATCGGTCGCGTGGTCGTGCTCTTCTTGATAGTGCTTGCCAGAGGCAACCTTGTGATAGACCGAGTAAAAACCCACGGCAACAGAGATGATCACTGCGGTGACCGTTAGGGCATCAAGAAAGGCAGACAGCACTGCGGACACACCGCAGAACATCAGTGAGATAGCTAATTTCGAGCGAATGCCCAGCAGGATTTTGGTAAAGGTAAACAGCAGCAGCTCGCGCATGAAGTAAATGCCGGCAACCATGAACATCAGCAACAAGATGACCGAGAACTTGTCGAACACCTCGTGCTCTACCGTGGCGGTGGATGACAGGCCTATCACGATGGCCTCGAGCGCGATGAGCCCGCCAGGTTGCAGGGGATAGCAACGCAGTGCCATGGCCAGGGTGAAGATGAACTCAAGGACCACGCACCAACCCGTGACAAAAGGCCCGGCGACGGCCAATAACACCGGGTTTGCGAACAGGAAAAAGACAATGGTGAACTTGTACCAATCGGGGGCCTGGCCCAGAAAATTGTCCCAGTACGCGCCCAAAGTGCTCTGGAAATTGCTTTGATTAGGGTTACTGGGCATAGATCTCTTCTAGTTACTGTTCGCAGAGGTCGGATCTTACCGTAAACTTTGGTGGTTTTATGTTTGGAGAGAAAGTATGTGGCCGCATGATCCCGATGGGTTTGAATCACTGGTCATGCCGCCAGAGACCTCCGACCCTGACCGTGCCAGCTACTTTGTCTTTGTTGGTCGCGAGATTATGGGCGTCATGGATGCCGGGGCGCCGCGGCCCTTAAACGATGGCGAATTCCGCTGGCTTGAAATGGACATCAAGTGTCAACTTTATATGGGTGAGTATAAGGGCGGGCCCACCTATGCGGCCTTTGCAGAGGGCACGCCAGGCGAGAGTTTCTTTGCCACCGATCTGCGTGGTTGGCTGGGCAAAACAGCACCGGCCCTGTTCTACATGGCGGGCCGAGCGCAACAGCTTATCGCGTGGCATTTTGAGCACCAGTTCTGTGGCCGCTGTGGTACGGCAATGGCTGATCACGCCACGGATCGGGCCAAGCACTGCGGGAGCTGCGGGCTCATTAGCTACCCGCGACTATCACCCAGCATCATTGTGTTGATCAAGCGCGATGACAAAATGCTGTTGGCGCGCAATGCCATGTGGCCCAATGGCATGTTCAGTACCTTGGCTGGATTTGTGGAGCCAGGTGAGTCCATCGAGCAGACCGTCCATCGGGAAATCAAGGAAGAAGTAGGGTTGGATGTGACCAACTTGCAGTACAAGGGCTCCCAGAGCTGGCCATTTCCCAACTCCCTGATGCTTGGTTTCCACTGCGATTACGCCGGTGGCGATATTGTCTGTCAGGAAGGGGAGATCGCAGAGGCCAGTTTCTTTGGCAAGGATGACCTGCCCAAGATGCCGCCGAAAACGGCGATCTCACGCTGGCTGATCGATGAGTTTCTCGACACGCTCTAGCGGTTGTCCCAAGCGCAACGCTAGTCTTTGGGCCGACGTGGCAGGCTGGTGGAATTGAACAGGGCCAACAACTGAAAGGCCAGCATTAGATAACCGTCCGAACGAAAGTCACCGCGCATAAAGGCGTCAATGGCGTTATCTTCACCCAATAGTAGGGCGCGGGCTGTCGCGGGATCGGGGAAGTAAAAGCGCGCGTCAGCTTTCGGCATCTCGGTCTCGGCGGTATTATCGATGGAGTCGCGACCCAGAAACGACAGTGCCAACTGTGCGTGGCAAATGCGCAGCCTGATGAGCACATCGATGCCCATATCGAGGTCAATGCGCAGATCCATAGGTTCTGCGACAGCGGCTACAAAGCGGCGGTGCAATTCATCGGCGAAGGTCTGGAGTAACTCCGGGAGGTCGCCCGGCGCCAGTGACAGTGCGTTGGTGAGTCCACCATTGGTGTTTAGTGGCCTGTCGGCGTCTGCTGCATTGGGCGTAGTCATTGGCGCACTGTACTTACGTCGGGCGAGCCGCTCAAGTCAGAGTGCGGTGGTAGAAGCCGTGTGGCGCTGGCCAGACCGCCCCTTGTCACCTAGAGTGGTGCTCCCGGTGCTGGGTCGCGTCGGGCTTGTTGAGCTGTCAGTGGGTTTAGTGCCGTATGGAATTTCTGTTCGATTATCTTGGTTTTCTCGCGCGCGTGCTGACCGTTGTGGTTGCAATTGTAGCGGTGCTCGGCTTTGTGTTTTCCCGCAAGGCCGCAGCGACGCCTACGGAAGGGACGCTGGAAGTAAAACACTTAAACCGCGAACTGGATGAAATTAAAACGGCTCTGGAAGGTGCAGTGGTTGCACCCGAAGAGCAAGAGCTGATGGTAAAAGAGCGTGCTGCACGCGAGAAAAAGGAACGCAAGGCCGCCCTAAAAGCAGCTAAGGCTGCCCAAAAGGCGGAAAAGAAGGCTGAGAAAAAGGCCGCCGCAGATGCGGACCCAGAACAAGAAACAGACAGCGATTCTGCACCGGGACGCGTTTATGTGCTCAATTTTGTGGGCGACATTCAAGCGTCCGCGCTCGATGCGCTCCGTCAGGAGGTGACCAGTGTGCTTACGGTTGCCAGGCCCAGTGACGAGATTGTGGTCAAGTTAGAGTCAGGTGGTGGCATGGTTCACAGCTATGGCCTCGCGGCGTCCCAACTTCAGCGTATCCGCGAAAAAGGCATTCCGCTTACGGCTACCATAGACAAGGTCGCAGCGAGTGGTGGCTATATGATGGCGGCGGTTGCTGACAAGATTCTGGCCGCGCCATTTGCAGTGGTGGGTTCAATTGGCGTTGTTGCGCAGGTGCCTAACGTGCATCGATTGTTAAAGAAGCATGATGTCGATGTAGAGCTGATCACGGCAGGTGAATACAAGCGTACGCTCACCACGCTGGGCGAAAACACCGATGAGGCCCGAGAAAAATTTACCGAACAGCTCGAGGACGTGCATCAGCTGTTTCAGGAGCATGTTATTGCGTATCGCGACACGCTCGACATCAAGCAGGTTGCTACAGGGGAGAGTTGGTACGGGCAGCGTGCGCTCGATGTTAACCTCATTGATAGACTAGTTACCTCAGACAGCTATCTCGTCGAGCGCGCGGATGAGTGCGAGGTGTACCAGTTGCGCTGGCAGGTGCAAAAGAAACCCCTCGAGCGATTACTGGGCAGCTTCGGCGCAACATTTTCGCGGTTGCGCCGAGGTGGTTTGCGTGGTGTTTTGCATTGGCTGCAGCGCGACTACTAGAGAGAGATTTCCATGCCTGACTACAGAGCATTTCGGGTCGAGCGCAACGCTGACAAATCCTACAAGCGCTCAATCGTTACGCTTGATAGCAACGACCTACCCGCTGGTGAGGTGCATATTGAAGTGCACTATTCGTCCTTGAATTATAAAGATGCCTTGTCTGCCACGGGTAATCCCGGTGTTACTCGCAACTTTCCGCACACGCCGGGCATCGATGCCGCCGGGGTGGTGCTGGGGTCTGAAGACGCAGCCTTTGCCGCAGGTGACGAGGTTATTGTCATTGGCTTTGATCTTGGGATGGGCACCTGGGGTGGGTATGGTCAACAAATTCGTGTACCCGCTGGTTGGGTGGTGAAAAAGCCTGCAGGTCTGAACTTGCGCGATAGCATGATCATTGGCACGGCCGGCTTTACTGCCGCACTGTGCGTCCACAAGCTCGAAGCCGCTGGTATGACCCCCGCAAGTGGGCCCGTACTGGTCACCGGGGCGAGCGGTGGTGTTGGTTCGGTGGCCGTGATGCTGCTGGCCAAACTGGGCTATGACATTGCGGCAGTCTCCGGTAAGCCCGCAGCCCAAGAGCTATTGACTCGTCTTGGCGCTACGCAGTTTCTGACTCGTGAAGAGGCGAGCGACGGCGCTGATAAACCTTTGCTGAAGGAGCGCTGGGGTGGGGTGGTCGATACCGTGGGCGGCGACATTCTGTTCAATGGCGTGAAGAGTTTGCGCTACGGTTGTTCACTCGCGGCCTGTGGGCTGGTTGCATCGCCACAGTTGGCAAGCGCTAGTGTGCTGCCATTTATATTACGCAACGTGAACCTTTTAGGTGTGGACTCGGTGCAGTTGCCATTGGCGGAGAAGCGCGAGATTTGGCAAAAGTTAGCCAGCGAGTGGACTCTGCCGGATCTTGCCAGCCTCATGACGCCGATTACGCTGGAAACCTTGTCGGAGCATCTCGACAAGATCCTCGCTGGCGAAATGATCGGCCGCGGGCTGGTGACCGTTAGGTCATAAGCCGCCGGATTTGCTTGATAAATCTGTGAAAACGGTGGTTTTAGCAGCCGGGCGAATTGGGTAGACTGCGCCGCGAAGTCAATGAGGTAACCAGACCATGAGCGATCCCGTTGTGAGCCCGGAACAAGCACATGACCAGCTAACCGCCGAGCAGAAAGCAGACGCTGCTGCTGATCTCAAGGTGACACTGTTGGTGTTTACAACCCTTGTGCTCATCTCCGTGGTCACCATTTCGGGTTGGTCGCCCCAGTTCTAGACGTCAGCCTCTAGACGTCAGCTAAAGATGGCCGCAGCCAGCGTTCTGTGGTTTCAAGCGTCCAATTCTTGCGCTGCGCATAGTTTTCAACCTGATCCTTGCCAATCTTGCCAACGCCGAAGTAGCGGGAATCAGGATGGGCAAAATACCACCCAGACACCGCTGCGGCGGGTAGCATCGCGAACGATTCGGTCAGTTGCAGTCCCGTTTTGGTGGCATCCAGCAACTCAAACAAGGTGGTTTTCTCGGTGTGGTCGGGGCAGGCCGGATAGCCAGGTGCGGGGCGGATGCCCTGATAGCGTTCCTTGATCATGGCATCGTTATCCAGCGCTTCATCTTGGGCGTAGCCCCAGGTGTCAGTGCGTACCTTGTGATGCAAGTACTCTGCAGCGGCTTCCGCCAACCGGTCAGCCAGAGCCTTCAGCATAATCTCCTGATAGTCGTCGTTCTCGAACTGCGCGAGCGCTTCTTCAATGCCCAACCCAGCGGTAAGGGCAAAGCCACCGATGTAATCACGCTCGGGTGCCGGGGCGACAAAGTCCGCCAGACAATAGTGGGGTCCAGGCGCGCCTTTTTTCGCCTGCTGACGAAGATGGTGGAGTTGGCACAGCTCGGTGTCGCGGTCATCGTTGGTATACAACACGATGTCGTCGGTACCGGCCCGGTTGGCCGGCCACAGCCCAATGCGCGCGGAAGCACGTAGCCAGTGTTCACTGACAATCTTGTCGAGCATTTCTGTGGCATCGGCAAACAGTGAGGTTGCGGCGTCTCCTACTACCTCATCCTCTAATATGCGCGGATATTTGCCGGCCAGTTCCCAGGTCATGAAGAACGGCGTCCAGTCGATGTACGGCACCAGTTCGTCAAGTGCGATGTTATCCAGTGCCGTAACACCAAGTGCATTGGGCGTTGGGGCCACCCAGGGACTGATGGTTGCGGCTTCTGCTTGCGCCTGTTCGTAGGGCAGCAACTGTACAGACTTGCGATTCGAAATACGTTCTCGCACCGCCGCGTAGTCCGCTCGGGTCTCTGCTAAAAAGTCAGTTTTTAACTCTTCAGATAGCAAGCTCGACGCCGTGCTAACGCCACGTGAGGCATCGGTGACGTAGGTAACGGAGCCAGATGGAAAGGCTGGCTCTATCTTTAACGCCGTATGTGCCTTGGAGGTGGTGGCACCGCCAATAAGCAGCGGCAGATGTAGCCCGGTGCGCTCCATCTCGCTCGCCACGTGAACCATCTCGTCGAGGGACGGGGTGATGAGCCCGGACAGACCAATCATGTCGGCGTTTTCTTCCCTTGCAGCTGCCAGTATTTTCTCGGCAGGCACCATTACTCCCAGGTCGACAATGTCGTAGTTATTGCACTGCAATACAACGCCGACGATGTTCTTGCCGATGTCGTGCACGTCTCCCTTTACTGTGGCCATGACAATCTTGCCTTTAGCCTTCGCGTCTGCACCTTTCTCGGCCTCGATAAAGGGCACAAGGTGTGCCACCGCCTGTTTCATCACGCGCGCGCTCTTCACGACCTGCGGCAAGAACATCTTGCCGCTCCCGAACAGATCACCAACCACATTCATGCCGTCCATCAACGGGCCTTCGATCACCTCGATCGGCCGGTTCGCCTGCTGGCGGGCTTCTTCGGTGTCTTCAACAATGAACTTGTTGATGCCTTTAACCAATGCATGGGAGAGCCGTTCGTTAACGGGTAGTTCACGCCAGCTGTCATCCTGTGCTGCGGCCTTGGCCCCACTGGTTGAGTATTTTTCAGCAAGCTCAAGTAACCGCTCGGTCGCATCCTCAGAGCGATTCAGCACGACGTCTTCTACAACATCGCGCAGTTCCTTGGGTATATCTTCGTAGATTGCCAATTGACCCGCGTTGACGATGCCCATGGTGAGGCCCGCTTTAATTGCGTGGTACAGAAACACGGCGTGAATGGCTTCGCGCACACCGTTGTTACCACGGAACGAGAAGGACACGTTGCTAACGCCGCCAGAGACACCAGCGCCTGGCAGGTTTTCACGAATCCAGCGCGTCGCCTCGATAAAGTCGACCGCGTAGTTGTTGTGTTCCTCAATACCGGTGGCGATGGCGAAGATGTTTGGATCAAAGATGATGTCATGCGGGTTAAGGCCGACAACGTCTACCAACACTCGGTAGGAGCGTTCGCAGATTTCTATTTTGCGCTCAAAGGTGTCGGCCTGGCCGTCTTCATCGAAAGCCATAACAATCACAGCGGCCCCGTACTGGCGACACAGAGTGGCCCGCTCGATAAATTCGGCTTCGCCTTCTTTCAGGCTGATGCTGTTAACAACGGCTTTGCCTTGCACACACTTAAGCCCGGCTTCAATGATCTCCCATTTGCTCGAGTCGAGCATTATGGGTACCCGTGCGATATCCGGTTCGGAGGCGATCAGGTGCAGAAACTTCTCCATGGCCGCCTGGCTGTCGAGCATGCCTTCGTCCATGTTTATGTCGATGATTTGCGCGCCGTTGGCCACCTGCTGATTGGCCACCTCCAGCGCTTCAGCAAATTGCTCCTCGCGAATCAGCCGGGCGAACTTGGCAGAGCCGGTTACGTTAGTGCGCTCGCCAACGTTTACAAACAGCGAATCCTCATTGATGTAGAGGGGTTCGAGTCCGGATAACGCCAACTGTGCTTTTGCAGCCGGAATAGGGCGTGGCTTGTGGCGGGCCGCCACCTCGGCGATAGCAGCGATATGTGGGGGTTGGGTGCCACAGCAGCCACCAATCAGATTGAGAAAACCTGAACCGGCAAATTCATCGAGCACAGCCGCCATGGTTTCTGGCGTTTCATCGTAGCCGCCGAACTCATTGGGCAGCCCCGCGTTGGGATGCACACTGACGTGGGTATTGGCGAGACCGGAGAGCGCCTCAAGGTAGGGGCGTAATTGGGCGGCACCCAGGGCGCAGTTAAGTCCTACCAGCAGCGGCTCTGCGTGGCTAATAGATTGAAAAAAGGCGTCGACGGTTTGCCCGGACAACGTGCGGCCGCTGGCATCGGTTATGGTGCCGGAAATCATCAGAGGAACCGTTTGGTCGAGTTGTTGCTGAGCTTGTTTGCAACCAACAATAGCGGCTTTGGCGTTCAGAGTGTCGAACACGGTTTCAATGAGCAACAGATCTGCACCACCTTCGAGCAACGCCCTGGCGGCAACGGTGTAGTTAGCGACCAGCTCATCGAAATAGATGTTGCGAAAGCCTGGGTCATTGACTTCGGGTGACAAGCTGGCAGTGCGGTTGGTGGGGCCGATGCTGCCGGCCACAAAGCGCGGCTTGTCAGGGGTGCTGAATTTGTCGGCCGCCGCACGTGCGAGTCGTGCGCCTTCGTAGTTAATGGCCTCTACCTTATGCTCCAGCGCATAGTCTGCCTGGGCAATTTCTGTGGCCGTGAAGGTGTTGGTGGAAACAATGTCTGCCCCGGCAGCGAGAAAGGCCTCGTGGATAGCCTGAATAGCCTCCGGCTGAGTGAGGTTTAACAGGTCGCTATTGCCGAACAATGAGCTTGGATGCGCCTCAAGTTCAGCGTTGCGGTAGTCCGCCTCATTGAGCCCCAGATTCTGGATCATGGTGCCCATGGCGCCATCGAGGACCAGAATGCGTTCTTGGAGGTGATCTTTGAGGGTCATTTACGGCCTTGCTGCTGTACAAGTGGTAGGTAAGTTGCTGCTCGCCCTGGTTTCTAGCCCTGGTTTCTAGCGGAAGAAGGCGTACTGGCAACCCGTCGGGTGGAGTAATCGCAGTATCGTTAGATTGTCCAGCGCCCGACCGGCAAGCTCAACTCAGGTTCTTCGCCCGGATGATGAGCAGGATTCATGCCGCGAACTGGTATACTGAGGCCTTTAGTCACCCACTAGGCGAGCGCTTCCCAAGAATGATTGATATCTCTGCATCTGCCCAAAGTTATCTGGCTGGTTTGCTCGCCAAACAGGACGACGAGGGCGTTGCCATTCGCGTCTTTGTGGCCCAACCCGGCACTCCTAATGCCGAAACCTGCATTGCCTATTGCCGCCCCGGGGAAGAGCAGGAAGGTGACGTCGCCGTTCAATTCGAGGGCTTCACCGCCTGGTTCGAAGAACGTAGCCAACCCTATTTGGTCGACGCCAAGGTTGATTACGCCGAAGATAAAATGGGCGGTCAGCTCACCATCAAGGCGCCTAATTCCCGCGTGCCAAGCGTTGGTGCAGACTCGCCGCTCGAAGACCGCATCAACTACGTGCTGTACAACGAAATCAACCCTGGGCTTGCCGCCCATGGCGGCATGGTGTCACTTATTGAGGTGGTTGATGATGGCACCACTGCCGTACTCGAGTTCGGTGGGGGCTGTCAGGGCTGTTCTGCGGTCGACATCACCCTAAAACAGGGCGTGGAGAAAGCGCTGTTGGCGCAGGTGCCAGAGCTGAAGTCGATCAAGGATTCGACCGATCACAGCGTTACTGAAAACGCCTATTACTCCTGAGCTGATCCTGAATGGGTAAAAGAGTTTAAGCCGCTCGTTCGCGGGCTGACCGACGCGCTCGCAGCGCGGTGCCAAGTTCACTATTCATCTTAAGCAGGGCGCTACGGGTGTCCGCAAAAGAAATGCACGCATCGGTGATTGAGATCCCGCGAGCAGGGGCAACGCCTGGTGTGTGATCTTGCCGGCCCGCGCCAAGATTACTCTCGTACATAAGCCCCGTAATCGAACGATTACCGGCGAGAATTTGTTCGGTCACACTTTCACCAACGCGGGTTTGCAGGCGGTGATCTTTGTTTGAATTGGCGTGCGAGCAGTCCACCATGATGTTGTTTGGCAGATTGTTGGTCATTAGTGCGGCCTCGCATTCGGCGATGGCCTGGGTGTCGTAGTTTGGCCCATTGCTGCCACCTCGCAGCACAATGTGCGCGGCGGAATTGCCGCGAGTGGTCGTAATCGCCACCTGGCCCTCTTCGTTTAGCCCCAGAAAGCGGTGTGGATGGGTGACAGATTGCAGTGCGTTGAGTGCGACTGGCAGCCCACCGTCGGTGCCATTTTTGAACCCAACAGGCGCTGACAAGCCGGACGCCAACTCACGGTGGGTTTGTGACTCTGTTGTGCGCGCGCCAATTGCGGTCCAACTGATCAGATCGTGCAGGTATTGCGGGGTGATCGGATCCAGGGCTTCGGTGGCCAGGCCCAGTCCAAGCGCGGACAAATCGAGTAGTAGTTTACGCGCCATTTGCAAACCGGCTTCAACACGGAAACTGTCATCCAGGAAGGGATCGTTAATCAGCCCCTTCCAGCCAACAGTAGTGCGTGGTTTTTCGAAATAGGCACGCATAACTACCAGCAGGTTGTCGCTGACTTCCTCTGCGAGCACTCGCAGTTTAGTAGCGTACTCCATCGCTTCGTCGATGTTGTGAATTGAGCAGGGGCCCACGACTACCAGCAGCCTGTGATCGCGTCCAGCCAGTACATCGCGAATTGCCTGGCGGTGTTGATGCACCGTCTGCTTGATTGGGTCTGAGGCCGGCAACATTTCTTTTAATGTTGCCGGTGACGCCAGTACTCGCTGCGCTTCGATGTTCAGATTCTCGGTAGAATCTGTCTTGGTTGCGCGTTTGTCGTTGTCGGTATTCATAGCCTGCTCATCAAGTCTGTTCTATTCACCCCAAAATACAAAAACCCCGTTTGACGTTGCCAACCGGGGTTCGGGTGGGAGGCAACAGGGGCCTCCACGATTGTGCAGGCGGCCTAGTTCGTAAAACCGAACCAGTAACCGCTAAACCAGCTGTTCT
>CAZSYU010000049.1:13737-27200 GCA_964611345.1 uncultured Pseudomonadales bacterium
CAGCTGTTCTTGGAAGCAATAGCAGACATGACGCCAACCAGCGACGAGCCGAGCTGCGCTGTTCGAGAGTCTGTTTGCATTGGTTGCTGCGAAATCATGCGGCGATAGTAGCAGGGTGACCCTGCGCGTCAAGCCTCGAAGAACGCAGTTGTGGCTAAGTTGCGACGTCGTCATAGGTTAAATTGCGCGCCACAGTGCCGTTTTGAAGCGCAATAGCGCGCGCTGACTCGTCTGAGGCAGATTTTGCGGCAGATTCTTCGATACCGGTTTCCCAGAGCTGATCGCTGGCCGTGAAATACAGCGCGGTGCGAATCTGTTGCTCGGGGTGCATAGCGCGCACTGCCCGGGCGTAGCGAGAGAGTTGCCCGGCATAGCGATTCAGTTCGCTGGTTAGCCACTGGTCGGGACTGGTGCCAGCTGCCTCCGGAGTTGCTGTCTTGTAGTCGATAATCCACCGCACGTTGGGCGGTTCTGCACGCTTAATGACAAACATTCTGTCGATAACCAGTGCGAGCGGCCCGGCGTTCTCCCACAGTGTCAGAGCAATTTCTGCCTGGCTATCGGACTGGGGTACCAACGCGCACCAGCGCCCGAGCTTTGAGCGTGCGGTTTGCTCAAGCTGCTGGATAACAGCGGTTACCAGCTCCAAGGCCTGCTCGTTATCGAGGCCGAGTTGCTCGGCTTGTTGTTGCCAAAGATGTTGTTCGTTGTCGATGAGTGCACTGACGTCCTGGGTCGCTCGCTCTTGCTGCTCCTCATGGCTTTGGGCAGCGTCAGTTGGATCGATGGCCTGGGTAATTGAGCACAGCGCCTGGTGCGTCAGGTTGCCGCGCAAAATTGCTACGCGTCGGTCCAGCGCAAACAACAACTCGGGTTCATCCAACTCACGGCGCCCTGCAATGTTTCGCGAGCGTTCGGGTAGATGAACTTGCGGCGCTGCCAGAATGGGAGGTACCAGGTTGACTGGTAATGCCTCAATGACCACAACAGGATTGTCTCGTTGCTCTGTGTTGGCCGCGAACTGAGTGTCTTTCTTCGGTGCAACCGAGATCTGTTCGGGCGTTTTGGCGTCAGCCCAAAGATCGACAGCCCAAAGATCGTCGGTAAGGCCGCTCAGGCAGGCCAACAGACTGCCTTTGGTCGCTGAGGTTTTTTCAGGTGGAATACTGGCAAAGAGCGCGAGCGACTCTTCAGCCCGCGTCGCGGCGACATACAGAACACGCCGGGTTTCATTGAGTGCCCGCTGGCCGTCTTCCAGCTTTAGCCAGTGATAGAGAGTCTTGTTTTTCTTGTCAATGTGCGCGAGTTGATTTGACGCTTTGCAAGCGAGCAATGCACCTTGATGGGCTGAGCGTTGCAGTATAAGAGCGGCGCTATCAGCCCGCGTGCCGGCCTCGAGGTGCGGCAGCAAAACGTGTTTGTATTGTAGGCCTTTCGACTTATGCACTGTCAAAATCTGTACCCCGGTGCCATCGTCTTCCGCGTAAAGAGCATTAATGTCCTGCCGGAGTTGCGTGGGCGAAAAGCGTATCGGGTGCTTGAGTTCGATCGTATCGAGTAGGCGTTCGGCGTGTTTGAGTTGCGAGCTTGGATAGGCCGCCGGCCCGCCTAACTGAAGCCAGATAGTCTCGATCAATTCTCTCGGAGCTTGCAGCAATCGTTCCTGCAATGGTTGTTGCGCTGCAGCGATCAATCGCGTTAGACGCGCAGTTCCCTCCGCGGATACTCCCACGAGCTCAAGTGGGGAATCTGTTTGGGCGGCGGCCTGGATAAGCTCGAGGAGGGTGCCGGCGGGCTTAAACTGTTCGTCATCGAAGCAACGCGCCAGGGCAAACAGATCATTCAGATTCAGACCGATTAATGGACTGCGCAAGAAGGCAAAGGTACTGACTCGATCAGCGGGATCAAACAGGCAATTTGCCAGAGCAACCAGATCACTGACAATAGCCGTCTCGGCAAGCCCATAGAGCTCGGTGCCTTGCCAGTCGATAGCGGCAGCTTCCAGTGCCTGCACCAGAGCAGCAACGGGGGTTCGATTGCGTACGAGTATCGCGATGTCGGTGAGCTCGCAGTTCTCTGCAGCGACAAGCTGCCGAACATGCTCGATTATCTGTTCGTGCTGCTGGGTAACATCTTCGCTCACCTGCAACACTTCAAGCAGTTGTTGTTTTGTCAGGTTAGTCAGCTCGCCACGGGGCGACGTGGCTTGCGCATAGCTTATACGGCCGAGGTTGGTATCGTCGCGTTGCCCCAGAACGGTGTGAAAGACCTGATTGAACCAGCTGATCATAGAGTCAGACGAGCGGAAGTTGGTAGAGAGTTGCAAGTGCTCAAGCGGCAGGTTGCCCATGCCCTGCTGACACACTTCGAGAAACAGGCTTACTTCAGCGTTACGGAAGCGATAGATCGACTGCATTGGATCACCCACAGCAAAAAAGGACGTGTTATCGCCAGGTGTCCATTCGCTGATGAGGCGTCGAAATAGGGTGTGTTGCGCGCGGGAGGTGTCCTGAAACTCGTCAATCAGTAGATGGCTGATGCGATAATCGAGGCTCATCGCAAGTTCTGTGGGTGCGTCACTGGTACCCAGGGCGGTTATTGCCGCAATAGTAATCTGGTTGTAGTCAACCTCACCCTGCTCGTCAAACAGGTCGTTGAGTTCAGCAATGCAGTTCAACAGCACTGTACCAATTACTGTGATTCGATCCCGGTCGCGAGCAGCGGTCTCCAGATCTGGGATATCGCGGATTGCAGTTAACGCTTGTAGCATGTCCGCGTGTTGGGGCTCGGCCGCAAACTCGGCCAGTAGATCCAGAAGGTCTTGTTTGTAGTTGTTGTCTTTTGTTGGTGGAAAACCGTTGTTTTTGTTGAGTGCTTTGCGGACTTTTGGCTCTTCAAGGGTTGCGCCTGCAATTAGCACCAGATTGGTTGCAATAAATCGCCACTGCTCAAACTCTGCAAGATCAATAAACGCGGTTGCAGCACCCAGGTTGTCGCTCGCATAACCGGCAAACTCACCTAGCTTGTGGCGGGCGGGCAGAGACACTGTAGCAAGCAGGCTGGTCAGGGCGTCAGCTTGCAGGCCCGCTATGCCTTCCGTGATGGCCTCGACCAATCCGTCTGGTGAGAAATTGGCGAGTTTATCGGTAAGAGTGAACAGCCATTGCTCACGGCGGCTGAGCATGGTGATCAGGAGATTTTGTACCTGGACGATGTTGCCATCGAAGTCGCGTATCAGGCTACCGATTGCACTTGTATCGCTCGGCTGGTTAACACGCTGTACCACCCGAGCTACAGCGCGTTGGTAGTATTCTAGCGGGTGATCGCAGATGTCCCGTTGTTGCAGCTTGCTGGTTATGGGCAATTGCTTAACCAGGCTCATAGCAAATGCATCAATGGTCTGGATGCGCAGTCTGCTGGGGTATTCCTCAAGTCCCCATGCCAGAGCTTCCGAGCGTGCCATTGCGGCCTGGCCCAGTTTGCTGTTGGGATCTGCCAATTCCTCGCGTATGCGACTGCGCATTTCTGCCGCCGCTTTTTTAGTAAAGGTTATGGCGAGAATTTGTTCTGGCTGTTCGACGCCTGCCAGCAGTGCCACAAAACGTTCTGCCAGCAAAGTGGTTTTACCAGACCCCGCAGGCGCCTGCACAATGCATGAACGCTGTGGATCAATTGCATGATCGCGTTGTGCCTGATCCGTAATCACCAGAGTGCTAGCGGGTGTGTTGTTTGCGGGCATGCCAAAGGTTAATCGTTGCGCAGGTGGTAGCGACAAAACGATCGCAGGTTACAGTTTGCACAGGCGGTGGCTGTGGGTTTTGCATCGGCAACACCGATGGCTACCTCTTCGGCAAGCAACGTTAACTGCTCGCGCCAGCGTTTAAGTTGCGCGCTCCAATTGTAGTGACCGTCAACGCCCTTGGCGCTCAAATCAGTGCTCTCGTCGCGCAAGCCGACGTACTTTGCGGCCTCTGGCTTAAGTTGTGCGAAGGCACCAGCGATCACCAAGGGATCATCCAGAACTATCTCGCTGACAGGTTTGCCATTGGCTAACTGCAGCAAAATATAAAGCGGAATTTGCGGCGCGCTCAGGCGTTCGTCGACAAGTTTGGCTCGCTCTGGCGCACTGCTCTTGTAATCCATGACAAATTGTCCATGCGGCGTGTCATCGATACGATCTGGCCGCAAGCTAATGTCAAACGGCCCGATGCTGGCAGAGCTGGTCTCTTCGAGCGCGCTAACCTGAAACTCACCACGCTTGCGTTCTGCATTGAGAAAATGGCGCAGCTGAGAAACGAGGCGTTCGGTCTCGAGCGTGCGTACCGTTTTTGCATAACGGGTCATTTGTTCGTCAACGCTCAGACGGGCAATGCGCATACACATTAACTTCTCTTCTGCCGGACTTAACTGGGCAATATCGGCAGACGAGGTTATTTCCTTATACAAGCGATCGAGCGCGTCGTGCAGTAGGTTGCCACGCTCCAGGGGGTTAGGCAGTGTGTGCGGTTTCACTGGCTCCTCGAGGTTGAGCTGGTGCGTTGCCCAGCCGCGCATCGGGCATGCGGCCTGGTCTTGCAAACGCCTGGTTGCACGACGAAGTTGTGGTGGCCGTGGTGCGGGGCCCTTGAGTTGGTCGGGCGCAGGCTCGGTGGCTGTGAGCTTGACGGGCTGTGAGGTGTCTGCGCTTAACCAATGGTTCACGCCTGGGTGCCATTGATTAGCCACTGTCGTGGTCGGCTGCCAGTGACTAAGCAGTGCACTGATGCCGGCTAAGGCGCTCACACCCTCGGGGTGATTGTGCTCTGGCGCCAAGCTGTCGTCGGAGTAACTGGCGCGATGTTCTACCGGGGTGCGGGTAATTCGTTCTAGCCAGTGTTGGGCGAAGCGCAATTCAGACCCATAGGTGGTGCGAGGTACGCCCGCATTGGTAAGTGCGGCGGCGGGCAGCAGGGGATTTGTTGCCACGGGTGTCGGCCATGCGGTATCGCTCATACCCGTGATCCAAAGATGATCGAATTCAAGTTCCTGAGCTTCCAGATAACCAAGCACTTGCAGTGGTGCGGGTTGGCCTGCCGGTGCAAACAGGGTTTGGGTTGTCATGCTGGACAATAGTGCGAAGGCATCACTCCATGAGACCAGGCTTTCTCCATCAGGCGCCTGGTTCATGAGCAGATCGAGTAAGGCGTTGGTGGCCTGGTAGCCTTCTGAATCGTTGCGTGCAGTATGCCAACGCGCATTGCGCAACACAGAGGCAGCGGCGAGCCACCACTCTCGGACAGTGCGACGCAGGCTGCCACCGCTGTTGGATGGACTGCTCGCATCTGGCCAACCTTGAATGGAACGCAGAATAACGCGCAATGGCTCGGTGCAGATATCGGCCGGTATGTCTTGCAGTGCCATAAACTCCGGGCAAGTTGGCGGTAGCCGTTTTGAGGTGTTGATAGCGGGTATGGCTGGGTCTACCAGTAGTTGTTCCAGTTCGGTGTAGTGAGTTTGGCTGTGAATACTTTGGAGCAGACACAGTGCGCTGGCTACCAATGGTTGTTGGGCGAGCGGTAAGCCGCCACCCAGGTTGTACAGCAATGCTTCGCGTTGGTGGGTACCTTCCAACTGCGAGTGCAGCAGCCGATTGACGGTTGCGTGTTGTTGCAACAGGTCGGGCACAACGATTGCGATTCTAGGCAGCGGCTGCCCGGCTGGGGAGGCGATCAACGTGTCACGAGCCCAGCAAATGGCCGCCGTCAACTCGGCGATGGGGGAGGCAAACCGACCCGCGGAGCCTGTGACCTGGTTGCTGGGCTCGGCCGATTTGCTTGGATAAGCGGATTCGTTATCGATCGTAAGCGTGGTGCCATTGGCCCTGGCTGTTTCGATCCAGTGTTTTTGGACTGGGGTTAGAACGTCGAAACCCAACAGGTGAACAGGCCCTTGCGGGGGTTCCTGTGGATAGTTTCGACTGCCCAGTTGTACGCTCGTGAGGGCATTTTGCTGGGTGAGTTGTTGTTCAACGTTACGCGCCCAGGCAGCGAACACTCGGGTGTTCTCGCTATCGGTGAAGACCGCTGCGGTACTGTCCAGTTGCCAACTGTGCAACTGCTGCCAGGCGTCCTCGAAGAGCGGAGTGAGGTGGACAAGTCCAGCCGGAGCACAGCGCCGAAACAGTTCATGTTGCTCAACGGCCGTTAGCAATACTTCACAGTTCGGGTCGAGCCGGCTCGCTCGCTCGTGTGCGTGGCGCAGCAAGGCGTCAAAGCCGCTAATAAAAGGCGCTTGCCAGGCGGTGTGTCCGTGGCGCATCTGCAGGTAGTCATAGGCGTAGCGACATTCTCGGCGCAGTCGGTCACTGGCAGCGATCAGCAGCCCGGATCGAGCCGCGGCGAGAGCAGACTCGGATAGGGTGACCAGGGGGAGATAGGCTTGGGTGTTCACTGCCTCATTCTACGGTACCTGTTTGTGCGCTGCCCAGCACCCCTGCCTAAACATTTGCTGTTGTGATCGGCAATCGCTAGGGTGCGGCCATCCAAGCACGCAGCCCATTGAAAATGACCGAGTCCACTATTCCCGTTGTTGCTTCGCCTGCAGGCGCTGACGCAGGTACTGCCGCTGATGCTAAGCCGGCACCCGTCAGCGCTAGTGGCAAGATCGGTTTTGTCAGTCTTGGCTGCCCAAAGGCACTGGTCGACACTGAGTCGATTATCGGTGAACTGCTGCATGCTGGTTATGAGACGGTGAGTGACTACGGCGAGGCGGACGTGGTCATCGTTAATACCTGCGGATTTATCGATGCTGCGGTTGAGGAATCACTGGCGACCATTGAGCAAGCGCTGGACGAGAATGGCCGTGTCATTGTGACCGGCTGTCTTGGGACCCAAAAACAACTATTGGACGAGAAATTTCCCAAGCTGTTGCATGTCTCCGGACCACAGGCCATTGCCGAGGTAACCCATGCGGTACGTAATTGGCAACCGCTGGAAGGCGCCGCGACGCCAGCGTCCACAGCCCAGTCTACAAAGCAGCAGGGCGCCAATCACCTTGTGTATCAACAGTTGCACGGTGAGCGGGCGCTGCTCACGCCGCGCCATTATGCCTATCTGAAAATCTCCGAAGGCTGTAACCACAAGTGCAGTTTTTGCATTATTCCGAGCATGCGCGGCAAGCTCCGTTCGCGAGGTATTGCCGACAATCTGCGTGAAGCGCAAAAATTGGCCGATTCGGGGGTGCGCGAGCTGTTGGTGATCTCGCAAGACACCAGCGCCTATGGGGTGGATCTGCACTACCGCGAAGAGACCTTTGCTGGTCGCGAGTTAAGTAGTGACTTGCGAACGCTGAGCCAGGAACTGGGTGATATGTTTGATTGGGTGCGCCTGCACTATGTATACCCTTACCCCAATGTCGATGGTCTCATGGAACTGATGGCTGCTGGCCAACTGCTGCCTTACCTTGACGTGCCGCTGCAACACGGTGATCCCGCTATTCTCAGGGCCATGCGGCGGCCAGCGGCGGCGGAAACAACGCTCGAGAGAATCCATAACTGGCGCAAAGTTGTGCCTGATCTAAAGCTGCGCAGCACTTTTATTGTTGGTTTCCCGGGCGAAACCGAGGCAGCGTTTGATACCTTGCTGGAATTTCTGCAGGAGGCGCAACTCGACCGGGTAGGGGCGTTCACCTATTCCGACGTTGCTGGCGCAGGGGCCCAGGCACTGCCTAACCACGTTGATGAGGCGGTGAAGCAGGAGCGTTTGGCTCGGTTTATGGCGCTCCAGGAGGACATCAGTCGCAACAAGCTCAAGTCCTGGCGGGGTCAGGAGACCCAGGTGTTAGTCGATGCCCTGGAGAACGTCAACGGTACCTCCACAGCCGTTGGTCGAACCTACGCCGACGCGCCCGACATTGACGGTGTTGTCCATATCCGCGATGCGGCGCATTTGCAGGTCGGGGACTTTGCCTGGGTGACTATTGACGACAGCGATTCCCATGACTTGTACGCCACCGCACTCGGCCAGCCGTTGGGCATTCAATAGCGCCGCCAGTACCAGATTTGCCGCTTGCTTTGGTTTAGAATGTGATGTCGAAGTGGCGCTTTTATCCCCTGCTGGAGTATCCGCACATGTTTTATCTGCTTGAAGACTTTATGGAACAGAGCCTCGTCATGAAGGCTTTTGTTGGATTGGGTTGGCTCGCCGTGGCCATTATGGGCTCAAGCCTGATCTTCACCATCCTGACCGCCACCGGCGTTCTTGGCTAGACCATGTGGTTGTCGACTCTGAGCGACGCCCAACGCACGGCTTTGATGGGGTTGGCCCACAACGTGGTGGTCTCCGACGGCCTGCTCGACCCTAACGAAGAAACCATGCTCGGCGAATTTCGTCGCGAGATGAGCCTCAGTCAGTCTGAAGAGCTCGATTATCTCGAATTGGATGGCATCGAACAGATCTTCGACACGCGCCAATCGCGCATGGTGGCCCTGTTGAATCTGCTCAGATTGAGCTATTCAGATGGAGCGTTTGAAATCGAAGAAGAGTGCTTGCTGAAAGAGATCAGCGCGGTTTTTAAAGTCGCGGACGAGGAGTTTTTACTCCTCGACAACTGGGTTCGCCGGCTGGTTGGCCTTGAAGAGGAAGCGCAGAGCTTTATCTCCTAGAGCGCCACTGTGGCGCGACAAGAATTCTTATCGCTGTGTGTCCAGACCTTCAGAGGCTTTATGGTCGGCCGCGCGAGCGGGCGGCAGGGGCTCGGTCGCTTGCTGGGATTTTTGTTGGGTTGGGAATGGGGTTGGAGCTTGTGCGACAGGCTGGGTGTCAGCGATTAGCGCATCGACGTCCAGCGACCTTACGGGCTGTTGCGTTATCGCCTCTGCGAGTGCATCGGCGAGGTCGTTGATTCGCGACATCGTTTCGAGTCGGTCGAGTTGCAACGGCGACGACGGCCGAAAACTCAAGCCACAGCGATAGCCGGTTAATAGTGCATTGGTTTTGCTGGTTTGCAGGCAATTGCTCACCGTGCAGACCACATCCTTGATGCGGAAGTCCTTCCAGGTCAGCGTTAAAAACGCGGTGCGTTCGGCGCTTAACGGACGCGTCAGAGCGACAGCCGCCCCAATGGCGCTGATGTCCAACAACTCAGCGCGATGACTGCGCATTTCGCCGCGCATTCTGATCGATAACTTGACGTTCTGTTCCGTACAGAACACGCGATTGTGTCTGCGACGGGTTTCGACCTCTGTTATTAGCTCCGCGTTACTGCTCACGATGCTCCCTACGCTCCCGATCGGTGGTTATTCCCGGTGTTCAACGCGGTAAGGTAACAATCCGTTGCAGGTTTTGCCGTGACCGAGTTAGCGTTCTGACTGTGCGGTGTAACGCGGGCGGTCGAAGTGCGTCAGGCTTTTAACAGCAATTCTTTGGCGGCGTTGAGCTGCGCCGCGATATAGGTCGAACCGCCTTTGTCCGGGTGATTGCGCGCAATGAGGCGGCGATGGGCTTTGATGATTTCTTCAGGGGTGGCGTCAGCGGTAACATCCAGCAGCGCTCGTGCCTGGGTAACGGTGAGATCCACGCTGGCTGGAGACTTATTGCCTGTCGCGCGTTCGTGGTGCTGGTTTGAGCCGCGTTTGCGCAGCTGCTGCCACACCTGGGCAAGTGCGGGCGCAAAACGGACCAGACCTGCCGCCCGGCGCAAGAAGGGGATGGCGCCGGCGAGAGCGGCGCCCAACCAGTGCGTGCGGCCGGTGACAACCAGCAGCAGCAGGGTGAGTGCAAGGACCACGATTGCCGCCTTGACCAGGGGTGAGCCTGTGTTTTTAGGGTTGTCAGCCCAGAACAGGCGGGTCAGAAAGACAAAGGCAAAGCCGCCGAGCAGGCCAAACAGAAGCCACTGCATTGAGTTGATCCGAAAAGGTCTACCGGTATGATGCCACGGCATGAGCACTAATGAAGCTGCAGACGTCCGCCTCACTGTCGCCATATCCTCCAGGGCGCTATTTGATCTGTCGGCCAGTAACGCGATTTATGAGCAAGAGGGACTTGCGGCCTATCGGGCGTACCAGATTGCCAAAGAAGAACAGGTGCTGGACCCAGGTGAGGCCTTTCCTCTTGTTAAGAAGTTGTTGAATTTCAATAGGTTGCTGGGGAAACCTTGTGTAGATGTGATCTTACTCTCACGAAACTCTGCAGACACCGGGTTACGCATCTTTAATTCCATCGAGGCCCACGGTCTGGACATCAAACGTGCGGCCTTCAGTGGTGGCGAAAGTCCATATCGGTATGTGCAGGCGTTTGGTTGCGATCTGTTCCTGTCGATGCACGGCGATGATGTGCGGCATGCACTGGATGCAGGGGTTGCTGCAGCAACTCTATTGGGGCGTAAATCTGCCGATGCAACGGCTTCCCCCGAGTTACGCATCGCTTTTGATGGAGATGCCGTGTTGTTTTCAGATGAGGCGGAACGCATTTATCAGGAGCGTGGTCTCGAGGCATTTGGTGCCGAAGAGCGAGCCGCGGCCCATCGGCCACTGCCTGGTGGTCCATTCAAGAATTTTCTGGCGGCGTTGCAGCGCTTGCAAACGCAATTGCCGGCGGGTGAAAACGCTCTGCGGACCGCACTGGTCACTGCGCGCAGTGCACCTGCCCATGAGCGCGTGATACGCACCTTACGCGATTGGGACATTCGACTCGATGAAAGTCTGTTTCTGGGTGGCATGAACAAGGGCATGTTCCTCCAGGCCTTTGGGGCCGACATCTTTTTCGACGACCAGCCGGGCCACGTGGCCGCCGCCCGAGAACACGTCGCCGCGGGCCACGTCCCGAGCGGCATCGCTAACGAGTCCTGAAAAAGAGCGTCTAATGGGCGCTAACACCAGCTGGCCCGCGGGCGCCCCTCATATATCAAAATTCATGATACTGTTTGTTTGTTATGCACTTTAGGTAGTTCAGGGCCCTAAGCAGACCATGAAGCTTCAGCAATTGCGCTATATCTGGGAAGTCGCCCACCACGATTTGAATGTATCTGCGACGGCCCAAAGCCTGTACACCTCACAACCTGGCATCAGTAAACAAATCCGCTTGCTGGAAGATGAGCTGGGGGTTGAGATCTTTGCTCGCAGTGGCAAGCATCTAACCCGGGTGACGCCAGCGGGTGAAGCCATTATCGAAATGGCCGGGGAAATTCTAAACAAGACCCAATATATCAAGCAGGTGGCCGAGGAGTTCAGTAACGAGCGTGCCGGCAGTTTGTCAATTGCGACCACCCATACCCAGGCGCGTTATGTGTTACCGCCGGTCATTGCAGACTTCAAAACTGAGTTTCCTGATGTCAGCCTGCATATGAATCAAGGCACACCCATTCAAATCGCCGAACTGGCTGCGAGCGGACAGGTCGATTTTGCGATTGCGACGGAGGGAATGGACCACTTCCAGGATTTGGTGTCGATGCCGTGTTACGAGTGGAATCGATCTGTGGTTGTGCCAAAAGACCATAAGCTTGCCCGGCTAGCTGAAGCTAAGGAATTGCTTTCGCTGGAGGCGCTGGCGGCAGAGCCGCTTGTGACTTATGTGTTTGGATTCACGGGTCGGTCGAAGTTGGATGATGCGTTTCTTGATGAGGGGTATGAGCCCAACGTTGTCTTCACTGCCACCGACACAGACGTGATCAAAACCTACGTTCGACTCGGGCTTGGGGTTGGCATTATTGCCAGCATGGCCTTTGATCCCGAAATCGATTCAGATCTTGTTGCGTTGGATGTCAGTCATCTGTTTGCGAGTAGCGTTACCCATATTTGTTTCCGTAAAGGTACGTTTCTACGCCGGTTTATGTTCGACTTTATCGAGCGCTTTGCGCCGCATTTGACACCCGAGCTGGTTGCCAGCGCAGCCGCCAGCAGCAACCGCACCGAGCGCGAAAAACTGTTCCGCGATACGCCGTTGCCCGTCGGTTAAGGGCGTTTACGTCTTACCCCTGTTTCAACTTTTTGCTTCGAATGTGATGTCTGCTATGCGAATACTCTGTCTTGATCTTGAGGGGGTTTTGATCCCGGAAATTTGGCAGGCAGTGGCTGCGCGCACAGGTGTTGCTGAGCTCGGCAAAACAACCCGCGATATTCCGGTCTATGACGACCTTATGCAGCTGCGGCTGCGCGCTCTTGAAAGTGCGGGTGTCACTTACCAGACCATTACCGATGTGCTCGCTGAGGTTGAGCCGTTGCATGGCGCCGTTGAGTTTCTGGATTGGGCGCGACTGCGTTTTCAGGTCGCCATCATTTCAGACACCTTCTACGAATTTGGCCAACCCATGATGGCTAAGCTCGGCCACCCGCTACTGCTGTGCCACAAGCTTGATGTCCAGGACGGCTACATAAAAGGTTATACCCTCCGTCAAAGCGACCCCAAGCGGCACTCGGTGCAGGCGTTCCAATCCCTGGGCTATCAAGTCTGTGCGGCGGGTGATTCCTTTAACGATGTCAGCATGCTCGATCAGGCGGATCATGGCGCCTTCTTCTGTGCGCCCGACAACATTGCCAGTCAGTACCCCCAGTACCAGCGCACAACCAGCTATGCCGAGCTGCAGACCTGGCTCACCCAGATACCGGCGGAGAGCTAGCACCAGGAAGGGCAGTGACCTGAGTCGCTATGCGGCAATAGCTCTTGGACACTAATTCTCAGACACTAATTCTCGGAGACTAATTGTCGACAATATCATCATAAATCTTGTTTTAGGAGCGATTTTTGCCTAATATCTGCCCATGATATCTGAATATTGTCAACAATATGCCTTTCACTGTTTGTGTCACCGATTGCACCACCGGTCGCTTCAATGGCGCTAACGCTGGAAACTCCAGCCGCCGTCACACTGGCGGACCAGGCGCTCGAAGCGATTCAGGCGCAAATCGTGGCTGGTGAGCTGGCGCCAGGCAGCAAGCTAAACGAAGGCGAACTGGCCAGCGCTCACGGCATCAGTCGCGGGCCGTTGCGGGAAGCGATTCGCCGCCTCGAAGCGCGCCACCTGGTTGAAATTGTGCCCAATGCGGGAGCCCGTGTGGTCTGTCTGTCCCACGCCCAGTTATTGGCGGTCTACGAAACCCGGGAGGCGTTGGAAGGTATGGCCTGCAGGTTGGCTGCGCAGCGTATTGATGCCCCTGAGGTCGCGGCGCTGCATGAGCTACTTGATCAGCACGAAAAAGTTTTGGGTAGCGACACCGAGGCCCGCTATCTGCAGGAGGAAGGCAATTTCGATTTTCACTATCGCATTGCCCGGGCGAGTCGCAACGAAATTCTTGCGTCGATGTTGTGCGATGACCTCTATCACCTGGTACGCATGTATCGGCGTCGAACGCCGGCGGATCATGGGCGCGGCCGGCAGGCGCTCGCCGAACATCGACACATTGTTGATGCCCTGGGAGCGGGGGATGCCGAGCTTGCCGAGCTGTTAATGCGGCGGCACGTCTCCGCTGCGCGATATCTGTTAAACGA